>JACZXA010000005.1 GCA_022571865.1 Pseudomonadota bacterium
GTCATGGCGTGAGATTCTCGATCTGGCCAATCTGGTGGTGCTCGAACGCCCCGGTGAGGAGCGGCGGTTGGGTACGGTAATGCAGCGCGTCACCGAGTGCCGCGGCGTGGAACGAAAACCGGACGCGAGTGCGGGCCAGGTTTTTTTTCTGGAGTCGGAGCTGTATGCGGTTTCGGCCTCGGACATACGTGCGCGCGTGGGCTCGGGCGAGCCCGTGGATCATTTGCTCCCACCCCGGGTCAGCACCTATATTGACGAGCACGGGTTGTACGGAGGTAAACGTTGAGTCCTGAAGTGTTGCGCGATCATGTCGCTGCTGTTCTGGAAGATGGTAAAGGCCGGAATATTGTCTGTTTGAACGTGATGGCTTTTACGGATATCACGGATTTCATGGTGATTGTCAGCGGCACCTCCAACCGGCATGTGAAGGCGCTGGTGGACCAGGTGGCCGAGTCCTGCAAGGCAGGCGGATGCCTGCCACGAGGCATAGAGGGCCGGGAGACGCATGAATGGGTGCTTATCGATCTCGGCGACGTACTGGTGCACGTCATGCAGGTGGAAACACGCTCCTTTTACGATCTGGAGCGATTGTGGAGCGATCTCCCCACCGGATCCGAAACGTCGCTGTAGTGCTTTCGTAGTGGGAATCTTTTCTACCGCGCAGACTCCTAGACCGAGGTGAAGATACGCCTCATGGCTGTTGGCACGCGGACACCAGGATGGATCAACGAAGGATATCAGGAGTACGCCAAACGCATGCCACGCGAGACCGAGTTGCGGTTAGTCGAAATTCCGGCGACACCCAGAAAGGGGCGCAGTGCAGATATTTCGCGGCAACGCGAGGCGGACAAAATGCTCGCTCAGATAAGCCCGAAGGAGTGGGTGGTCGCCCTGGACACAGGAGGATTAGCTTGCAGCACCGAACAGCTCGCCAAAAAACTCGACAAGTGGCGCATGAGGGGCAGTGACGTTGTTATTCTCGTGGGGGGTGTGGATGGCCTGGCGCCTGCCTGCCATGAGCGGGCGAACGAAATAATGTCGTTGTCGAAGTTCACCTTTCCCCATGCCCTGGTCCGGGTCATCGTTGCTGAACAGCTCTATCGCGCCTGGACGTTGCTCACCGGCCACCCCTATCATCGCGCCTGACATGTCGCCGTCACTTTTCATCAAAGACAGTCTCAGCGAACGCCGGTCGTTTGGTACCCGGGCCTTGACGCTATTTGTCATTGCCGCGGGCTTACTGTTGGGATTGGTGGGACGGATGGTCCAGCTACAGGTGCTGGAATATGACACCTACCACACCCGCTCGGAAGAGAATCGCATTCAAGTCCAACCGTTGGCGCCACCACGCGGGTTGATATACGACCGCAATGGCGTCCTGCTGGCCGAGAACCGGCCTGTTTCGAGCCTGGCGCTGGTGCGGGAACGTATCGAGGATCTCGATGCGCTCATCGCGGAACTTGCCACGCTGGTGCGGATTGATGATGAAGATCTCGAAGGTTTTCGCGAACGATTGAAGCGCCGCCGCCGCCCTTACGAGTCGGTCGCGCTGAAGCTCAATCTGGACGAAGAGGAAATCGCGAGGTTGTCCGTCAACCGCCATCGTCTCCCGGGGGTCGAGATCAACACTCAACTGATTCGCCATTACCCTCAGGGTGCGATGCTTGCGCACGCCGTTGGCTCGGTGCGCCGGGTCACCGAAGAAGACCTGCGACGCCTGGACCCGATTCGCTACAGTGCCACCAAGTTCATCGGCAAGATCGGCATAGAGCGATTCTATGAGCAATCGCTGCACGGTGAGGTGGGTTACCAGCGAGTGGAAACCGATGCTCATGGACGAATCCGGCAGGAGCTGGACAAAAAACCGCCGGTGGCCGGACAGAATATCACTCTGCATCTGGATATCCGTCTGCAGATCGCGGCCTACGCGGCGTTGGGACAGCGCCGTGGCGCCATCGTTGCGCTGGATACCCGCTCCGGGGGCGTGCTTGCCATGGTGAGTAACCCAGGCTATGACCCGAATCTCTTCGTTACCGGGATCAGTAGCAAGCAGTATCGGGCGTTGGCCAGTTCCCGCGCCACACCGCTGTTCAATCGTGCGATCAATGGTCAGTACGCGCCAGGGTCAACGTTCAAACCTATCGTCGGACTTGCGGGAATTTCCCTTGGTCTGACGGATTGGGAAGAGCAGATTGAGGATCGGGGCTGGTTCAGGCTCCCCAATCAGGATCGGATTTACCGGGATTGGAGCTGGAAGAAGAACAACTCCGGCGGTCAGGGTATGGTGGACCTCAATCGCGCCATCTATCGTTCATCGAACGTGTACTTCTACAATCTGGTCACGCGAATGGACATCGACGAGCTGGCGGAGTTTGCCGCCCAGTTCGGAATCGGACAACACACCGGAGTGGACATTCCCGATACCAGCACGGGGCTTATGCCCGATCGCTTGTGGAAACAGGGTGCCAAGGGCGAGGTTTGGTATCCCGGAGACACGGTTAATCTCGCTATCGGTCAGGGAGATCTCTTGGTCACCCCACTGCAACTGGCCAACGTCGCTTCCGTTATCGCCAATCGCGGCATCCGGCGGCGTCCGCGGATGCTGCTGTCGAGCGACAGGCCTCTGGTGGAGTTCGATCCACTGCAGCCTCTGCCGCCGGTTGCAGGGCCAAGTCCCGACGACTGGGAACTCATGGTGGACGCCATGGAAGACGTCGTCCATCGTGGCAACAAGGGTTACGGCCAGAACGGGGTTGCCTGGGCCTACATCGGTCAGAACATCGCCTATCGCATGGCGGGTAAGTCAGGGACCACCCAGGTAGTTGAAATCAAACAGGGCGAGGAATACGACGAAGAAGCGCTCGACGAATACAGCCGCAAGCACGCGTGGTTCATTGCGTTTGCGCCCGCGGATGATCCAGTCATTGCGCTTGCGGTTCTGGTGGAGAACGGTGGCGGTGGCAGTAGTGTGGCCGGACCGATCGCGCGGGAGGTAATCGACCATTTTCTGCTACCGCAGTTGGCGGCGCGATGAGCAATCAGGATTTTCTTCGCCAGTTGCCACGCAGCGCAGGGCTTCAAACCACTACCAGTGCTCGCCTGGTGCGCATTCACCTCGATCCGCTTCTGCTGCTGACGCTGATGGCCATCATCGGTTTTGGCCTTGTGGTGCTCTACAGCGCGTCTGGTGGTCGTCCCGGGCGCGAAATCCCAGCGATTTTCACAAGTCAGACCGTGCGTATGGGGCTTGCGCTCATCGCTATGCTGGTAGCCGCGCAGTTGCACCCGCGGTTCTACCAACGCTGGGCTCCCATCATCTACCTCGGCGGCGTGGGACTGCTTGTTTTGGTGCTGCTTGTCGGGGTGAACGTCAAAGGTTCATATCGCTGGCTCGACGTCCCGGGTTTGCCGCGGTTCCAGCCTTCCGAACTCATGAAGTTGGCGGTACCCATGATGTTGGCCTGGTACTTTGCGGATCGTGCACTGCCGCCGCGGTTTAAGGATCTGTGCGTGGCACTTGCGATCATTGCGTTCCCTACCGGGTTGATCGTATTGCAACCGGATCTCGGTACCGGAATTCTGATCGCCGCTGCCGGCCTTTCCCTGATCGTATTGGCGGGTATCTATTGGCGTTGGATCGGCTACTCGGTTGTCGTCATGGCGGCTGCCGCCCCGGCGCTGTGGTTTGTCCTGCAGGACTACCAGCGTCAACGTATCGTGACGTTGTTTGATCCGGAGAGTGATCCACTTGGCGCGGGCTGGAACATTATCCAATCCAAGACGGCCATCGGCTCGGGTGGATTGTATGGCAAGGGTCTTTTTGAAGGCACTCAGAGTCACCTCGAGTTTCTGCCGGAGGCGCAAACGGATTTCATCATTGCGGTGATCGGCGAAGAACTCGGTTTCGTGGGGATTCTGACCTTGCTCAGCCTCTATCTGATTGTGATCGCGAGAGGCCTCTATATTGCGGCGCGGGCTCAACACACTTTTCAGCGTTTGCTGGCAGGGACACTCACGCTGACTTTTTTTGTCTATGTATTTGTGAACATTGCCATGGTGAGTGGGTTGCTCCCGGTGGTGGGCGTACCGCTTCCGCTGGTGAGTTACGGTGGTACATCGGCCATTACCCTCATGGCGAGTTTTGGCATCATCATGGCCGTGCACACGCACCAGGCATGGTGAAGATCGGGCATTTAAGACAAGCGCTGGCCGCTGTTCAATTTGAACGGAAACCAGCGTGATGAGCAGGGACGCCGGGTGGCAGTTTCTTTTCTGAGAGCTAACCAGTGGTAGGAATTAGGATAATTATGCGAATTGCAGTTCTTCTGGGCATTGCGGGTCTACTCGGGTGCGGTGTGGCAGGCGCCGATTTCACCGACCGTCAGGATGTCCGCGAGTACATGGTTGAACTGGTCAAGGAACACGGTTTCAACCAGCAGGAACTCGAAGAGGTCATCTCCTCGGCTCGGCGCAGACAAGACGTGCTGGATCTCATTTCCAAACCAGCGGAAAAGAGGCTCGAGTGGTGGGAATATCGGCGCATCTTCCTGCGCGAAAAGACCATTGACCAAGGGCTCGAGTTCTGGGCTGCCAACGAGGCCATTCTCGATCAGGCGAAGGATCGTTTCGGGGTTCCGCCGGAGTATGTCGTTGCCATCATCGGCGTAGAGACTCGGTGGGGGCGGGTGGTCGGCAGGCATCGGGTGCTGGATGCGCTGATGACACTTGCATTCGACGATTCGCACCCTCGAGGGGCGTTCTTTCGCGATGAACTCACTGAGTTTCTATTGCTCGCCCGCGAGGAGGGTAAAAACCCCCTGGATCTCAAAGGCTCATACGCGGGCGCCATGGGTTACGGCCAGTTCATGCCATCGAGCTTTCGACACTACGCGGTCGACTTCGATGGCGACGGTCTACGCGACATCTGGAAAAACGAAAGTGATGCAATCGGCAGCGTGGCCAACTACTTTCAACGCCATGGTTGGAAAGGTGGCGGACCGGTGGTCGTTCAGGTGGATGTGGCCAGCGACCGAACGAGTGCGGTGGACGCTGTGGCCAATAAAGGCGTAACGCTGGGCCACACTGTCAGCGAACTTCAGGCACTCGGGGTGAATGTAGGTGAGTTACCGGGCGATGCAAAAGCCGCCATGTTCCGCATGGGTCTCGAGCAGGGTGAGGAATACTGGCTGGGGCTCAACAACTTCTATGTGATTATGCGCTACAACCGTAATCGTCTGTACGCGCTCGCCGTCCATCAGTTGGGTCAGGCCATCAAACAGCGTCGGGTGGCGTCGACTGCGTTACGCTAGCCGGGATGATTGGTGTGGGAAGCGTGGTAACAGATTGAGGGGTTCTCATTGGCTTGGCTGTATGGTCCTGGTGCTGCTTGCGGCTTGCAAGAGCGGTTCGGGTGGTTACGTGGAACCCCGCGATGGTCCGCCCCTTCGCACCCCGCCAGACATTGCCAATCTGCCAGATCCCATTCCGCGCGATGAGCCGAGGAGCAAACGGGGTAATCCGCCTTCTTATACGGTTCGTGGCAGGACTTATCATGTACTGGAAACCGCTGCCGGATATAAGGCTACTGGCAATGCATCCTGGTACGGAAAAAAATTCCATGGGCGGCTCACCTCGAGCGGCGAACCGTTCGATATGTTCAAGCTCACGGCCGCCCATACCACACTGCCCATCCCCACGTACTTGAAGGTCACCAACCTCGCCAACGGCCGCTCAACGGTGGTGCGGGTGAACGATCGCGGCCCATTCCATTCCGAACGTATCATCGATCTTTCATACGCCGCCGCTCTAAAGCTTGATTTTGCCGACCGCGGTACAACCCGGGTGCGGGTGGAAACCCTCACCGAACAACCCCACTTCTTTCTTCAAGCAGGCGCTTTTCGCGAACTTGCCGCCGCAGATGCCTTGCGGGACAATTTGCGAAAGCTGACGGGGACGTCGGTCCATGTTGTGGAAGTGTCCGACGATCGATTGTTCCGCGTTCGCGTTGGTCCGGTGAGTGGACATCCGGAAGCGTTGCGTCTGCAGGCCTTGATCATGGCGGCAGATTACGGGCAACCGCTGATTCTGGCACGCTGAACCGGGCGGCTCGCTGCGTTGCCTCTGGTTAACTTGAGGTTTTATCCTGGCCGTACTGCTACCAACGTCGAATCAACGCTAAAATGCGCGATTTCTCGGATGCGAAGGAATCGACCATGAGGCTTCGGATGTTGCAAGCGGCGTTGTACCTGCTGGGGATCTGTGGTGTCGCGCACGGGGTCCTTGCCGCGACCGCGCCGATCATCCCACCACCGCCGAGCATCGCCGCAAGCGGGTATCTGCTCATGGATGCAGACACTAACAAAGTGCTCGTCGAAAACAATATTCACGAGCCGTTGCCTCCGGCGAGCCTCACTAAAATCATGACCAGCTACATCGCCGCGGTGGAACTGGCGGCGGGGCGGATCAAAGAAGACGATCAAGTGCTCATCAGTGTAAAGGCGTGGCAGACACCGGGATCGCGGATGTTCATTCGCGAGGGTACCCGGGTGTCAGTGGGAGATCTGCTGAGAGGTATCATCATCCAATCGGGTAACGATGCGAGTGTCGCGTTGGCCGAACATATCGCAGGGAGTGAAGACGCCTTTGCAAACATGATGAACCAACAGTCGGCGGAGTTGGGCATGGGGTCGACGCAGTTTGTCAACGCCACCGGATTGCCTGACAAAGGCCATTATACGTCAGCCTGGGACCTGGCCTTATTGACCCGCTCTCTCATCAACCGGTTTCCTGAAGTTTATGCTCTGTATGCGGAGCGAGCG
The DNA here is from genome assembly GCA_022571865.1 of Pseudomonadota bacterium. Lineage (GTDB taxonomy): Bacteria > Pseudomonadota > Gammaproteobacteria > Pseudomonadales > Azotimanducaceae > SMWK01. Next base: position 6,819 of record JACZXA010000005.1, read on the forward strand.
TTCACCTTCAACGACATCCCGCAACCCAATCGTAATCGTTTGTTGTGGCGTGACAAAACGGTGGACGGCGTGAAAACCGGGCACACGCGAGCCGCTGGCTACTGTCTGGTTGCCTCGGCGAAGCGCGATAACATGCGGTTGGTTTCCGTCGTGATGGGTACCGAAAGCGATGAGGTGCGCATGCGCGAAAGTCAGAAGCTTCTCTCCTACGGTTTCCGTTATTTCGAAACGCGCAAGTTATACGAGGCTCGAGTGCCTTTGAAGACGGCGGAGCTCTGGTACGGCGAGGCCGAAAACATCGAGCTTGGTGTGCTCGAGGATGTGTACATCACGATACCACGCGGTCATTACAACGATGTCGAGGCGGAGTTGAAGATTGCCAAAGTGATAGAAGCACCAGCCCGGGCCGGTCAGGAGTTTGGAGAGTTGCGCCTGTTGTTGGGAGACGAGTTGACGTACAGCGCGCCGCTCGTGGCGCTAGCGGACGCCGAGGAAGCTGGCGTGTTTTCGCGGATGGGTGACTTCATTTATCTCTTTTTCGGCAGCCTTTTCTCCAGTGACTGACCCCCCGACAATTGGCTTCCCGATGGCAGCGCCGCTAGTGAAGATGGTGCATTGACATGCAGACGCACGTTCTCGTCAAAGATCTCGGTCGCACGGACTACCAAGCCGTCTTTCGAGCCATGCAAACTTTCACCGATAACCGAACCGAGAAAACGCAAGACGAAATCTGGTTGACGGAACACGACCCTGTTTTTACTCAGGGCCAGGCTGGCAAGGAAGAACATCTCATCGCTCCGGGAGACATTCCCGTAGTGCAATCCGATCGCGGGGGTCAGGTGACGTATCACGGCCCCGGTCAGCTCGTTGGCTATTTGCTCTTCGATCTACGGCGCATGAATTTGTCCGTCCGAGGACTTGTCACGGGCATCGAAAACGCGGTGGTGAATACACTCGCCAACTACGGTATCTGCGGCGCACCGCGCGCTGATGCGCCGGGGGTGTATGTGGATAGTGCGAAGATCGCAGCGCTTGGGTTGCGGGTTCGACGCGGATGTTCGTACCACGGGTTGAGCCTCAACGTGAACATGGACCTGGCGCCGTATGCCAGAATCAATCCGTGTGGATTGGCGGACATAGAGGTTACTCAGATGTGTGATCTTGGTGGACCGGATGAGGTTGCGGTGGTGAAACCAAGGCTGCTGGACGATCTTGCTGCGATTTATGAGATCAGCCTCGACACGTCTGACACTGGGGGTCCTTAGTCAAGCCGAGTTTGCGCCACTCCATGGCTTTGCCGTCAAAAAACAATACGCTCTCGGTCAGAGACTCACCAATTCCGGTGATGAGCTTGATGGTTTCCATGGCCTGGCATGTGCCGATGATGCCAACGACGGGTGCGGCGACGCCGTTTTCCGCGCAGTTCAGCGCTTCGTCGTCGCCTTCGCCATAGAGGCACCGATAACAAGGTGATGTTTCGGACCGGGGATCGAATACTGCCACCTGGCCTTCCCAACGAATTGCCGCGCCCGAAACCAGTGGTACGCAAGTTTGCCAGCAAGCGTCGTTGATAGCGTAACGGGCCTCGAAGTTGTCGGTTGCGTCGAGGACGACGTCGCATCGGCCGATTGAATCGATGAGTTCATCGTCGACTAACTGATGATCGATGGTGGTGACGATGGTATCCGGGTTGATTTCGGCAATACTGCGTGCAGCGGAGATCACCTTCAGCTCGTCAATGGAGGTCGTTTTGTGAGCGATCTGCCGTTGGAGATTGGAGAGATCCACCCGGTCATGATCGACTAAGACAAGTTGACCCACGCCCGCTGCCGCCAGATACAATGCAGCTGGACAGCCGAGGCCACCGAGCCCAACAATGAGCACTCGAGCTGCCAGCAGCTTCTCCTGACCTGCGATATCCATCTCTGGCAACATGATCTGCCGGCTGTAGCGCAGCAACTGCTCGTCATTCATCTGGCCTGTTTCCCAACCACTCTACGCGCTAAGGCTCCCTTCCGAGTGTGACCCGCGGCCGACCGCCGAGGTCGCGCTCGGTGCTGATGTGCTCGTAACCCTGCTCGGCAAACAGGGATTGCACCGCAGTTTGCTGATTGTAACCGTGTTCCACGAGCAGCCAACCTCCGGGCAGGAGGTTGGCATGTGCTCCGGGTACGATAATGGCTAGCGCATCGAGTCCGTCGCTGCCAGCACACAGCGCGGCCGATGGCTCGTGGCGCAGTGCCGCCAGATGGGAATCGTTTGTCGCGACGTAAGGCGGATTACAAACGATGAGATCGAACTGGGTAGTGATATCCCGAAACCAGTCACTCTCCAGCCATTGAACGGAAACATCGTGATTAGCCGCGTTCCTTCGCGCGACGCCCAGCGCAGCGGTAGAACGCTCGCTCGCGTAGACTTCGGCAACCGCTGCGGTCTCGGTGAGGAAGTCAGCCAGGGCGACCGCGATAGCGCCGCTACCGGTGCCGAGATCCAGTATCCGCAGTTTATTGTCGACCCTCTCCCTGGTAATAGCGAGATCGATGGCCAGTTCCACCAGTAGCTCGGTTTCAGGTCGGGGTATCAGGACGTCTGGCGTCACTTCAAAGGTTAGCCCCCGGAATTCCTTGACCCCGGTGAGGTAGGCCAGTGGTTCACCGTTGCGCAGGCGTTCAACCCAGGATGCCAGCCACCTGAGAGAGTCGTCATCCAGGAGATGTTCTGGTCTGGCAATGATTTGCGCACGGGTCAATGCGAGGGTTTTCGCGAGAATCAGCTCGCGATCCAGTCGATCTATATCCTTGTGCTGGCGCATCCAATCGCCGATCGTCATGTCCATCTGGAACGCCTGCTACCGCGCAAGCCATTTCCATCGGCAAGTCTGGTTATTCATCTTCACCCAGGCTCCGTAACTGATCAGCCTGATGTTCCTGCACCAACGGCTCCACCAGGAAATCGAGCGCGCCGGCCATTATTTCGGCGAGTTTATAGAGGGTGAGGTTGATGCGGTGGTCGGTGATGCGACCCTGGGGGTAGTTATAGGTGCGAATTCGTTCCGACCGATCGCCTGAACCGATGAGGCTTTTGCGCTGTTCTGCCTGCTCGTCCCGCTGTTTTTTTTTGGCGGCATCGAGAAGTTTTGCGTGCATCAGTGCCAGCGCGCGGGCACGGTTCTTCAGTTGCGAGCGTTCATCCTGGCACTCCACCACGATGCCGGTGGGTAAATGTGTCAGCCGCACGGCCGAATCGGTTTTATTCACGTGCTGACCACCCGCGCCAGATGCCCTGTAGGTGTCCACACGCAGGTCGGCGTGGTTGATTTCAATGCTGTCGATGTCTTCGACCTCGGGTAATACCGCGACGGTGCAAGCGGAGGTGTGAATACGGCCCTGGGATTCGGTTTCCGGGACGCGCTGAACCCGGTGGGCGCCCGATTCGAACTTCAACAGGCGATAGACGTCCTTGCCTTCGATACGAGTGATGATCTCTTTGTAACCCCCATGTTCACCGGACCGAGAAGTGAGCACTTCCGTCTGCCAGCCCTGGTTTTCGGCGAACTTACTGTACATGCGGTACAGATCACCCGAAAAGATAGCCGCCTCGTCCCCACCGGTGCCGGCCCGGATCTCCAGGTAAACGTTGGAACCATCATCGGGGTCTTTCGGAATCAGCAGGCTTTTCATGTGCTGAACTTCGGCTTCAAGCGCGTCACTGATCCTTGCGACATCCTCGTTGGCGAGCTCGCGCATTTCCGGATCGTCGTCTTTGGCAAGCTCCCGCGCATCGATGATCTCAGCCTCCATGAGTTCCACCTTCTTGAAGCACTGGATGACCGGATCGAGCTCCGCGTACTCCCTGGATAACGCTGTGAACCGCTCCCGCTCCGCCATCACTTCGGGATCTGCCAGCAGCGCGTTGACCTCATCGTATCGATCAGTCAGGGATGACAGCTTGGCCACCATGGAATCGGAGAGGCTCATTTGGCTCAGTCCAGACGGTAGAGGGTTTTCAGGTATTCTAAGAGATCTGAGTGTCCCTCGGCACTCGCGTTGCGGATGGCGATGGTGGGTGAGTGGATCAGCTTGTTCGTGAGCGTTCGGCCGAAGTTCGCCATCACCGCCTCCGGGGCGGCGCCGGAGGCGAGGTCGCGGAGCGCTTTGTCGAGTTCGGCCTGGTGGATGGCGTCCGCATTGTCACGAAAAGCCCGTAACAGAGCCTGTCCGTGGTGGGCTCGGCGTTCGCGGATGTAGTGTCTGGCACCGTCGGCAACCAGGGTTTCGGCGCTTTCGGCGGCACAACGACGTTGCTTGACGTTTTCTTCGATAATCTCGGTGAGATCGTCGATGGTGTATAGATAGACGTCAGGCAACTCGGCGACCTCGGGCTCGATATCTCTGGGCACCGCGATGTCGACGATGAAAATTGGCTTATGGCGCCGCTGTTTGATAGCAGCCTCCACCGCCCCCTTGCCAACGACTGGCAGCGAGCTGCCGGTGGAGGCGATGACGATGTCGTAGTTGTGCAATTGCGCGGCGACATCCGTGAGTTGCATCGGCAGTGCGTCAAAGCGGGCGGCCAGGGATTCGGCGTTGGCGAGCGTCCGGTTGGCAATGGCGAGCCCGCCAATCCCGTTTGCGGTGAGATGTTCGGCGACGCGCTGAATGGTGTCTCCCGCACCGAGCAGAAGTGCCTTGTTGGTTTTCAAATCGGAGAAGATCTGCTTGGCCATGGTCACCGCAGCGTATGCAACCGATACGGGATTGCGGCCGATATCCGTGTCCGTACGAACGCGTTTGGCGGTACTCAGGGTTACCTGCGAGAGTAGGTTCAGCTCGGGTCCCAGCGTGCCTGCCGCGCGAGCCAGATCGTAAGCGGTTTTTACCTGCCCCATAATCTGTGGTTCACCCAGCACCTGGGAATCGAGCCCTGCAGCCACCCGGATGAGATGAAAAGCCGCATCCTGATCCCAGTGACTGTAAGCCATACTTTCGAGTTCGCTTTGAGCGATCTCGCGATAGGTCGACAGCCAACGGGTCACCTCGGGCTCATGAGCTGGGTCGAGAGACAGATAGAGTTCGGTGCGATTGCAGGTAGAGAGGATGGCGGCTTCCGAGAGACTTTCGATGTTGTCTCTGGCGTGGGTAAGCGCTGCGGGCAACGACTCTTCCGTGAAGGCAATTCGTTCCCGCACCTCTATCGGGGCCGTGCGATAGTTTACGCCGTATGCCAATATTGCCATGGGATAGTCAAGGTCGCTTTGGATCATTGATTCCGGTCGCTAATCATAGCAGAGTCCTTACCAGTGGTTATCTATAAGCTCTTATTTCTAAACGTATTTTTAGCCGCTTTCTGTATTGCGTGCAGCACGCTCGGCCCGACGTCCGATGGGACGGGGTTCGGTCTGCGCGGCAAGCTCGGTGTGGTGGACGGCAGCGAGAGTTACTCGGCGAGGTTCTTATGGCGGCAGACGGGCGAACGGTTCGGTATTGATTTGTGGGGTCCCCTCGGTCAGGGGCGCATTCGCCTGGAGGGTGATCACGAGCAGATTGTTCTGATCAAAGGCAGCGAGGTGCTGGCTCAAGGTAAACACGACGAGGTCATGCGTACCCGTCTTGGTTGGACGCTGCCGCTCAACGTACTGCCAAGCTGGGCCCTTGGCCGGCCCGATGCTTCGCTCGATGTTGCGGCTCGCGAATACGATACCGAAGGTCGGCTGGTTGCGTTCGAACAATCGGATTGGCGAGTGACCTATGCCCAGTTTCGACAGATCGGTGAGCGTTGGTTACCCCGCCGCATTACCGCGCGTCGCGGCGACTACCGGGTACGTCTGATCATTTCGACGTGGGACATTTAACCCGTTGATTTCTGACCACTTCCCAATCAGTGCCGGGTGAATCCGTTGACAGCACCAGGGCCCGTCAGCACAATAGCGGCCCTCAAAATTTGGGGTGTAGCCAAGCGGTAAGGCAGCGGGTTTTGATCCCGTCATGCGCAGGTTCGAATCCTGCCACCCCAGCCAGTTCGGCAGCGACGAACGCGAGAGATTTTTAAGGAAGACTGCGTGTCAAATCTAACAATTTTTGCCGGTAGCTCAAACGCCCCGCTTGCCGCGTTGATTACCCGTGAGTTGCGCATGGAACTCGGCCGGGCAGATATCGGGCGATTCAGTGACGGTGAGGTGAGTGTTGAGGTGAAGGAAAACGTGCGCGGCCTGGATGTCTTCCTGCTGCAATCCACCTGTGCACCAACCAACGACAATCTCATGGAGCTGATCCTCCTGGCGGACGCGGTCCGTCGTTCATCAGCCCATCGGATTACCGCGGTAATTCCCTATTATGGGTACGCGAGGCAAGATCGCCGTCCCCGCTCGGCGAGGGTGGCGATCAGTGCCAAGGTGGTGGCCGATATGCTCGGTACGGTAGGTATAGACCGCATACTCACCGTTGACCTTCACGCCGATCAGATTCAAGGCTTTTTCAACATGCCGGTAGACAATGTGTATGGATCGCCCGTGCTGGTGGACTATATGGCAACGCAGAAGTATGAAAACCCGATAATCGTCTCCCCTGACGTTGGTGGCGTGGTCAGAGCCCGAGCCGTGGCAAAACAAAGTAACGATCTGGATCTGGCGATCATCGACAAGCGCCGACCGCAAGCGAACGAAAGCAAAGTGATGAACGTGATCGGGGACGTGTTTGGCAAAACCTGCGTGATTGTCGATGATATTGTGGATACGGCGGGTACGTTATGTACTGCAGCCAAGGCGCTGAAGGAAGAGGGTGCGATCAAAGTGGTGTCTTACATCACCCACCCGGTTTTTTCGGGTGGCGCTATCGAGAGAATAGCGAATTCGGATCTCGATGAGATGGTTGTGACCGATACCATCCCGTTGTCCGAAGAAGCGCTGGCGTGTTCCAAAATAACGCAGTTGAGTATGGACCGTATGTTGGCCGAAGCTATCCGACGGGTCAGTAGCGAAGAATCCATCAGCGCTATGTTTCGTAATTGAGACTTCGCAACCGATGGGAAACCGCGTTGAGCTGGGTCGCAGAGCTTAATGCTAGTACGCGCTGAATAGCGGGTTATGGAAACCAGCTGACAGCGCACTAAATTGAAGGAGACAACTATGTCGCAGCAAATCGAAATCAATGCCGTGCTGCGCACTGACGTGGGGAAAGGTGCGAGCCGCCGCCTGCGTCGCCTCGCGGACAAAGTGCCCGGCATTATCTATGGAGGCAAGGACAATGCCGTCCTCCTCACCATGAACGCAAACGAGCTGACCAACGTGATGAAGGACGAAGCTTTTTTCTCGCAGATCTTGAACGTCGTTGTCGATGGCAAAGGCGAGCAGGCGGTAGTCCGTGATTTACAACGCCATCCCGCAAGTGACAAGGTGCTGCACGTCGACTTCCTGCGTGTCAGTGCCGACAAAGCCATCCAGGTGCAGGTTCCCTTGCGCTTCATCGGCGAAGAGGATTGCGTGGGCGTGAAGATGGGTGGTGGCATCATTTCTCATACCCTCACCGAGGTGGAGATCAGCTGTCTACCGGCCGATCTCCCCGAGTACCTCGAAGTATTTGTGGCCGAACTCGATCTCGGTCATACCATTCGCCTCAGCGAGTTGGCGCTTCCGGAAGGTGTCACCATTCCGGCGTTGATACACGAGGAACGGGACGTCACCGTCGTTAGCGTACAGATTCCACGGGGTGGAGCCGAGGAAGAAGAGGAAGAGGCTGCCGCTGCGCTGCTCGAGGAAGCTGAGGGCGAAGAAGGCGCCAAGACTCCTGGTGATTCCACCGATGAGGACGCTGGGGACAAATCCAGCGACGACTAAAGGGTTAGGTTTGTTCCGCATCCGCTTAATCGTGGGCCTGGGTAATCCAGGCCCGCGTTACGTTCGCACGCGCCACAATGTCGGCGCAAATTTCGTCTGCGCGCTGGCTGAACGGTTCGGTATCCGGCTACATGAGGAGTCCAGGTTCAAGGGTCGTATTGGTCGTGGCGCGGTTGCCGGTGCGGACGACATTCGGCTCCTGGTGCCAAGTATTTTCATGAATTTGAGCGGCGAGTCGGTCGGCGCAATGGCTCGGTTCTATAAATTCGACCCGGCAGAGATTCTGGTCGCCTACGATGAAATGGCATTCGAACCCGGAGTATTGCGGTTGAGGAGCGGTGGTGGTGACAACGGTCATAACGGCATCAAGAGCGTTACCGAAGGTCTCGGTAATGATCGGGAGTTTCACCGCTTGCGTATCGGAGTAGGCCATCCCGGAAGTCCGGAACTGGTCACCGCGTTCCTCACGTCCCATACCATGCCCGAGGCGGATCGATTGCTGGTGGAATCGAGCTTGCTGATTGAAAAGCAAGTGTTGAGCGATATGCTGGCTGGAGAGATGCAAAAAGCAATGAACGCACTGCATGCTCCTCTTCTGGACGAAGAGGAGGAAGGATAGATGGGATTCAAGTGCGGAATCGTGGGCATGCCGAACGTCGGCAAGTCCACGTTGTTCAATGCACTGACGAAGGCGAGTATCGACGCGGAGAACTTTCCCTTTTGCACGATCGATCCCAATGTGGGTGTGGTTCCTGTGCCGGATCCTCGATTGGATGAGGTGGCAAAGCTCGCATCGTCACCCAAGATCATCCCGACGGCCATGGAGTTCGTTGATATTGCCGGGCTTGTCGCTGGAGCCTCCAAAGGAGAAGGGTTGGGTAATCAGTTCCTTGCGCACATTCGTGAGACCGATGTGATAGCCCACGTCGTGCGTTGTTTTGTGGAGGAAAACGTTGTCCATGTCTCCGGGAAGATTTCTCCGGAAGATGACATCGAGGTGATCAACATCGAATTGGCGTTGGCAGATCTCGAAACGATAACGCGCGTGCTCGAACGCACTCGACGCATGGCTAATTCAGGCGATAAGGATGCGCAACGCCTCCTGAAAATATTAGACACCGTGAGCGCGGGACTGGACGATGGTCGTCCCGTGCGATCTCTTGAATTGACCGCGGATGAGCGTATTTCACTCCGGGAGTTTCATCTCCTCACCGCAAAACCCGTGTTGTACATCGCCAATGTCGCGGAGGATGGGCTGGCGGACGACCCTCTCCTGAATCGGGTTCAGGAGATTGCCCAGGCCGAGGGTGCTGAGGTTGTGCCGATCTGCAACAAAATCGAGGCGGAGGTTGCGGAGCTTGAAGACGACGAAAAGGCCGAGTTCTTAGAAGCGCTTGGCATCGAAGAGCCTGGCTTGAATCGGGTAATCCGTGCCGGGTACAAACTGTTGGGACTCCAGCACTATTTCACCACTGGGCCGAAGGAGGCTCGTGCCTGGACAATTCCCATGGGGACAACGGCGCCTGAGGCGGCCGGGGTGATACACACCGATTTCGAGAAAGGTTTCATTCGCGCGGAAGTGGTGGCCTTTAAGGATTACGTGGCCCACAAAGGTGAGCAGGGGGCGAAAGAAGCCGGGAAGTGGCGACTTGAAGGTAAGGAGTACATCGTACAGGATGGCGATGTCATGCACTTTCGTTTTAATGTCTAAAAACTTGAGACGAGGATTTCAACGTGAGCGAAACGGACGATCCCTATCGCGCGCCTCAGTCCAAAGTCACCGAAGCCTCCTCTGAACAATTCGGTGGATCCATAGAAAACACCTTGAGCGGTAACGCCAACCTCGATATCGGTGCTGTTTTTTCCGAGGCCTGGGAGAAAACCAAAGGCATCAAAGGGTATGTTGTCGGGGGTGGCATTCTGCTGTATCTCGCGGTAATCATCGTTACGATAACTGTGGCTGTGCTTGTTGGGGTGGAGCAGCAGAGCATCGTTGGCAGTCTTGTTGGTCAACTTGTCGTCATGATGATGATCTACCCCTTCATCGCCGGGGTGTTTCTCCTCGGCCTGCGCCAGAGCGTGGGTATGCCTGTCAGCTTCGCTCAACAGTTCAACCAATATGGCATGATGTTACCGATTCTCGGCATCGCGCTCATTCAGACCGTAGCGTCTTTGCCGATGCTTGGCATAGTGCTTGTGCAAGCCTCAGGATTTTTCATCCTGTTCGCGATACTGCTTCTCCCCAGTATCTATGTGGCATTTGCGTTTGCGCTGGCAATTCCATTGAAGGTAGAAAAAAAGATGGGTGTCGTTGAGAGCATCACCACGTCCGTACAACTCGTGAACAAGAAATTTTTTAGCGTTGTCGTGTTGGCACTGGTCTCCTCCATTGTCGCCGTGTTGAGCTTTATCACGATAATTGGTTGGATATGGGCCATGCCGTGGATGTTGATGGTGTTTGCCATCACCTATCGTCAGTTGGCCGGTGTGAGCATCGCCACCTGAAGCTGTCGAGTCGCGCTGGGCTTGACTAGGCGCCGGGCCCACACCGGCTGGAAAAACGGAACCAACCAGCAAAATAACGCTGGTTTTGGCGGACTAACGCGAAGGTTACCGGCAATTACCGGGTGTGGCGCCGTTGACAACAGATCGACTAATCGGGAGAATTCCGCGCCCCGCGAGGTAGAAGATCTAAAGTAAGACGGCAGTGTCCACAATGGCTACGTAGCTCAGCTGGTTAGAGCACAGCATTCATAATGCTGGGGTCGTTGGTTCAAGTCCAACCGTAGCTACCATATAAATCAATGAGTTACATGATTATCTAGTTATATTAAAATCTCTTGTGCTACCTAATGGCGCACTGAGCTTTACTTCATGTATTTTGAGACGAGGATTTTAGTGATCTTTCCTACAAGCTGATTTGCAACTTCCTTGTTAGCCGCACATTCGTATAGAAGTTCCAATACCTCCTGCATTGCCAGCCTTTTTTTGAGGATAGAAGATATAGACGCCCCCCTCTTGACTCGAGGGCTACCATCGATGATGGATACCTCAAGTGGTGACTAGGCCACTGAGTGTATAAACAAGACAGAGACGTCTATGAATCAGAATGTAATTTATATCGGGATCGATGTCGACGATGTGCAGTATCACGGATCGGCGTTGGACAAGTGCACGGGCGAAGTACTGGACTTTCGATGTCGTCCGACATTGAAAGGCTTAATAGGTCAGCTCAAGAAAGTCCGTGAGTATTTTGGTGATGGGAAGCTCGCGTTGTGTTACGAAGCATCGTACGTTGGCTTCTCGCTACAGCGCGATCTGAATGATCGAGGCTATGACTGTGAGGTGGTAGCGCCATCGAGTATTCCCCGGCGCGGGGGTAAAGCGGTCAAGACCGATCGCATCGACGCGACGGAACTGGCTCAATTTTATGCAAACGGCTTGTTGACGATCGTGACGGCACCTGCCGTTGAGATCGAACGAGATCGAGACCTGTTGCGTTCAAGGCAACGGTTGGTGCAACAACAAGGGTCGCTGCGCCGACACATTCTGTCATTGTTGCGCCGCAATGGGTATCACTACAAAGCTGAGAGTGAACGCAAAACCCACTGGCAAAAACACCACTATGGTTGGTTGGACAGAACCACCGATGGATGTAGTGGAAGCCTGAAGATGAATCTGTCACTCCTGCTGCGCCAACTCGAGAGCCTCGATGAAATCCTTCTCGCCTACGGTGAGGAGGTTGAAGCACTGGCGGCAACACCGAGGTATCGAGAGAGTGTCGAAGCCCTGGTCTGTTACCAAGGCATCAAGAATTTGTTTGCCTTGACCATGATCACCGAGATCGGTGATGTGAAACGTTTTGCGCATCCGCGTCAGTTGGTTTCCTGGATGGGCATGGACATTCGGGAATACGCATCGGGTGGCAAGTCGAACCGTTTGGGTATCACCCGGCAAGGGAATCGGTATTTACGCACGGCTTTCATCGAAGCGAACCAGCGAGGTTATCGGACGGCAAGATTGAGCAAGGCCATCTTAACCAGGCGCGCGAATTCGAAACCAGAATACATTGCCGTTGCCGACCGGTGTCTGCGACGGTTGGCCAAGAAAGGAAATCATCTTCTGCTGGCGGGTAAACATCCGAACAAAGTGAAAGTGGCGTGCGCGCGAGAAATGGTGGGTTTTGTCTGGGAGTCACTGAATCAAGCAGCGGTAGCCTAGTGCATATTGATAGGATGTTTTGGTTTTGTGGATCCGAATAGTCTTGATGGATCTGGAGGGTAAGACGGAGATTGGGAAGTCCACGAGTCCTTACTTAGAGAGACGAGCTGCGAGTCAGCGCGAAGCACCTGAGGATAGGTTGTGGTAACCCTGAACGGACAAATCTTACTGCGTTATCCAGCACGCGAATATGAGGTTGTTAGTCCATGGTCATATCCCACTCCGGATCGGGCGAGATATTCAGATTTGCAAATGGGGCGTCTATATGAGTACGGATAAAAGTGCTGTTTGGGAAAGTGTCAGAGTCCTTGTCAGGGTGATTAAATTCAGCGGCAAATAGCCTCGCAGGGAATCCCGTCACCATCCCCGTCAAGTCTGGTTATTTGATTTTAAGATGAGGCAATACGATGGGGAGATGTTATTGACGTCGGGTAGAATAAGGGCGTCGATACCAGGACCATGCAGGCGTACCTAGGGCACAAGGCGATCCAGCATACCGTGCGATACACTGAACTGGCGCCTGGTCGATTTAGCGATTTGTGGGATTAGCTGTGGTCTTCTCAAGTGGTTTCTTGAGTAGAAATGGTCCATTCGCTTCGCATCGGTCCTGACACTGCGGGCACAAATCAACTACACTGCGCAACCCCAAACCGCATGATTCATGCTCTAGACCGTCGTCCTAAGTATCCACACCATCACGCTCGTAGGCGGGTAATGCTCATGGCAAACGTCAAATCCTTAATCCGCATCTCCGTACTCGTCACAACAATTCTCGTGCTGAACAGTGGCGTGGCAATTGCTGGCGGAAATGAAGTGCTTTTCGAGCAGTTAACAAGACTCGCTCAGATCAAGGATCACCAAGCTCAATATCATCTCGGAATGCTGTACAACAATGGCCTCGGAACTTCCAAAAACCCAAAGTTGGCTTTTGAGCTTTTCCTAAAGTCAACGCAGGGCAACCATCCATTGGCTGCATACAAAGTCGGTTGCTATTACAGCGGTCAGTTTCGGGGTGCCGTTGATGTCGATAAAGAGAAGGCACTTGCCTACAAACTAACTTCTGCAAAGGCAGGCTATGCGCGCGCACAACACGATGTGGCGTTCATGTACTTTGGCCACAACGAAAGTGAAACCTTGAAATGGCTGAAATCTGCTGCCCGTCAGGGATACCGTGCTTCACTCGATGTTCTGGTTAACCTTTACTATAAGGGAGATTTCGTAGAGCAGGATTTGGTACAAAGTTACGCTTATTTTCAGTTGCGCTTTCGCGACATTCCCTTGCCCGGTGACGCTGATAGGTTTCTGAATGACTTGAAGGAGGCCATGACCGTGGAGGAAATTGAGGAGGCGAGCGATCTGATTTCGGCATTCGAGCAAAAGCCGACTCAAGTGACATTGGATGCTAACAAGGGTATTTCATTGGCTATCGAGCATGTTCACACAGCATTGAAGTCAATACCCACAGAAATGATGCCACCTAAACTCGCTGGTGTTTGGAATAGCGACCATGGCTACATATACAAAATAGAGCAGCGCGGAGAGGATTTTAGCTGGGAAGTGGATTCGCCTATCACTGAATCGGGTTCAGGAACAATCATCAACCGAGACGTGAGTACATCATGGCAAAACAACGACGGTTCAGGTAAGGGTTCTGGAATAATCAGCAGTGTCGACGACAATAACAGAGCATTACGAATCGAAATGAGCAATGGGACTGTTTTTTTCAGAAGCCTGGTAGATCCCTGACAACGGCGCCCCAGCGAACGCTCTGACGACGTGTTCCTCCATTGCTTCTTCGTACCAGGATTCGTTGCGGGTCATATCCTGTATCCGGTTCCTGCGGTCAAGCACAGTGATCTGGCCGAGGGCGAATCTCAACATCTCATCCTTGCGCGGATCTGGCCCGATGAGGGAACGGCTCTTGTTGGCCGATCCGAGACCATCGAGAAGCGCCGACCACAACCCGATGAGCAACTGGTTCCAATCTCCGAATATGAGCTTGGCAGCATTCGCGGTGTACGGTACATGCTTTGATGTTCCGACGGGATAGCCAGATAGAAAAGGCGGATTACCTTCAACGACGAATCGCCCACTACCCGCATCAAGGGGTTTGGCTCGTAGATTACCGACCATCGTGGCGGCGGCTGCGAAACCGAGTCGAACCCATCAACGTCTCGTCTTCATCGAGTGCTGAGATGAGGCTGTTCACTTCTGCCCAGGTCGGCGTATCCGCTGCGAACGGGACCGTGTTGACGCCGGTGATGTTCATGATGCCCATAGGCTCCGCACCATCGCCGGTACCCTGGATCGCCGCCTTGTCGATGGCGATGTTGCGCTGGGTCTCGAGGTCGGTGCGGATGATGTTCTCGATGGCTGGCGTACCCTGCAGAATCGCCTGACGTGTCGCTTCCGTGTAGGAACCGACATGCTTGGGCATCAACCGAACTTGGGAGAACGTCGGTGACTCTTCGGTAAGCTCCTCGTTCTCGCCCACCCATTGGCCGGTGATGGTCCCCGACTGCTTCGGGATGCTCTGATCTCCCACCAGGTTTGCTAGGATGTTGGCGCCCAGCTGACCGGTCACCGTTCGGTTGCGCAAGGGTTCGATGAAGATGTCGTCACGCAAGACGTCATCGATGAGATAGCCACCCGCATCCCCAGTGGCCGCGTTGAGTGCGCGTCTTTGAATGGTATTCAGGACACGCTTTTCTCGTAATGGAAACAGCATGCCCTTCACGGAACGTATCCCGTCTCTGGTCTGTTCGGTTTCCCATTCGCGTTCTGCTCCGATGTCGACACTCGAATCGATCTGGTGTTGGATCACTCGAAATAAACTACAGCGATGCACCAGGTCGTCGATCGTGCCGTCGTTGCCGCGGCGAGGTGGATCTTGATCTCCAAGGCCGAGCACGATACCGATCCGCTCGATCTCCGCGTCGGCACGCTTGACGTCGTCCTGGAGTTTGGTGAACTCAACTTGCTCAACATCGGTCAGATCGCGCTTCTCGTCGCGCGCTTTGTTGTTCATGTCGTGCAGGGCGTCGAACGCTTCCGTACGCGCTTCTCGGACTTCGACAAGGTCTTGGTGGGAGATGGAGGTTTCACACTTGCGGACATTTGTTACGCATTGGAATACTCTTAGGCCATACTCCGATGGCTCGAAGGCACTATGTATGAAAGGATTCGCGGTCTATCTCTTGCTGAGCATGATTCCAACAGTCACCTTTGGTGAAACCCCCGAATCGATTATCGGTACTTGGCAGTTTGAAGTGGTTAGAACGATGACTGAGCACATGGATCGCATCGCTGAGGATCGGCCAGAAATCTCTGAGACGGATGAGTTTAAACAAGCAAAGGCGTCCTTCGCTCGGAATGCCGAAACTGTCAATGCCCAAGTTCAACTGACGTTCACCGAAGACACCATGACCTCGAAGTCGAGTGATATCGGCGCAATTAGTGGCTCTTACAAGCTGATTGGGGGTAATGCCGGTCTAATGGTGATCCAGATCACTGACGACAAAGGGCAAGAGTTCGTGAACAACATATGGTTAGTCGAAGGTGGTATCGCGATCGAAACCACGGATTGCCAAACCTATCCTGAGCAATGCGCTCAACAACGCACCCGACAGAGACGTGGTCCGGTAATTGATTCTAGTGGTTCTCACGTGATCATCACTGAAGGTCAAGACTTGAGCGGTGCTACCTATTCTCCTCTACCGGGGAATCCTTCCAAACATCCACAGCGGGTGTATTTCACACGCGTAGATCCCGAGTAATTTTCCCACCAGGAGGACGAAATGAATCCAACCAAGGCAGCCATTCTTACAGTTCTACTTCTCATTTGTGTTCCGTATTTCGCCCTCGCCGTAGAATCCGGGAAACTGTCGGTAAATGGGAGCGCGACCCTGTATATCGAACCTGATTTCGTCACCGCTACATTCACTGTGGAACGCAATGCTGTCCTAGCAGCCGACGCAAACCAAGAAGTCGGTCAGACGATGAAGCGTCTACTTGAGGTTGCTCGCGGCAAAGACATTCCAGATGTCGACTTGAAAACAAGCGGCATCACGATAAGCGTAGTCCGGACCAATAGAAACGATTGTCCAAGCTCCGACAATATTCGAGCTTGGCAGTCCTTGACTGTGGTTCTACGGAAACTCGACCAAGTAGAATCGTTGATTGATGAGATGGTCGAGGCAGGAGCTTTGATTCAACTCGTCCAGCCAGGTGTCGACGATATGGAGACACATAAAAAACGAGCATTGGAACTCGCGATAGACAGTGCACGCGAGCAAGCTGGGACGGTGGCAGAGCAGCTTGGGCTCGTGATGGGTAGTGCGATTGAAGTATCGTTTGCATCCGCGGCTATGCAGTATCAGACAGCCGGGTTCTCAACCACCGAGAGATTGAGTGCAAGAACTTACCTTCCCGGGATGATTCGGGTGTCGGAATCCGTTCGAGTGGTTTTTGAATCTAGTGACAACCAATGATCGTCGATTGAATTACCACATCGATAACTCTTGAAGCTGCTGCTCCACACTTTGTAGGCGGTGCTGGTGCACGTTTGCCCTTGAAGGTTCACCCTCGAGTTCGGCTAATTCCACGGCTCGTGCTTCGAAGATTCGGTGCGCTTCTAATTCCACACGCCTGGCCCCTTAACTTCTCCACCTTTCTGCGACAAGCCTTCGAACAATAGACTCGATTCGGTCGACCCTCGAATTCGGTGGTGCAGTAGTAACAGGTGAGTTTCATTGCGGCGGTTGACCGGTGCGGGTAGAACAACCCCTGGATCCCGACCCAGTCTTTGGAGATGACGCCGCCGCTCGCCACCGATGAAATGCCCAAGGGTTGCTTGCGTTCATTGATTAGTGAATATTCCTTGGTTGTTCGAACATCCCACCCATCAAAGTCATGGTGAGATACGCATCGAATACTTCGAACGAGTCAAATGGACCGTCACTACCCAGCGCCGTTCGTTCTGTAGAAACCAACCGCCAACCTTGTGATGTTTGCACCACACGATGAATCCGGCAGGTGTCTGCTCCTCCTGCTCAATGCAGGTGCGGCACAGCGTCTTTGGAGGTCTACGTAGAAATCTTGTCGTTTGCTCACTGTATGTGCTCCAGATAATGCCGCGCCGCAGCGACGGTCAGCGTGCCAGCAATCAGATCATGAGCGAGCATCTCTCGAGCTTTCTCGCGGGTGTACTCAGTGCCAGCCGGGTACTGGAGGTTGGGTTGACAATCTGCCTCTCAAAACCTGTGTGATCATCCCCACGGACGTACGTTTGACCTTTACCAAAACCGTGCAGGCGCTGGCAGATCCAGTCGGTTCCGGTTTCCCTAAAGCCATACCAGGCGCCGATATTCGTTATACGGTCACCGTAACTCACGTTGGCACCCTCGGAGATGCCGACAGCGTATTAGTCAGCGATGACCTGGACGTCAACATCACCTCGCTGGGTTATCTGCAATGGACGCCGGAGTCGATGGAAATTACCGCGCCGGACGTGGGAGGTGGCGCGCCAACGGGGCTTTCTGATGCGGCTGACGGTGATGAGGGGGAATTCGACAATACCCCGGAAAATCGCACGATCACCGTAGGCTGCGGGGCCTGGAGCCCGGGGGAAACCTGCACGTTGACCTATGATCTGGTAATCCAATAGCCGCTCAGTGATTTTGAATCGGGCTAGGAGTCTGCGCGGTAGAAAAGATTCCTACGGTGAACTGCCGCTCTCTTTCGGGTCTGCGCCGTCCAGCGGAGCGCCGGTACCCGACGAACCAGCAAAGAGTCGTCGGCCATCGGGAAAGGTGACGTCTCTACCATTCGCCCTCAAAGCACCGTCCGTTGCCTGATAACCTTCAACCAGCACTTCGGTGCCCGGGCGCACCGAATCTTTAGTCCAACCTCGGCGCACCAGAGCGCCGGGGGGACCGGCCTCGATCATCCAGTTCTCGACGTTGCCGTCCTCGTCGATCACCTCGAGGTGCATCCAGGCGTGGGGATTGATCCACTCCATCTTGGTGATTTTGCCGCGCAACTTGACCGGCTTGGTGGCGTCGAACTCGGCTGCGAACGCATGATGCGTTGCTGCCGGAGGTGCAACTACCAGTAGTGCAAGCCCTGCCGCCAGAGCGATTGTTGTCATTCGCATTGTATGCACCTCTATCCGGCGGGACCTTTCATGAGCTTCTCCTTGGCACGGGCACCGCTCAAAATATTCGTCATTCCATAGTTGCCTTCATGACAAGCGTATTCAACTAGCTCGTACTGGGCGTCGTCTTTCTCGAATTGGAACATGCCCGTCCAGGGACTCGTCCAGATCGTTGGATCATCGATGGTAAACCGGTACTCGAGGGTATGGGGACCCACGAGCCGGTAGCGCTCGGTCAATTTCAGATTCTCATCGGACCCCTGGTACGAAGCCCTGCCATTGAAACCCGATACCTCAACCACCAGCGTGTCTCCTTCCCATCGCCCTCGGGAGTTTCCCAACCACTGTTTGAGATTCGACCCGAGATGAGGACTTGCCGCGGTGGGAATGATCCTCGTTTCGTGAATCATTTCTTTCTGGACTGCGACATACCCGGGACTTTGGATTATTTGCAGCCCATTGTTATAGATCCCCGGCATCATGAGTCCTGGCAGGCCGCGGGTGATACAGCGCACGTAAGTACTCAGGTCTTCCGGACCCGCGGCGAGACGCCGGTAGGCACGGGCATCGCGAGCAGCAGCAGCCCGGGCCTCCCCCTTTTCCGTCAGTGCAGGCAGTCGCCCATCGGCTGGATCAATGATCATGGCTACCTGCCTTGACGGCGCCAACTTCGCATAGTCGAGGGTCGTGTCGCGCCACTCTCGCTCGTAACCCCAGATGCTGCCCAGCGTTCCTCGCTCTCGTCGCGCGGCCGCTTCCTCAGGTGTCAGCGCCGTGGTCTCGCTAGCTTCGGCTGTCCGTTCCAGGGGAATGCCGTGGGCGGCGTTTCCCGTCCAGATGCCCTGCAGGTCCGGCTCTCCCCACGGAGTACGAGGTGTTGTGAAGGGTTCGTTGGAAGCGCTGCTGTCCTCGGTAGGGAGCTTCGCGGTGACAATGCCAGCCCAGCCCGTTTCGACGACCGCGATCTTCACGCCATCGGGGCCGGAGAGGAATGCACGTTTTGCCGAGGAGCGGCCGTTCTCGGGCACGGTCGGTCCTTGCAGCTCAACGCCCCTGGCTGTCATCAAGACCGACGCCGCCTCGAGATCGGCAACGACGAAACCTACGTGATCAATCGAGCGCTCGTCAGTTGGCGCCGGTCTACCCTGGGGATGACGTGAGACAAGCAACCAGACACGCCCGAGCAGCAGCCCGTCCTGTTGACCTTTGAGCTTTGCCGGTTTGCCCCCGAACACTTCGCTGTACCACTTCAGTGCTGCATCGGGATCTGCGGAATGGAGGTGGATATGGTGGAACCCGAGTATCTCGGGGTCTTCGACTAGTTCGATCCGGGTCCCCCAGGGATCGAAGACGAACCCATGTTTGAACAGCCCCGGAACTTCGCGAAGGGTCGAGCCGTCTTCGAATCTCTGCAATCTGACTCCCGAGCCGCGCACACCGACCGCTTCGAGTTCGGCCATCTTGGTGTCGAGGTCAGCGAACGAGAACCCAATGTGGTCCACACCGGTACCGGGGCTTCCGCCCAGGGTTGCACGCACGACGAACTCGATTTCGAAGCCACCGCAGTCGATAGCGTCCGGCTGCTCTGCGATCGGTTTACAGGGTAAGTGTCGGAGGTACCACTTGACCGCTTCGCTGGCGTTCGACGCAGCCAGATGAACATGATGGGTTTGAGCCCCACTCTCTGCGCCTGACACGATCGTGGGGATCGTAACCAACAGCGCAGCCGCGACCAGAACCAAAGGATTGATAAGCTTGTATTTCATTCGCTGAACCTCGTACGTCTCATGGGGTTGGGCTCTTACGCAGATGCCCATACAGGAGTTCTTCTGAGAACTCCACGCACTTGAATTCCAGAACCTGAGCGTCTGCCTCCAGACGCCGATACAACGGCATGGTCATTTTCCAGGAACCGGTGAAGACGTTGGGGTCTTCGATCGTCGCCTCGTAGTTGAGCGCGTTCGGGCCGATCGGTGTGTAACGCTCGATTACCCGCAAGGTGTCGCTGGCAAAGTTCCCCGCCCGGTCGAACCAGGCCTGACCGTTGAAGCCGGCGACGTCGACTACCAGTGTATCCCCCTCCCAGTGACCATGGGAACGCCCCATCCAGCTATCGATTGGTGCCGGCTCAGGATTCTCTTTGTCCATGTGTATGGTTCGATTTGCCTCCGCGAAACCATAGACGATCATAATCTTGCGGGTTCCTTGAAGGATCTGAAAGGGATAAGGCAGATAGGTTGCGCGCGGCACACCCGGAAGGTAACACTTCGTTTCCGGATCCTCCGTAAGTCGATTCTCGAAGTTCTTTTGTTTCTGATCCAGCGCCCAGGGCTGGTACGGAATTGCATCGCCCTCAACGACCCCCCGGCCCGGTGGGGTTGCACCAAGCGCGCCGAGTTCTGGGGGTCCGGCACTTGCCTGATGATCCTGAATGTTCCAATGAGCGGTACCGATCGCCTGCCAGATTCCGCTCAGGTCGGGATGGTCGTCATAGGCCCGGGGAAATTCTCCCTCGGCGTTGGCAAGCCCCGTGCTCAATATCCCGATCACCCACAAGATGGCGATGCCCATCGTGTCTCCTCGCAGTCGGCTTCGCATCCCATTTGAACTCCCCAGATAGTGGGTCGAATTAAGCGCGAGTGGGCACCGGGGTGCAAGTACTCGATTATCGGACAGTACCCACCCAGTCGTTGTTGTTTCTATCCAACCATGCCAGATTGTCCGTTATGGACGACACCGACCTCTGCTTCATGTCCGCGACGGAACTTGCCTCGGCCATCAGGGCGAAAAAGGTTTCGCCAGTGGAAGTCACTAACGCGGTGATAGCCCGGATCGAGGCTCTCGAGCCGAAGCTGAACGCGTTCGCCACATTTACCCCCGAACTTGCGCTCGACGCCGCGAAGCAAGCAGAAAAATCTGTTACCTCGGGCGCTGCGTTAGGTGATTTACACGGCGTACCTGTGACGATCAAAGATCTGACGTCGACGGCCGGTATTCCGACACAACGCGGATCCAGGATCCTTACCGGAGACATACCTGCGGTTGATGCGCCCGTTGTCGTTCGCATCAAACAAGCCGGTGGAATCATACTGGGTAAAACCACTACGCCGGAATTTGGCTGGAAGGGGGTTAGCCAGAGCCCGCTGACCGGCATCACCTCGAACCCCTGGAAGCTCGGTTATAACGCGGGTGCGTCGTCCGCCGGCGCGGGGGTTGGCGCGGCGGTAGGTTATGGACCGCTCCATCAGGGTTCAGATGGAGCCGGTTCGATTCGCATGCCGTCCCACTTCTGCGGTGTTTTTGGCTTGAAGCCGACCTTCGGGCGGATCCCCAACCTGCCGGTTCCCAACAACGACCAGACCAGTCACGTCGGACCGATAACCCGCACCGTGGCCGATGCTGCGCTGTTTTTGAAGGCAACGGCCGGCCAACATCCCATCGAACACACGAGCCTGGCGACGCGCGTTCCGGATTATCCCAAATTACTCGACGCCGATGTGAGTGGGTTCAAGATCGCGTTCAGTCGCGACCTTGGCCACGCACGCGTCGACCGAGAGGTTGCCGAGTTAGTTGCTGCCGCTGTTGACGTTTTTGCCAGCCTCGGTTGTATAGTCGAAGAGGTGACGCCCGCATTTGGCCCGCTTGGGCCGGAACTGGGGAGGTTTTTCTGGACCGTACATGAAACGAATCTCGCTCACTATTTGGAAAAATGGGAAGCTGAGATGGATCCGGGCCTGGTCTCTTGTATCAAACAAGGGGGCGGGTATACCGCCGAAGAATATCTCGCCATGCGGGCGCGGAAACTAGCGTACGTCCAGCAGATTCAGGAATTCATGCAGGACTGGGATTTGCTGATGACCCCCGCAGTATCGGTCGCGGCTTTTCCGGCGGACCGTCTGCAACCGGCACACTGGCCGCAGCACCCCTGGGACTGGCTCAGCTGGGCTGAGTTTTCCTACCCTTTCAACATGAGCGGTAATCCTGCTGCAAGCGTTCCCTGTGGATTTACCGAAGCGGGTTTACCGGTTGGCTTGCAGATTGTTGCCAAGCGGGGAGACGAGTTGAACGTGCTCTGCGCATCAGCGGCGTTCGAATTCAACAAGCCGTGGGTCGATAGGCGCCCAACACCCTGACACCGGTTTTGAGAGAAGAGAAAGGGCTGTCAGCCAATCGTTTTGAATGGTCGCGAGTCGTCGGTACGACGATCTGCATAAGACTTCGGTTGCCAGGTGCTCAGCCATTTGAGCAACTCATCAGAAGTCATCGGTTTGCTGAGGAGGTAGCCTTGTGCCTGCTTGCATCCCGCCGCGTTTTCGGTTATTTCGAGGGTCAGACGGTCTGCTGGAACCTGATTGTCTTTCAGCACACGCACGACGTTTTCTGGTCATTGTTCATCGAGTAGATTCGCGGGCGGACAGATTGACGGATATCTGCAGCGCGTACCCTTCGTCCTCCCACACCCGACAATGATTTGCTGCGCGCGCAAGAACGTATCGTGTCAGGGGTACGATGGCTCCCGCCTGTTCGGCTGCCGGAATGAAGTCGTCGGGTGGTAACCAACCCATCTCTGGATGTTTCCAACGAACCAGGGGCTTCTGCCGCAAGGTTTGCCTTCAGGCAGGGAAACTTTTGGTTGAAAGTAGACGAGTATTTCTTCTCGCTTGATGGCGCCGTAGAGGTCGTTGACCATGCGTTGAATTTCCACTGATGTCAGCTGCCCTTCACAGGTGCAGAACCCTTGTCGCTACCGGCCTCTAAAAGTATAGACAGGCCACAGGTACACTGACGGAAGGAATAGTCGGGTAAAGATCCGGCAACGCCAAGGCACGCTTAAGGCTGTTTGACCACCTCGCCATTCAGCATAACGAAGACAACCCGCTCGAGCGCCGAGATATCGGTCAATGGATCTCCTTCCACGGCGATGATATCGGCGAGCCTGCCCGGTTCGATAGTACCGAGTCGATCGTCCCAACCGAACAACTCGGCGTTCACGCGGGTACCGGCCTGAATCGCCTGCATCGGCGTCATGCCGGCTTCGATCAACATGGCGAACTCGCGAGCAAGGTATGAAGGGTTTGCCATACCTGCGAGGTCCGTGCCTACCGTGACCTTCACGCCTGCACGGATGGCTTTGCCTATGTTGGCGAAAAATTCAGGCCGGGTCTCGCGAGATAACTCGATCATCTTCTGTTGTGCAGGGCTGTTGGTTATCTCGTTAAGGTAATAATCGCCGATGTACATTGTCGGTACGAGAAACGTCCCGTTTTTCTTCATGAGTCGGATAGCTTCATCATCGATGAAGCTACCGTGTTCTATGGACCGGACACCAGCGCGCACAGCCAGCTTGATACCTTCGGCTGAATGCGCGTGAGCCATGACAGGCACATCGTGCCGGCGTGCTTCCTCCACTGCCACCCGCACCTCTTGTTCGCTGAAATGTACGTTGCGTGGATTGTCGTTGGCCGACATGAATGCGCCGGTTACCAACAGTTTGATCCAGTCGCTGCCGAACTTTATCTCTCGGCGAACTGCCTCGCGCATCTCGGCAACACCATTAACTATGTAACCGTCGGCAACGATGGATTGTTCGGGAGATAGATAGTTGATGTCACCGCCTCCGCCGGTGATTGACAGGTAATGTCCAGCGCCGGTAAGCCGCGGTCCGGTGAAGTAGCCTTCATCAAATGCCTGGCGAATCGCCTGGTCACCGTAATACACATCCGCCTCGCCTGCGATGCGTACGCTGGTCCAGCCGGCCTGCAGAAGTCCCTGTAGGGCGTAAAGACTGCGCAGCGTTTTGTATGCGGATGACTCTTTCAGGTGCGTGTACTGGTAGTCGTTTTCCTCATGCATCATCGTATGAGCGTGTGCTTCGATCATTCCCGGGAGTAGTGTGACGAAGCCGAGGTCGATGACTTTAGCCACGGGAGGGATATCGATGTCCTGGCCCACAGCGATGATGGTTGTGTTGTCAATCAGTACGACGGCATTGCTGATCGGTTTATCGCTTCGTCCGTCGATCAATTGTTCGCTGCGCAATGCGATCATGTCGGCGGTCGTTTGTTGTGTTGCAAACAGCAACACGACAAACAGCCATCGGGTCGTTCGACTCATTCCGATACCTTTGGGATTGATGGATTGAAAATATAGTACCCTGGCATTGGTCTAATATTGAACACATCCAACACCGAGGGTTGTCAGTGAGCCTCGAAAAGACGCTCCCGAAAGATTATTACTTTTCGGAAGAACTATTCGCCGCGGAACGCGAGCGGATATTTTTCGGTCAGTGGTTCTGTATTGGCCGTTCCTCAGACATGGCAGAAACGGGCGATTACCTCGCCGTCGACCTGTGCGGGGAGTCGATCATTGTCGTTCGTGACGAGACTGGGCATCTGAATGCTTTCTACAACGTGTGCAGACACCGTGGATCGCAACTCATCCCAATGGTGTCAGAAGGACAAATAGCGCCCGCTTGCCTCACGGGGCGCATCAAAGATTCTATCCGCTGTCCGTACCATTCCTGGACCTATGGGTTCGACGGCAGGTTCAAGCGTGCGCCCCATGTCAACGACATCGAGCCGAATGATCCTGAGTTTGCTTTACATGCTGTTGATCTGGACTGCTGGGGTGGCTTTGTTTTCGTACGGCTTTCAGCAGACGATCATGGCCATACGCTTCTGGAGCAACTTGACGGGATCCCGGAACGTTTGAGTCGTTATCCGCTCGATAGGCTGGACGTCGCTAAGCGAATTCGTTACTCGGTCAAAGCGAACTGGAAAGTTATCCTTGAGAATTACAACGAGTGTTATCACTGTGCAGGCGTGCACCCTGAGTTATGCCGGATTGTTCCAGCCTTCCGGGATGCGGGCGGCGCAAATCTGGATTGGAATGAAGGCATTCCTCACCGGGAAGGGGCGGTCACCTTCACATTCGATGGAACGACAAAACGCGCACCGTTTCCCGGTTTGAACGATTCGGAAAAGATTCGCCACAACGGTGAACTGGCGTATCCGAACCTGATGATCAGCTTGTCTTGCGATCATGTCGCCGTTTTCGTTATCTGGCCGGTCAGCCCTCGCGAAACCCGCATTGTTTGTGATTTTCTTTTCCATCCGGATGAAATCGCCAGGGCGGATTTTGATCCCGCCGATGCCGTCGACTTCTGGGACCTCGTCAACCGCCAGGATTGGAAAATCTGTGAGAATGTGCAACGCGGCATGGCATCACGGATGTTTCGCAGCGGCTATTACGCGCCGATGGAACACCAGAGTCTCGATATACGCGACTTTGTTCGCAACCACCTGCTTGAACAAGAGGGAGCAAAGGGGTCAGGCTAGGTATACGTACTCCCCTTCATTCCTCCCGTAATATCCTGGCGGATGACCACGTTGACCAGAGCGGGTTTTCCACACGCAAACGCGCGCTCCAGCGCCGGGCCAATTTCTTCCGGACGTTCGCAATATTCTCCATACCCTCCCATGGCTTCGACAATCTTGTCATAGCGGGTGAAGTTGAGCGTGGTGGCGACAACCCGGTTTGCGCCGTAGATGGCCGCTTGTGGACGCGCCATCTGCCCCCATGCGCCGTCGACGCCAACAATGCCGACGATGGGTAATTCGAAACGCACCGCGGTATCGTATTCGAAACCGTTCAGTCCAAACGCGCCGTCGCCGTAGATGATCAGCACGCGCTTTTCGGGTTTTGCGAGCTGAGCGGCCAGGGCGAACGGCATACCGACACCCAGGGTGCCGAGGGGACCCGGGTCCATCCAACAATTTTCTTCCGGCACCGGCAGCACCTTTGATGCTTGAGCGACGATGTCTCCACCATCGCCGATCAGGATGACGTCCTTGTCCGCGACGAAGTCTCTGATCTCGCGGCACATCCGCAAGGGATCGATAGGCACCTCGTCGGAGTTGAGTTGAGAGCTGAATGCGGCTTCGAGTTCTGCTTCCCGCTCGATCATCGAATCGCGCCACTGGCTGAAGTCCAGGTCAATTTCGTTGGTGACGATTTTTTTCAGCATGCTCTCGAAAGTTGCCGCTATGTTGCCTACCACGGCAGCGTCTGCGGAGCGGTTCGTGCCGATCAGCTCGTTCTCGATGTCCAACTGAATGATTTTGGCATCCTTGGGGATAGTGCGGCCGAAGGCTAAGCGGAAGTCCAGCAGCACACCGGCGCAGATGAACACGTCACATTGCCCGATAGCTTCCTTACGCACGCGGTTCATGAGTTCAGGCGTGCCGGGTTTTACCGTGCCCCTGCCCATGCCGTTCACGAAGGTCGGGATGTGGATCTGTTCGACAAACTTCTGCAAAGCGGCTGATGCGTTTGACCATTTGACGCTGGTCCCCGCCATCAACACGGGTTGTTTGGCGCCTGCGAGGATGTCGAGGGCGTGTTCGATGTCGTTCTCATCCGGGAGGAGCAGGGGTGGCTTGGGTCGCATGGTTGGAAACCGCACCTGTTCCAGTTCCACCTCGCCGCTCAAGACGTCCATGGGAATTTCCAGGAATGCCGGACCTGGATTGCCGGATACGGCATGGCGAATGCCCATCTCGATGTAGTCGGGGATGCGGCAGGTGTCGTAGCAGGTGTCGGCCCATTTGGTGATCGGCTTCATCACGGCAACATGATCCATTTCCTGGAGCGAGCCGCGGCGCAGGTTGTTGAAAGGTCCCTGGCCGCCGATGACGAGTATGGGGCTGTTCGCCCGCCAGGCGTTTGCGACCCCGGTTACTCCGTCGGTGACCCCTGGACCGGCGGTAAGAACGGCGCAGCCGATTTTACCTGGATTGAGCCGGCTCCAGGCGTCTGCGGCGTGTACGGCAGCCTGTTCGTGGCGAACGTCTATCACCTTGATGCCCTCATCCAGGCAACCGTCGTAGATTGCCATGATATGGCCGCCGCTCAAGGTGAAGATATATTCCACCCCGGCGTCTTTCAGTGCTCGCGCCGCGAGTTTGCCGCCATGAACGCCCATGAGTCTGCCTCCCGAATAATCCTCGTTTCGATCGATACTATCACGCGTTCGTACGCACTCTGCGTTACTTTGGGCTTCCTTAAGTTACCGTGGGAGAGTTATTGTTGTTCGCTGGTAACTTGAGGGTCATCGTTATGCCCGCGTTGGATGGAATGAGAGTGCTGGATATGACCCAGTACGAGGCCGGCACAGCTTGTACCCAGGCCCTTGCCTGGCTGGGTGCGGATGTGGTCAAGGTGGAGCGCCCGGAAATCGGCGATCCGGCTCGGGGTGCATTTGGTTCGGATGTAGATTCCGAGTACTTCGTAAACTGGAACAGCAACAAGCGCAGCATCACCGTCGATCTTCAGAAAGTGCAGGGCCGCCAACTGCTTCTCGACATGTTGCCTCACTATGAAGTGTTCATCGAAAATTACGGCCCGGGCGTCATCGAGAAAATGGATCTCGGTTACGACGTCATGAAGGCAGTGAATCCCGGCATTATCTATGCGCGCATCAAAGGTTTTGGTACCTCGGGACCTTACGCCCAATACAAATGTTACGACATGGTCGCGCAGGCGGCGGCGGGTGCGTTCTCGATCACGGGGGATCCCGATGGTCCCCCAATGCGCCCGGGTCCAACAACGGGCGACTGTGGCACCGGCGTTCAGATGGCACTGAACATCACGGCCGCCTACGTTGAAAAACAAAGGACCGGTGAAGGGCAACTCATCGAACTATCCATGCAGGAAGCGATGACCTACTACCTGCGTACGGCCATTTCGCAAACCCAGTGGGGGACCAAGAGTACCCCTCGAACGGGCAACGGTACCGGGGCCGCGGTCAATCTGTATCCGTGCGCGCCAGAAGGCCCCAACGACTACGTCTTCATCATGGCGGTAACGCCGCCCATGTGGAAAGCGTTGTGCCATGCCATAGACCGAGCGGATCTGCTGACGGACCCGCGGTTCCTGAAAGGGGCCGACAGGCGAACCAACAGCGAAGCACTCAGAGCCGAAATCTCAACCTGGACTCGAGCGCGCGACAAACATGAAGCGATGCGCATACTCGCAGAAGCGGACGTGCCAGCAAGCGCGATATTTGATACCGCAGATCTCTTCACCGACCCGCATCTGGCCGAGCGCGGCTTCATACACTCGTTAGATCACCCCACCCATGGCAGCATCCGATTGCTGGGCTGGCCGGCGCGAATGTCGCGCGGCGACGTGCCGATTCAACCGGCACCCCTGTTAGGGCAGCACTCCAGGGAAGTGGTCGCAGCAGACTTGGGCTTGTCCGAATCTGCCATCGACGCACTCGTCGAGGAAGGGGTCATCGGCAGCGAAAACTCTCGATAACCCTTTTCTACAACAGTCCCGCCCCCCTGGCCCAGCGGTATTTCGCGCCAAGGACCGCCACGGGCTTCTCGGCGGTATAAGGATACGCCAGGATATTGCGGTCCATTAGATACTCGCACGCCTGTTCGATTTCGACATCGCCAACCAGCGACACAACCACCGGCTTGTCGATACCCTTTGCTCGCGCTTCTTCCACTGCCGCGCCGAGAAGTTCGGCGAATACCATGGGTGGGGTGATGATGGTGTGCCAATAGCCGAGAATCAGGCGTGCACGCGTTCGTCGTTCAGTGAAAGATCGATCGTGCTGCGGTAGGTGGAAGGCGGCTCTCCGCCGGTAATGTCCACGGGATTTCCCGATGCGCCGAAGGGTGGAATGAAGGCCTTGTATGCTGCGTCCAGATCGTCCGGCATGACCATCAGCGTCAGATCGTTGTCGGCGCAAGCGTCTGCGAGCAGTACGCCGGACCCGCCCGCGCCGGTCAGGATGAGGACGTTTTCTCCCTTGGGTGTCGGTAGCACCTGCAGGCCCCGGGCAAACTCCAGCATATCATTCAGGGTTTTTGCCCTGATGACGCCACATTGACGCAGCACGGCGTCGTAAACCCGGTCGTCACCCGCGAGCGCTCCGGTGTGGGATTTTGCGGCTTTTGCGCCTGAGTTCGTGCGGCCGGCTTTCAACATGACGATCGGTTTCTTTTTCGACACCCGCTCGGCCACCTCCGCGAACGCGCGACCGTCTTTCAGGTCTTCGACGTGCATGGCGATGACTTCGGTATTCGGGTCCTGCTCGAAAAACGTCAGTAGATCGTCTTCGTCGATGTCGGACTTGTTGCCAAGCCCGACGATGGCGGAGACGCCCATCTTGGCGGAGCGGCTGAAGCCGATGATCGCCATCCCGACGCCGCCGCTTTGTGACGACAAGGCGACCTTGCCTTTTTCGTGATAGGGCGTGCAGAAAGTAGCGCACAGGTTTTTGTGCGTGTAGTAGAAACCGTAGATGTTGGGTCCCATCAGGCGCACGTTGTTCTCGCGTGCGACTTTGACGATTTCGTCTTGCAACGCGTGTTCGCCGATTTCGGCGAATCCCGATGGAATCAAAATCGCGCCGGCTATTTCTTTCTGGCCACACTCTTTGATGACCCCGGCCACAAATTGGGCGGGGATGCAGAAGATGGCGATGTCGATGTTGCCGGGTACGTCCAACACGCTCTGGTAACACGGGTGATCGAGGATCATGTCGGCTTTGGGATGAACGGGATAAAGATCCCCGGCGTAACCGCCGTCGATGAGGTTCTTCATGACCGAGTTGCCGATTTTGCCGTCCACGGCGGAGGCGCCGATGACGGCTACCGCG
Organism: Pseudomonadota bacterium; assembly: GCA_022571865.1. Lineage (GTDB taxonomy): Bacteria > Pseudomonadota > Gammaproteobacteria > Pseudomonadales > Azotimanducaceae > SMWK01. The sequence goes on from JACZXA010000005.1 coordinate 36,699, forward strand.
TCCGGTTGCATGATGCGATTCATGGCGCTCAATATTTCGTCCTGGGGTGGCCGATATCTGGGTTGGACTGCTTCGAAGTTGCAGAGTATTCGAACGTCCACCGCGGTCGCCCCCGCGGCGTCTGCCAATACTGGATTCAGGTCCATCTCGCTGATCTCCGGGAAATCGGTGACCAGTGCACCGACGTTTTCGATCAACGATGCAAGCACGTCCCGGTCGACGGCGGGTGAACCTCTCACCCCGTTCAAGATCGCGGAACCGGCGATGTCGTCGAGCATTCCGGCAGCCTGGCTCTGGGAAGCAGGGGCCAGGCGAAATGTTACGTCCTTGAGGATTTCGACCAATACGCCGCCCAGACCAAAGGCGACCAGCTTGCCGAACGCGGGATCGGTGATCGCGCCGATAATGACTTCCTGCGCGGCGGGTAGCTGCTGCTGCACTTGCACCCCCCGGATCTGCGCATTGGCGTCAAAGGATTTGGCGTTGTCGAGAATACTGGCGTAGGCCGTTCGAACCGCGGCATCGTCGAGAAGGTTCGTCAAGACCCCACCGGCGTCACTTTTATGCAGGATATCGGGTGATTCGATTTTCATCACGACCGGATAGCCGACACGGTTTGCCAGCAGTACGGCTTGTTCCGCTGAAGTTGCCAGTCCCTCGCTCGGAGTTGGAATTTGATAGGCGTCGGCAACGCGTTTTGCTTCGGCGGCGCTGAGTGCTGTGCGCCCCGATTCTTTGACACTGTCGAGCACCTCGCGCACTACCGCTTGGTCGTAGTTCATGATTACCCTAGCTCTTACCCCTTAGAAGAAGACCAAGGTTACCCGGTTACGAACAACTCCACGAGTGTGCCGTCCGCGATGAACAGGGTGTGTTCTGGCTGCTCACAAGGTAGGCTCGAGGAACGCGCAACGTGCTGAGGGATGAACCAGTCGGCAACACACATGGGAATGGCTGAAGAGGCGAGGACCGGCTGCGTGATCGTGGGTGGGGGTCCGGCAGGTGTCCTGTTGTCACTACTGCTCGCACGCAAGGGAGTCGCGGTTACGCTGCTTGAAATGCACCGTGATTTCGACCGCGATTTCCGCGGCGATACCATACATGCATCGACGCTCGAAGTGCTCGATCAGATCGGGTTGGCGGAACCGTTGCACGAGTTGCCCCATGCCAAAATACGAACCTTGCGCATGGTGACGAGTACCCGGACGATCGACTTCGTGGACCTTTCGCGCCTTAAAACCAGGTTTCCCTACGTCATGATGATGCCGCAGTTCGACTTTCTGGAGTTCCTCTGCGCGCGTGCGGAACAATATCCGAGCTTCCACCGGATCATGGGGGCGGCGGTGTTCGATCTGATCCGCGAAGACAGTCGTGTTACCGGTGTTCGTTACAAACATGAAGGTGAGGAACACGAACTTATCGCGCCGCTCGTTGTGGCCTGCGACGGTCGATTCTCGAGAATACGCAAGCTCCTGGGTGTGACGGCCGAGGATCAGACACCACCGATGGATGCCGCCTGGTTTCGACTTTCACGCAAACCCGATGAAGACACCGAAGGCGGCATGTTCTATCTCGGCGGTGGCAATCTGCTGGTCATGCTCATGCGCCCCGATGACTGGCAGATCGCCTATGTGTTTCCGAAAGGAGATTTCCAGGCGCTGCGCGATAAGGGCATCGAACGGTTTCGCGAATCCATTGCGCAGATCGTCCCGTGGCTGGCTGATCGCGTGCACGAGATTGAAAACTTTCACGACGTCCATCTGTTGAAAGTAGGTTCGGATCGGCTCGATCAGTGGTACGTTCCAGGGCTACTGTTCATTGGCGATGCCGCCCACGTGATGTCGCCAGTGGGCGGAATCGGTATCAACTATGCCATCGGTGATGCCGTAGAGGCGGCCAACGTGTTGACCGCACCGTTGCTTGCCGGCGCCGTCGGCAACGCTGACCTCGCAGAGGTCCAGAAGCGCCGTGAACGCGTGACCCGCATGGCTCAGCGCATGCAGGGGGCCATGCAGGACAACTTTGTCGCCCGGGCATTGAGCGATAAGGAATTTGATCTGCCGCTGCCGATCAGGCTCGCGCTCAAGGTTCCCGGTCTCAGAAACATTCCGGCTCGCTTGATTGCTCTGGGCTTTCGCCGGTTACGCCTGGAGAACCCATAGACCGTTCCCCTGGTTTTTACCCCGGTTTGTCGTTTTAATCGACACCAACACTACCAACGGAGCAAGATCGATGGTCGATTACCATGATCCACGTGGTGAAATTGCCACCCTAAAAGAGCCGTATGGCCTCAGCGTAAACCTTGCGAGCAGCAACGACGCTTGTGTCGCGTTTCTTGCCAACGGCTTTCCCGATTCTGAAAATTTTCTGAGAGAACTCGCCATCGCGATGAAGGTGCATTTGACGAGCTTGAGAGCAGAACACTTCAACAAAGGCAACGCGTCTATCTCGGCTCCGGATGAGATGCTGGCGGAAATAAAGGCGGGGTGCGTTGCGGCCGTCACCGCCTACGGGCACTGAGGCAGTTGCACAACCGGCACCGTGCGTGACGGCATCAACCTGGCCCGCCTCGGAATCCCGGCGGTCGCTCTCGTTACCGAAGATTTCTGGCCTCAAGGTGATTTCATCGCCAACTCGTTCGGTATGCCCGGCATCCCGCGCATAAGGTTACCTCACCCCGTTGCCGGAACGGGCGTGGCAAACCTGCGTCACGTTGCCGAGGAGATTGCCCCACGGGTGTTGGCGGCTCTGGCGGAAGGATGAACGCCTTGTTGAACGCCGTCGATGAGGCCGCGGCCCTGGAACACTTACATGAACTGGGTTGCACCGACGGCTTGCCCGCTATTGTGCCGACCCTTCGGCGCGTGGATCGCATGGTGCTTGCATCGGGCCTGGATGCTGAACTCGTATTCGGCGAGATGGGTCCGGCCGGTGGCGTGGCAACCGTCGAGAAAGTTGCCATCGCTGCGGTAATGGCCGGGTGTCTGCCGGACTACATGCCGGTGGTGGTCGCTGCCGTGCGTGCCGTCATCGATCCGATCTTCGATTTGACGGAGATGCAGGGCACGACCCATTGCACCGCGCCGCTCATCATCGTCAACGGTCCGGCGAGGCGCTGGTGCGGGCCAATCGCCAGCGGTTTTGGTGCGCTTGGACCGGGACATCGCGCGAACGCGAGTATCGGGCGTGCGCTGAGACTTGCGATGATCAACATCGGTGGTGCTCGACCGGGCGTTTCCGATATGGCGCTCCTCGGGCATCCGGGTAAGTTCTCCTATTGTCTGGCGGAAGATGAAGAGGGTAGCCCGTTTCCGCCGCTCCACACCTCGTTCGGCTTCGCGCCTGAGGATAGCGTCGTAACGGTGATCGGCGCCGAAGCACCCCATTCGGTGGTTTACAGTGGTGATGCCGATGATCCGGACAATCACCTGCGGTTGCTCGAAGTGCTGGCGATCGGAATGGCTAACATGGCGACGAACAATGCCGTGTTGCGAAACGGCTCCGTCGTGGTGGTGCTGAATCCAGAACATGCCTACATCTTGTCAGATGCCGGGTTGAGCAGAGAAGATGTAGCCGCTCGCTTGTTTGAGCTGGCACATCATCCTCGGGCGGAACTCGAGCGTCTGGCGAGCGCGTTTGCCGGGCGCGCGGGAGACGGGGAACTGGTGGGCTGTTTTGAATCACCTGCGCAGATATTGATTCTGATGGCGGGCGGAAGCGGGCTCTATTCTATGGTCATGCCTTCATGGTGTGCCGGTGCGCACCGTAACTCGGCGGTCAGCGTACGGGTGGAGACAGATCCCTCTTGTGAGATTCCCCTCGAACGGGCCCTTCGGGAGGAATGATGAAGTCGAGTCGTGGGATAGTGACGGGCCTCTTTTTTGGCGGAGTCCTCGGCGGCGTCCTGGGTGGGTTGGCGACTGCGGCTTCAGCCACTGCCGGCGAATTGCCTTTGGAAGGCGAGTGCGTCGTATTGCTGCACGGGATGGCACGCACGGCCAACTCGATGAACGTGCTCGCGAATAGTTTGTCGAGCGCCGGATACCGGGTAGAAAACGTTGATTATCCGTCCCGGGAGTTCGACATCGAATCCCTTGCGAGCTTCGCGGTTGACGATGGACTGGCACGCTGTGGCGATGCCACAAAAGTGCATTTTGTGACCCACTCTCTCGGTGGCATTCTACTCCGGGTGTCTTTTCGTGAAACGCTCCCAGCGAACCTGGGCCGCGTGGTGATGTTGGGCCCACCCAATCAGGGTAGTGAAATTGTGGATGCGCTCGGGGAATTTCCAGGTTTTGAATTCATCAACGGCCCCGCGGGAAAAATGCTTGGCACGGGACCGGAAGATTTACCGGCAAACCTTCCAGAGGTCGGTTTTGACCTGGGTGTAATCGCCGGTACCAGGAGCATCAATCCGGTTTTGTCGCGTTACCTGCCCGACCCGGATGACGGCAAGGTGTCCGTCGCGAGCACCCGGGTGGCGGGGATGCGCGACTTCGTGGCGCTGCCGGTGACTCATACCTTCATGATGCGCGATACCGAGGTCATTCGCGCCGTAGTACATTTTCTTGCCGAGGGCCGATTTCCCCAATCCCGTATCGAGTGAAACGACAGCTTGAAAAGACCCGGGTAATTCCCTATATATGACCTAATGAATCGAATTTCAGGTGGAAGCAGACATGGCTGATCCGTATCAGGCACCGACGGCGAAACTGGCGACGACGAAACTCGCCCAGGCGATCGAAATCAACAACGTTCTCCGCAATACCTATCTATTGCTGGGGATGACTCTGGCATTCAGCGCGCTGATGGCGTTTATCGCCATGGCCGTGAACGCGCCCTATCTGGGACTCTGGATGCTGATTCCCTTCTTTGCTTTGTTGTATGCGGTCAACAAGACTGCCAATAGCAGCTGGGGGATCTTCTGGGTGTTTGCGTTCACGGGTTACCTGGGTTTTACCCTTGGCCCCATAATTAACTACTATCTACAGACGCCTAATGGTGCCGATGTCGTGGGGATGGCGCTTGGCAGTACGGCAATGGCATTTGTCGGCCTATCGGCCTTTGCCCTGATTACCCGCAAAGATTTCAGCTTCATGCGCGGATTTCTGACGGTTGGCATAATCGCGCTTTTTGGAATCGTAATGCTCAGCTGGTTCCTGGACCTGAGCATGTTCATGGGTGCGATTGGCGCTGGGGTCGTGCTGTTGATGAGTGCCCTGATTCTCTGGCAGACGAGCGCGATCATTCACGGGGGCGAGACCAATTACATTCTGGCGACCACAACGCTCTATATGTCGATCTACAACATGTTCAGCTGGTTACTACTGTTGATCGGCATGGGGGACGACTAGCCAGGCACAAAGGAAAAGGAGTCAGCCGGTAAGCGCCTGGTACACCTTGCTCAGCGCTTCCGGCAGATCTTCGATCTCCTCGATCACCATGTAGCGACTTTCCTGGCACATCCGTTTCAGGTAGTCGTTGCCTGAGCGGTCAACCGTCACACAGAACGTTTCGATACCTTTCTCGTGGGCTTCACTCAACGCTTTCGCGGTGTCCTGCACGCCGTACTCGTGTTCGCCGCGCTCGGGTCCGTAATCGGAATCCTGAGGGAATCCATCGCTGATGATGAGTAGCACCTTGAGCGCGTTGCCGGAACTCAGGAGTTTGGTGGTTGCGTGGCGGATGGCGGGACCCATGCGGGTGCTGCGTTTTGGTTTCATCCCTGCGATGGCCGCGAGCGTTCGTTGGGTGAACGGTTCGTTGGGTTCCTTGGCGATAAAAAACTCCACGCAGTCTCGCCCGTAACCGGAAAAACCGTAGATGCCGTAGCTGTCGCCAAGCTGCTCGAGGGCGGCGGACATCACCAGCACGGATTCACGCTGCACGTCGATGATCCGGCGTCGCGGTTCCTCCTGCGGGTCGTAGTCCGGAGAGTAAACATCGTCGTCGGAAAACGGATCTCTCATGTTCGGAATCTTGTCACCACTGGAAGTTGTGGGGAGCGGCGCCAACGGCTCGATCGGGTCATCGGTAGAAGCGGACAGATCCACCAGAAACGCCGCACAGACATCGCGGTGCACGCGTTCGCGGCGGCTGTAAACTCGATCGTCGGGTGTTTTCCCGGCACGTACATCCTGACGCGCCTGGATCAGCGCGTTGAAATCGAGTTCGTCACCATCCGCTACTCGGTAGGTGCGTTGAAACGCCAGAGGTTTGATGTACTCCAGTTGGCGCTGGACCGGGTGGCGATGTGTCTCCACGACTTTTTTCAACGCACCTAGATCCGCCTCCTCGGCGGGCGCTAACCGTTCTTCGAACAGTCGGCACCAGCGTGGCAGGTAACGGTGAGACAGATAGTCCCACTCGTCGTAGCGGTAGCTGCGCGTACCAGAGCGGTTTTCGCCCAACGCATCGCGAATGGCGGAGCGTTCCATGTCGATGCGCCTTGCGAGCATGTCGCGCTCGTCGATGAGCGATCTCAAATCGATCGCTTCTTCGCGAATGTCGCCATCGCCCGCGTTGTCGCTCTGTAGCGCATCAACGCTTTCGTCTTGCAACATCTCGACACTCAGGATCATTCCGTCCATGTCGGTGAGTTCTTCCTTCCAGTCTGTGAGCCGTGCCTCACGTTGCAGCCAGTTGACGGGTGAGTCGACGGGTTTCGCCAGGGGCTCGTTTTCGATCCACTGAGGTAACAGCCAGGAACAGCGTTCATAAACCTGAATTGCCGCCGCCGCCGCGTCGTAAACATCGGCGCCCGGACTGCGCATACGATCGAGAAGTTCGATCGCTTCAGATAGTGAACCGCTGGTGTCCATGGCGTCGAGACTCGTCCTCGGTGCGCCCCGTAGATAACACCGGCTGGTGTCGACGAGTGCTGAAAAGGTATCCACTGCCCGTGGCGGCTGAGCTTCAAGCAACACGGCGTGATAGTCGGCGAAGTGTTTTGTCATGCCGGGGTAGTGGTGTAATACGTTGGCGTCGATGCGGGCGCCTTCGAAGAGGTCGAAAAGCGCCGCAACCGCACCGGGATGTTCGAAGTGTCTGAACATCAACTCGAAGTCGGCCACGCGAATACCGGGTTCTACGGGAGGGTCCGCAAGTGCTGCGATTCGTTCGCGGGCGACGGCGATGGAGAAGCGCAACGTGCCGAATTCACGAACGCCGAGTTGTTGCATCACGAGCACCCGGTAGGCGCTTCGTTCACCGGTCTCGAGAACTTCCGGCAGGTAGAGGGTATCGTTGGTCATGGCGGCACTGTCTTGCGCCACCTGCAAGCGGCGACTCGCAAATTCGCTGGAAGGCTTCAGGTGAAAGTAACGCCCCGCGATGCCTTCGGCGAACAACCCGAGGCTGGCCTCCACCTCGTTCAATTGAATCATCGGAGCATGGGTTGGTTGATCAGGGGAGGACTGCATCAACGATGTCGGCGATTGCCTGCTGTACGTGACCGTCGTCGGAAACGGCGTTGACGATGGCGATGTCCGCAGCACGCCTTGCGGCGATTCCGTTGTTGATGAGTTCGCCGGTATAAGCCAGCAGGCGAGTACTCACTCCCTCCTCAAAGCCATGTTCGCGCAGGTGCCTGACCTTCTCGCCGATCACCGCGAGGCGCTGGGCAATTTCCAACTCCACGCCGGACTCGTGAGCAATGATGACGGCTTCCTGGTCCTGTTCGGGGTAGTCGAAAGTCAGGCTCACGAAGCGCTGGCGCGTGCTCGTTTTCAGATCTTTGAGCACGCTCTGGTAGCCGGGGTTATAGGAGATGACCAACAGAAAATTTTCGTGGGCTGCCAGGAGTTCGCCGGTTTTGTCGATGGGAAGCAAACGGCGGTGGTCGGTCAGCGAATGGATGAGCACCGTCGTGTCTTTGCGCGCTTCGACGATTTCATCCAGATAACAGATGGCACCGCTTCGTACCGCCTTGGTCAACGGACCGTCGCTCCACACGGTTTCGTCGCCCTTGAGCAGGAATCGCCCAACCATATCGGTCGCCGTCAGATCTTCGTGGCACGAAATCGTTACCAGCGGCAACTCGATGTCGACCCGGCGTTCCTCGCGGTACAAGCGCCAGGTCATGTACTCGATGAATCGAGTTTTGCCGCAGCCGGTAGGCCCTTTGAGCAACACGGGCAGGCGGGCTCCATAGGCCGCTGTGAACAACTCGATTTCATCACCGAGCGGCAGGTAATAAGGCTCCAGCGCGAGATAAGCGGGACTGATCGATTTGCGGTTAGCGGACATCTGTTAACAACCTTTCATGCACCAAGTCGTGCCGGGATTTCATGCGGTGGAAAAACGCTCGTTGCCTTTCTTGAAGGTAAAGAAGTTGACCGCGGGATTTCGGTTTACCAGCGGTCGGCCTCGCATGGCATGACTCATGGAACGAACCTCGTGCTCGAGCTCCGTCAATACCTCGCCGTTGTCCGGATCCACGATAGACTGGAAGCGATACTGGGTCTGGTTTGACTCCTCGGTGATCAGTTGCCTCTCGGCGAGGTAAGTGTGCGGTCCTGAGAAGCTGGATACGTAAATGGCAATGTGGTGGTTGTCGTAGTCGGCGATGGGTTGATCGGTTTCGCTGAATATCAGTTCCTGGTTGTAGCCCATCTGAACGCGGACCTTGCCTGCTTCGCTGACAACGGGGCAGCCTAACACCCGCTCGTAGAACCGGCCGATTCCCGGGGTGGTATCGGGTGGCACGTGCATGTCGATGTAGGGAATGCCGAGATCCATGTTGGGGAACTTGCCGGGTCCGTAGGCGCGGATCTGATTACCCCACGGGCAGGTCACCGCGATGTAATCGTCCCGCTCTTCCCAGCCGAACAAGGTGCCTGCCATCGGTTTTGCGATGAATTTGAAACGCTTTTTCAGGTCATCGAGGTCGGGCAGTACGATGGCGATGTGGCCGCGGAAAACCTGTGCTTCGGCCTTTGGCAGATGAAACTGCTGTTCACCGGCATTGACCCACATGTTGAACGTACCGAAGTCGATGTATGGATCACGGGTGAATCCAAGCCCGGTTACGTAAAACAGTGCGGCGACGCCCTGATCCGGTACGGTGAGATTGATGTGCTCGAGCAGTTGTACGTTGCCCACATCCTCGCGGCTTCGGTCGTATTCGCTCATCATAGTTCCCCGGTGACATCCAGTGTGGGACCACTTTAATCAAAGTGATCAGTCGATACAAAGTGCCACGTTGTGCTGAATGGCACTCCTGGGCTAAATCTGTTTGCTGAACCCGTTTATAGTACGGCTCCATGAGCACCGAAGACGAAACCGAAGCACTGCTGAACGCAACCATGGTACTGGTGCCGCCGCTGTTGACGGCGCTCGATGCCTTGAGCCATGCAGGTCGCCATCTACATCCACCGAATCTCGCCACGGTGGTTGCAGGCGTCATCGAGTTTCGCGAGCCATTGCAGGCAGGATACGAAGCATTTGCTGGAATGCCCTGGCCCGATCACCTGCACCGGTTCCGTGAACATCTGACTCGCTCTGCGAGTGAGGCGTTGCAGGCGTTTGACGGGCTGGCCAAGTGCACGACGCAAAGCAGCCCGGCGATGGGCGCCTACCGGGCGATGAGCTACAACACTCGCGCGGTCGATGCGTTGTATCCCGTGTCGTTCATGTTGCCGCCTGTGAATCGGTTTTTTCTCAATGAAGACTACCGCGAAGATCAGGCTTTGCTGGAAAAACTCGAGGCTGCGGACGTGACGCGGGAAGAAGTAGGCATCACCCACGCGGCCAACGAATACCCGGAACGAGGGGGTTTCTCGCTCTACGTACCGGAGTATTACGATGCCACGGAGGCTATGCCGCTGGTGGTCGCCCTGCACGGAGGTCACGGCCACGGGCGAAGCTTTTTGTGGACCTGGCTGCGTGACGCACGCACTCGCGGGGTAATCGTCGTCAGCCCCACTTCGCGTGAAGGTACCTGGTCCCTCGTGGGTCCGGACGTCGACACGGCCAACCTCAACGCTGTGGTGGCTCATGTCTGCGATAAGTGGCGGATCGATGAGAACAGGATGCTGCTCACCGGCATGTCCGATGGCGGCACTTTCTCTTATGTGAACGGGCTATGTGAAGACAGCATATTCACACATCTCGCGCCGATCTCGGCGAGCTTTCACCCGATGCTGTTGGAAGGCACGAGCCAGGCCCGGCTGAAAAACCTGCCCGTGTATCTGGTGCATGGGGCGTTGGATTGGATGTTCGAGGTGGACATCGCGCGAGTTGCCGAGCAGGCGCTTAGCGCGGCAGGGGCGGCGGTGACGTACCGGGAAATTCCGGATCTCTCCCACACCTATCCTCGTGAGGAAAATGCCCGCATCCTCGATTGGCTGATAGACGGTTGACTCGCGCCGAAGAGGATCACCCACCGGGGCTGATGGAAAAGTTCAACTTGCGCGCGCTTTGAAATGCCGGACGTTGATGGATGCGGTCGCGGTACGGCTGAAACGTCTCGGCCAGTTTGATGCCGTAGATTTCCGCCCAGTCGAGACAGGTCATGAGCACTAAGTCCGCGGCTGTGAAGGAATCGCCAAGGAGATAGGATTGTTCGGTCAAGCGACGCTCGGCCACGGCAACCTGTTTGTTGAATCCGGCAATGGCGGTCTCGATGGCCGCGGGAGCTTCCCCGTAGAGTTCCGCAAGATCGAGATGTTTGCGCATGACATAGAGGGTATGAGCGTCCAACTCCATCTGGATGAATGAGGTCCACTCGTTGTAGTGGGCGCGCGCAACGGTATAAGGTTTCGGCACAAGCCCGCTGTCGACGCCGTAGGTGTCCCCGAGATAGGTCACGATCGCAACGCTCTCGGTGAGTACCAGGTCGTCATCCACCAGGACGGGAATCTTCTCCTTGGGGTTGAGCGCACGAAACGCTTCGGTTTGAGTGGCTCCGGTGCGCGAACCGATCAGCTCGGGCGTGTAATCGACGTCCAGTTCATGGATCATCCAGTGTGCGCGCAAGGTGCGCGAGGTAGCACCTCCCCAGATGGTAATCACCGATCTGTCATGAGCGATTGAATCGGAATCTCTGTGGCTTCATAACAATGCACGATGGTGCTTTGGGCTGGGTGATCGGCCATGGCGGCTGACGAATGTCGCCATATGTTCTGTTGCGAAGTGAGCCTGCAATGCGGCTACGTTTTCCCAGCGCTCGGTGATGCGTAGCTTGTCGGGGTCATTCAATTCCACGCTGAACGTGTAGTCCTGACAGCCGGTTTCCGCTCGGCTTGATGCCTCCATGGTTGCAATGGTGTTTTTCAGGGCGGCGATATTGGCCTGGTTCGTCTCGACGATGACGTTGATGACGATCATTTGGACTCTCTTCTTGATACTGTATATACGTACAGTTATAGTAGTTGGCCCAGGCACGCTTAGAGCCGCTAAAGATGAACATCTATCGGACGGGTCATGGTAGTCCATAAAGGCCGGGGTGCCACGGAGAATCCAGGCAGCCGCTTCATCGCGCGCGTGAGTGTGCCTTGTGACGACGGCTGGAATCTGGACCCCGACCCCGTGACCAGTCCGAAGACCGAGTTATACGCCGACCGTACGATCACCCTCATCACAAAAAACCGCTCTCCCGATGTGCCCTTCAACCAATCCATCAACCCATACAAAGGATGCGAGCACGGCTGCGTGTACTGTTATGCGCGCCCGACGCATGCCTACCTGGATTTATCCCCGGGTCTTGATTTCGAAACGAAAATTTTCTTCAAGACCAACGTTCGTGAGCGATTGTGTGCCGAAATTGGCAAACGGAGTTATCAGCCCCAGACGATAGCCATGGGGACCAACACGGATCCCTATCAACCCGCCGAGAAAAAACTCGGCGTAACCCGGGAGGTGCTGGAAACGCTGCTCGAGTACCGGCACCCGGTGAGCATCGTCACGAAAGGTCAGCTCATCCTGAGAGACATCGACCTGCTCGGTGAGTTGGCCACACAGGGTCTGGTTTCGGTCATGATCAGCTTGACCACATTGAGCAATGAACTCAAAACAAAAATGGAACCACGCACTGCAAGCCCGGCCGCGAGGCTCAGAGTCATTCAAGAGCTGAATCGAGCAGGAGTACCAGTGGGTGCAATGCTTGCGCCGGTGATACCGTTTGTGAATGACCATGAAATAGAAGCAATCGTTGCCGCGGGTGCTGATGCCGGCGTGCGTTCGATGAAATACGTTCTGCTGCGCCTGCCATTCGAGGTAAAAGAGCTATTTGAGAAGTGGCTCGATGTTCATTATCCGCTCAAGGCCCAACGGGTCATGAACGCGATCAGATCGACCCGGCGGGGCAAAGCGTATGATTCCACCTGGGGTAAACGCATGCGAGGCGAAGGGCCCGTTGCGGAGCTCATCGCACAGCGTTTTAACAAGGCGTTGAAAGCCAACGGCTTGCAGTATGGCGAAATGCCGGAACTCAGAAGGGATTTGTTCCGATCCCCCGGTCACCAGCAGATGGCGCTGTTCTGATAATCTCAGCCGGTTGGCTTGGAGGGGTTCATGGATTTACCGAGTTGGTCGTGGCTGTTTCTGAGTATGTACGTAGTGGCGATGCTCGCGTTCGGCATTATCGTCAGAAACAAAGTACGCAACGCAGATGAGTTCGCCGCTCGCGGCTCCTACGGCCCGGTGTTTCTGGCCTTATCGCTGGCGGCGACCCCCGCAGATCCAGCCGGCGCCTGCACCTAGC
>JACZXA010000006.1 GCA_022571865.1 Pseudomonadota bacterium
CGTTGCCTTCGGTGTCGATCCCGCATCCGATGATCTGAGCGGTCTGCGTTATGCCAAGATCTGCATCCTTGCGGATGCCGACTCCGATGGGGCGCATATCGCGACACTTCTGTGCGCATTGTTTCTCAAACACTTCCGGCCGCTCATCGAGGCTGGCAACGTATACATTGCCATGCCGCCGTTGTATCGCATCGACGTTGCCAAGGAGGTGTTTTATGCGCTCGATGAATCAGAGAAGGAAGGTGTGCTGGATCGGATTGCCGCTGAAAAAATTCGCGGTACCGTCGTCGTGCAACGGTTCAAGGGTTTAGGCGAGATGAATCCCATGCAACTACGCGAGACGACCATGGATCCGGATACGCGCAGACTGGTGCAATTGACTCTGGATTCCTCGAAGAAAACCGATGAGATGATGGACCTGTTGCTGGCGAAAAAACGCTCCCAGGATAGAAGAGCGTGGCTCGAGTCCAAGGGGGATCTGGCCTCACTGGAGTAAGGGAAGCCCACATACTCTTCTATGGGTGGGGTCAGGGTAGGGGGTCAGGTTAGCTTTGGCGGGTGTACGGGTGGGGTCAGAGTAGGGGGTCAGGTTAGCTTTGGCGGGTGGAAAATCTTGGTACCTGATTAACTCCTCGATAAAATTAACCTGACCCCCTACTCTGACCCCTTTACGTACCTGATTAACTCCTCTCGATAAAATTAACCTGACCCCCTACTCTGACCCCTTTACGCATTACAAGAGACTCATGGCAATTACCGAATCCCCCGAGATCGAAACGCTTCCACTGAGGGCGTATACCGAACGCGCGTACCTGAACTACGCCATGTACGTCATCAACGATCGAGCCCTGCCGCACATCGCCGACGGTCTCAAACCCGTTCAGCGGCGCATCATCTATGCAATGAGCGAACTGGGTCTGAACGCCCAGGCTAAATACATGAAGTCGGCACGCACCGTTGGCGATGTACTGGGCAAGTTTCATCCACACGGTGACAGCGCCTGTTACGAAGCCATGGTGCTGATGGCGCAGCCGTTTTCGTTTCGCTATCCGTTGGTGGAGGGCCAGGGAAACTGGGGTGCGCCCGATGATCCCAAGTCGTTTGCAGCGATGCGTTACACCGAAGCGCGGCTTTCGAAGTATGCGCAACTGCTTTTAGGCGAAGCACGCCTTGGCACCGTGGACTTTACCCCCAACTTCGATGGGACGCTGCAGGAACCGGAGTTGTTGCCTGCGCGCGTGCCGTTTGTATTGCTCAACGGCAGCACGGGGATCGCCGTCGGTATGGCCACTGACATCCCGCCGCACAACCTCAATGAAGTAGTCAGCGCCTGTATTCATATGCTTGATAATCCACGGGCGAAGGTGGCCGATCTGATGACCTACATCAAGGGCCCGGATTTTCCATCCAGGGCCGATATCATCACCCCCGCGGCCGACATCAGAGAGATATACGAGACTGGGCGCGGGAGCATCAGGACCCGGGCCATCTACCGGAAGGAAAATGGCGAAATAATCGTCAGTGAACTGCCGCACCAGGCATCACCGGCGAAAATTCTCGAGCAGATTGCCCAGCAGATGCATGCGAAGAAGTTGCCCATGTTGGCAGACCTCAGAGACGAGTCGGATCACGAGAATCCAACTCGCCTCGTACTGGTTCCTCGTTCCAACCGGGTCGATGTGGACCGGCTGATGAATCACCTGTTCGCCAGTACCGATCTGGAAAAAAGTTATCGAGTCAATTTGAACATCATCGGCCTCAACCTGCGTCCGCAGGTGAAGAATCTCGCGGTGCTGATCAAAGAATGGCTCGTCTACCGGTCTGAAACCGTTCGCCGCCGGTTGCAGTACCGCCTTGAGAAGATCAACGAACGGTTGCACATCCTGGATGGACTGCTGGTTGCGTATCTCAATCTCGATGAGGTGATTCGCATCATTCGCGAGGAAGAAAGTCCCAAGGATGCGCTCCGAAAAAAATTCAAGCTGTCTGATATTCAGGCCAACGCCATTCTGGATTTGCGGCTGCGCCAGCTGGCTAAACTCGAAGAGATAAAGCTTAACACCGACAAAACCGAACTCGAGGAAGAAAAAGCCGATCTGGAGAAAACGCTCAGGTCAAAAGCTCGTCTGAAAACGCTGGTAAAAAAAGAACTTCTCGCCGACGCAAAGGAGTATGGCGATCCGCGCCGCTCGCAGTTTTCCGATGGTGACGCGGCCGTCGCCTTCAGAGAAGAGGATCTGATAAGTAACGAACCCATCACGGTGGTGTTGTCCGAGAAAGGCTGGGTACGTGCGGCCAGGGGCCACGATGCAGACCCGCAAGAGCTCAGCTATCGTGGGGGCGACAAGTACGGGCACGCAACTCGCGGCCGAACCAATGACATTCTGATCTTTCTCGATTCTTTTGGCCGCAGTTATTCCGTAGCCCCACACACCTTGCCGTCAGCGCGTGGACAGGGGGAGCCGCTCACCGGCCGGTTCAAACCCGCCGCCGGCGCGTGGTTTGTCGGTTTGGCAATGGGATCTTCAAGCACCCGCGTGCTACTTGCCTCGAACGCGGGATATGGCTTCATCGGGTCGCTCGATGAGATGACTACCAAGAACAAAGCGGGAAAAGCGTGCTTGAGCGTTCCGAAGGGCGGAACAGCGCTGCCGCCGGTTATGCTGAGTCTGGAGATGGGACAACGGGTTGTTACTGTTACTAACACCGGCCGCATGCTGATATTCCCACTCGCAGATGTCCCGGAGCTTTCACGAGGCAAGGGCAACAAGCTTCTGAACGTTCCAAGTAAGGCGTTTAAAGCGGGCGAGGAGTTTCTGGTTGCGGTCGAGGTTATCGGCCAGCACGATGATCTCCTGGTGCTCGCAGGTCTTCGGCATCTGCGGATGAAATCGAAAGATCTCGAGAACTACCTTGGTGAACGTGCTCGTCGGGGCCGTAAGTTACCGCGAGGGTTTCAGAGAGTGGATTCGCTTGCGGTGGAGTCCCGTTGAGCGGTCAGCCTTGCTACCTGCAGGTCGATGAGATCGGCGTATGCGCGAGTCAATCCGGTTATCAGATAACACGCTTCGGTGGTGGTGAGTTCTTCCAGTAAAGGATTGTCGAGGCGCTGTGATATCAACCGCTCGTTGCGCGGTATGCGAATGAAAAACCGATCACTAACGGCGACGGTTCTATGCTTGGCGAGAGCGGATAGCAGAACCGTGTCGAGCACCTCCGGGGCGGTGACCTCGAGGTTTTTGTGGCTGGGCAGAAGGAATTCATGCACCGCCAGTCGGTAGGTGCCGCGGCCAGCGTCTTCGTCCAGTAAGTGAACGAGTACAAAAGCCGCACACATCACCTGGAAGGCTCGGTCGGTGTCATCGTTGTGTTCGAATCCCACCAGAATGCCCGTGCCGGGAAGGTAGGCTGCGTGACCGTGATAGAGGTTTGCCACCCGTTCGGCCATCGTCAAGCCATAGGCGAGCTCGAGTTCGCGTTCTTGCAGGGTCATGCTGAGTTGGTTGTAGAGATTGATGGCTAGCAGGTAACGCGGCACGGAATCCGCCTCGTCGTCTGCAGATGGTTCAGAGATGGCGGAACCGTGCGTGAGCTTGCGACTTGCGTTCAAGTTGCTAACCACGAGAACGACAAATGGGGATAACAATACAACCAACACCGATAGGAAATACCGTAGGGAGCGAGAGGGTGTGTCACCCAGCTCGAACGCGAGACGATCTACGCTCAGCTTGACGTAACCGACGATCACATCACCGGAAGTCACCATTTCGGTGTGGCTTATTCCAGCCGCCGGGGTTCCGCTGAGTGCCAGCACTTTATCGTCGACGGTATATATTCCGACTCCGACCACGGCGGATATTTCGGCTACCCGGTTGGTGAGCACGCCTAGGTGAATACGGTCCTGTTTCATGAGTGGCTCAACGGATAGGTATGCGAGGCTCTTGGCGACACTCGACCCGAATTGTTCCAGGCGTGCTTCACGCTCGTCGGTAAGCCCCCAGATCAGTACCAGGGTGAGAGCGGTGATCGCAGTTGCCGCCGCCGCCGCCCACAGCACCGGACTCGGTTTGACGAGTCTGGAGTAAGCCGTTAGCTTCAAGTTAGCAGTACTCCGAAGGATGATTTCTTGGCCAGCGAGATAGTTTTGGTGAATGTGTCGGGCGAAGACAAGCCCGGCTTGATGGCCATGCTGACCTCCACATTAGCGCAATTTCAAGTACATGTACTCGATATCGGACAGGCCGTCATTCATGACGAGCTGAATCTCGGGATGTTGGTGCAGATAGACAAACGTACGCAGCGCGAAACCGTCCTTGCCGAGCTAAAATCCAGAATGCGGGAAATGGGTGTGAACGTGCGCTTCACCGACATTACCCGAGCGCAATACCAAGACTGGGTCGACAGCCAGGGCAAGCCACGCTACATAGTCACGCTTCTGGCCGGTCATGTAGCCGCGAGTCAATTGGCGGCGGTGACTGAAATCATCCAGCGCCATGGCCTCAACATCGATACCATTCGGCGGCTTTCGGGACGGCTGCCACTGGCGAGCGTGACCGAGACGACTGTGCGGACCAGCATCGAAATGAGCCTGCGGGGCAACCTGACTGATGGTGACAGCCTCAAGGAAGAACTCATGGCCGCGGCCGCGAAGCTGATGTTCGATTTCAGCGTTCAGCGCGATACGGTGTATCGTCGCAACCGACGCCTTGTGGTATTTGACATGGACTCGACGCTCATCAACGCAGAAGTGATCGATGAGGTTGCGAAGCGACACGGAGTCGGAGCCGAAGTGGCCGCGATCACCAGGCGGGCTATGAACGGTGAGTTGGATTTCAACGAAAGTTTTAGACAACGGGCCGAGTTGCTCAAGGGATTGTCTTTGAGTGTGCTCAGAGAGGTTGCGAGCGCGGTATCGCTCAACGACGGTGCTCGCCGACTCATTCGAACGCTGAAGCACTTCGGTTACAAAACAGCCATCATCTCGGGCGGGTTCAAATATGTAGGGGAGCTACTGAAGGACGAGTTCGGCATCGACTACGTTTATGCCAACGAACTCGAAACCAGAGACGGCGTTCTGACCGGTAAGGTCCATGGTGAGATCATCGACGCACAGCGCAAAGCGGAGTTGCTCGACGAAATTGCGCTTGCGGAGGGAATCTCGAAGCAACAAACCATTGCCATTGGGGACGGTGCCAATGACCTGCCAATGCTGAACGCGGCGGGTCTTGGCGTTGCCTATCACGCGCAGCCGGTGGTCAAGAAAACCGCACAGCATGCCATCTCGAATTTCGGTCTCGACAGCGTGCTTTACCTGATGGGGTTCTCCGATCGAGACATAGAACAAGCTCTGGCTGACCCTGCGTCATGAGTTGTAAAGGGGGTAATCGACCGACAGATTGTCGCTCAGTCGTCCGTGCTGAAGTCGTAGTCCATATCGGCTGAGGGCTCTTGGAGATAGTGCCCCTGAATATAGTTTGCTCCGGCTTGCCAGAGCGCCGACAGCACGTTGGCGCTTTCCACCATCGGAACGATAGTGAGCTTACCGGCAGATTGAAGCTTATGGATCATGCTGGTGATCTCGTCTTTCAGTTCGGGATTCTCCTTCAAGCGCTCGATATGTATGCGATCAAGCTTCACGAAGTCAACCGGTAAGTGGCGCAGGATCTCGAACGGCTTGTCGCACAATCCGAACCGTGAAAGCGAAGCTCGGCAGTGCAAGGCTTTCAAGCCTTCCACGAACTCCTGGGTCTGGCGCATGTAGTTGGTTGCATCCAACTCGGTGATCTGGAAGACCACGGCGTCGCTTGGCAGACGAGCGGCCTTGATCGCGACGCCGAGCCATTGAATGAATTCAGGATCCGCAAAGCTGTTGCTCGTCAGGTTGATGGTAAGCCGGGTGTTGTTGCCTTTTGAACGGTGAACCGAAAGCATCTTGATCGACTGGAGGATAACCCAGCGATCGATCTTTCCTGCCACCCCGTAGTCAATTGCGGTGCGTAGAAACTCTCCGGGCGCCATCTGGTTGCCACTGCGGTCGAGCATGCGCAAGAACACTTCGTAATGTTCATCGGAATCACCGCGCAGGCTGATGGTGGGTTGAAACAGTAGTATAAACTTCTGATTTTCCATTGCTTCGTTGATGAGACTCAATATTCGCGAGGCTTCTTCGTTCGGACCGTCTTCGTTTTCGGTTCTTGGTAGTTCTACGAGATTGCCGTCGAGGCATGCCGCTGAAAAGGCGGTCGCGAAGGCGGAGTTCAAGCACGTCTCGGCGCCTGTGTCGTTTCTTTCTTCGTAAATGGCACCACCGAAGCGCACCGTAGGGCGCACCGTTTTTGAATTCACTTCCAACAGCAGGTCTTGCACCGCTTGCCGGTGGGTATCGAGTTTTGCCACGGCGTCCACACGGTCGGCGGCAAGAATGCTGATCGCGAACTGGTGGCTCGCGAGCTTCGCGAAAGGCACATCACCGACCGAGGAGCGTAGTGCGCTCTCGACTTCGCGAGCGATCTGTTCACCACCGAGGAGACCATGCTCGAGTTGAAGCTTGTCGAACTTGTCGATTACTCCGACGAACGTACAGCGAAAGCCTTCTTCGGTGCTCGCGAACAGTGCGGTGCTGTCGTTGAGGAAAGCGGGTAGCGGAGTTGCGTTGCCGTTGCTCCTGGTTGCGCCACCGGTGTCATCTGAAGGCTCACCTGTGGCGGGTTCAGTCGCCTTAGCGACCCGTACGGTGACCTGCAGGCAGTGTTCGCCTTCATATTCGGCGCTTGCCAGTGTCATGTTGCCGTGAATGGTATTGCCGCTGTTACTTTTACCGGTGAATTCCAGAACCGCTTCCAGGGTGTCCGCATTTTCCTGGCCGTCGTTCCTGCGGAATTGTTTCAGTTCGGCCTTGAGCGCTTCTCCGCTTTCGGTATCCAGCAGATCGATGAGAGGTATTCCGAGCAGATCGTCGGCGTCTTCGAAGCCAAAAAGTTTGATATAACCGGCGTTTGCATGGATATGCATGCCTTCGTGAACATAGGCAATGGCAGCTTTCGAACTTTTCAGAAGGAGCTGGCAGCGTCGTTCTGCCTCGTTGAGCGCACGTCGGGTTTCTTTGAGACGATCTGCCTGGCAGACATTATCGAGTTCGCGCTTGACCACCAGAACCAATTGTTTCGTCTCGGTGACATCCACGACGTCGGCGGCTCCCAGTGCCATGGCTTCTGCTGGCGAAAGAGGGCTTTCGTCGTTGTTGATGATAATGATGGGTACGTGAGGTGCCGCGGCCTTGAACCGGGGCAGGAGTTTTTCCAGATAAGGTAAGGCACCGTTGCAGAGCATGAGGTCCGCATCCGGGAGTGCTGCCTGTGCCATCGAGAGATCCGTAAGCTCCATTCGCGTGGCGATACCGGCATCGCGCAGCAGCGAATCGAATTGATGAGCCGCGTTCTCCGAAGATTCCGCAATCAATAAGCGCACGGGCGAGTGTTGGGGTTGCTGTGCCGACATGTCCCTATTAAAGCCAACGTATCCCTATTTGGATTCGCCGGGTTCCTGCTCACCGATTAATTCCGACAGATCGCCTATGTTGAGGTCGATTCGGGCGTTTTCCAAGTAACCATCCAGCATTCGAAATGTGAACTGGTTAAAACTTTCGGTTGTCAACACGCTGGCAGTGAGCTGTGCGGTCGTCTGAATTCCCTGGCGTTGTACATGGATCTTGTTGTTTTTCTGGAAGGGTACCAGGGGCGTAATCAGCGTTGCAGGTTGATTGATGGGCGCGAGCGCCGGGAGCAGCAAAGCCCGGACATAGTCGGTAGGTCCACCGCGTTTTTTGATTACCCTGAGGGCGATCGGGATAGCCCGCGGGGAAAGCAGCTCAATGCCCATCGCGGCGCCCTGGTTGTTCTGGCGAATCCAGCGTACTACCGCAATACACCAGCGTGGATCAGACTCGTCTCGAAGCGCGAGTAACTCGCCGGTTTGCACGTTCCCAGGGAGCGGTTCATTCCAGCGAATTCGATAACCCCCGGGGCTCGTATCTACGGCGATGGTGTCATAGAAACAGAAACTCTGTTTCGCTGTCTGTTCGGGTCTTTCTTGGGGTTTTACTTCGGGGTCAGGTTGTTGGTATTCCAGCAGAATGCGATTGGGATCGTCGATATTGGGGTTCGTCGGGATACGCACGCGCAAGTCGAAAGCATCGTCCCAGACGTCCTTTTCGGCAAGCTGCGCCACCTCGAGCGTTTTTGTGTCGTCTACCAGGAACGGGTTGACCTCACGCTGTAAAATGGCGTCTGTGTCTGCAAGTTGATCGGTAAACTCAACCCCACCGGAGAGAAAGTAATGGGCGCCGCGAAGGCCCAGACAGATTTTCACGGATCCCGAGACCGGTGCCCGATTGAATGCGCGTGGTTTCATCACTCCCCAGGCGCCCACGAGATGGTTCAGAATATCGTCGGGCACGTAGTCGGGTATCTGTATGCCACCGTCGATTTCTTTCAAGTAAGCTTCGAGTTCATAAACCAGCACTTCGGACTGGATGCTTCTCGGTTCGTTGGGATTGTGCAACAGTTTGGAGTATTGAGGTCCTTGATCCGACTCCAGATCGATGAGGAATAACGCTTCTTCGAAATTCTTTTCCAATGCCACCTGGGGCGTCCACACCTCGAGCGCGTTGAACACCAGAGCCAGATGCCGCTGGCGCAATTGGTTGGGTTTGCAGCAGGCCAGCAACAGCGAGCGCAGGTAACTGTCAGCGATCGTGGTGTTGGTTTCGGAATGGTTTTCGGGATCTTCCTGCTTGATGTCGTGTACCTCCAGCCGTTCTGCAAGGAGATACAACTGGTTCAGGTCCATCCACATTCGGTCCGGGGGAGACACGTAAAACTGCAAGGTGCGCAACAACGTTCGAGACAGATCCGACAACGCCCGATGGGTTGCGAATGGAATGATGTTTTTACCTAGAGCCGGATTCTTACCAAGCTCTTTCAGCGCTTGAACGATGACCACTTTGTAGCCGGAGCAGAGATTGGTCGTGAGCCGCTGGGCGAGTCTTGCGATGGCGTCGCCCTGATTTCCGGAACTGACAGCGGATTTGTCGAGGCGTGCACAGATGTAGTGAATGGTGGGGCGCACGTTCTCGAGAAGTTCCATTCGAACGGTGAAGTCGGTGTCGAGCCGCGTGAGCTCGAAAGTTGCTTGACGAAGCTGGGTGGCGGTATCGGCCGTGTTAGCCATGGGCAGATGGGCAACCCAGTCGGCCACCGCGGTGGGATGTGGATCACAAAACGACAACCTGTCCAGATCCGTATCTGGAATCGTTATCTTGACCGACAAGCCTTCTCGCATGAACCTGCGCCATGAGTACTACAAAGGCGAAGTATAGTGAAAACGCTCACGCCAAACAGTGAATTGGCACAGTTCGTACCGCTAGTCGGGGAAGGCCGGTATGCCAACAGATTGTCAACGGCGTTATCATGTTTGCATCTTCTTGAGAATATGACGGTCAACCATGGCAAGTTACTCTACCAACGAATTTCGATCCGGTTTGAAGGTTCTTCTCGAAGGAGATCCCTGTTCCATCCTCGAGAACGAGTTCGTCAAACCTGGTAAGGGCCGGGCGTTCAACCGCGTCAAGTTTCGTAACCTGAAAACAGGTCGGGTATGGGAGCGGACTTTCAAGTCGGGCTTGAGAATCGAAGCAGCGGACGTGCTGGAGCTCGATATGGAGTATCTCTACACCGATGGCGAGTTCTGGCACTTTATGAAAACCGACGGCAGTTTCGAGCAGGTGGCGGCAGCGGAACCAACGGTGGCAGACGTCAAGGACTGGTTGAAGGAACAGGAGATCTTTCAAGTTACCTTGTGGAACGATTCCCCCATTTCGGTTACCCCGCCGAACTTCGTAGAACTTGAAGTCAGTGAAACAGATCCTGGCCTGAAGGGAGACACGGCCCAGGGTGCGACGAAGCCCGCCACGCTTTCCACCGGTGTCACGATCAAAGTGCCGCTATTCATCAACATCGGGGATATCCTGCGAATCGATACCCGTAAGGGCGAGTACGTCAGCCGCGCGTGAACGACTTCTGGCAACCCAGCTGCAGCCTGGATGCGTTGAGACAAAGGGCTCAGTTGTTGCGAACACTGCGCGAATTCTTCGCCGCACGAGACGTGCTCGAGGTCCAGACCGCGACCCTCGGCTCCCGCACGGTCACGGACGTCGCTATCGAATCTTTGCGGGTTCGAGACGGCGCTTTCCTGCAGACCTCTCCGGAGTATCAGCTCAAGCGTCTGTTGGCCGCTGGTGCCCCATCGTTATACCAACTCGGGCCCGTCTTTCGTGCGGGGGAAGCCGGCCGGCTTCATAATCCGGAATTTACGCTTCTGGAGTGGTATCGGATCGGGTTCGACCATCTACAGCTCATGGCTGAGGTGACCGAGCTGGTCGATCTCGTACTCGGTTCACAGCCGATTCGCACTTTGACCTATAAAGACCTGGTTGGAACGCTGTCGGGTGATCGAGATGTGCTGGACCTGAGGTGTGCCGATGCAATCGCGAAGCTGGGTCAGGGTCGGTTTTTTATCACCGAGTATCCGGCAGAGCAAGCGGCACTCGCCCGTCTCGACGCTGCCAGTGCGGAGATTGCAGCGCGATTTGAGCTGGTCATCGACGGGGTCGAGATCGCCAACGGCTACCATGAACTCGGGGATGCCGCCGAGCTTCGGCAACGTTTTCAGGATGATCGGGCACACCGCACGCGCACCGGACTTTATTGTCCGGAGCTGGATGAACGGTTTCTTGCGGCGATGGAGTCTGGTTTACCCGATTGTGCCGGGGTCGCACTCGGTGTTGATCGATTGTTGATGTTGAAGCTTTCGGCTTCGAGCCTCGCGGAAGTCATGCCATTCCCAGTGACCATTGCTTGACCCGCACGCGGTCAATTAACCGATTAGCCGACCGATTGACTGCCCCATGCGTACCTTGATACCGGCGTGGAGGGTGCCGTCGAGCTCCATCCGGCCCGGTTCGAAACAGACGATTACCGTAGAACCGAGCAGGAAGCGGCCGATCTCGCAACCGCGCTCGAGTCGCAAACCGTGGGTGTTCTGCGTGAGTGACCGATACGGTGACTCAGGTCCGGGCCAGACGGTTTCGATACTTGCAACAACCAGCGCACCCACCAGGATGACCAGCATGTCGCCATGGCTGCTTTCGAAATGGCACACCAGCCGTTCGTTGCGACAGAAAAGATCCGAGATCGTCGCTTCGGTCTTTGCGTTTACGGAAAAAAGCTCCCCAGGTATGGCGGTCGTTCGAACAAGCCGGGCTGTGACAGGGAGATGCACGCGATGATAGTCATTGGGTGCGAGATATATCGTAATGAACGCCCCTTCATGAAATTGAGGGAGGTCCGCACCGGTTAGCGAACGAAGCGAATAATTGGTTCCTTTTGCTTGCATTAATTTGTCATGGGTCAGACGCCCAACCTGACTGATGGAACCGTCGGCGGGGCAAGCCACGCATAATGGGTCGTTTGGCATGGGGCGTGTGTCAGCGCGTAACTCGCGGGTGAAAAAATCGTTGAACGATTCGTAGTCATCCGGCGAAGAGCGCAGAGAGTCGCTGAGGTCCACGTTGTATGCGCTTGAGAAGGTGTGAATGAAAGTTCGACGTATCCAGGGTGTTTGGGAACGTGCGAAGCGTCCGGCCAGGCGTGAGAGACCATGTTGCGGAAGCAGGCGCTGTAAGGCTGCGAAGCTCATGGTCCGGTAATCGGCGTATCGTCCCGGTTACCCCATTCCGCCCACGACCCGTGGTAGGCGCGGATTTTATCAAAGCCGCAGAGTCGTGCTATTAGATAGGAGAGCCCCGAACGATGATGAGTCTGGCAATGGGTGATGATCGACTTCTCACGTACCAGCCCATGCGCTCTAAGCAGTTGTTCGACGTTCTTCGTCAGTCGGAGATCGTTTGAGGGATCTTTGAGATCCATCCAGTCGAGGTGCACGGCCCCGGGTATGTGACCGGCCCGATTGGCCGTCCTGCGCAATCCGAGAAATTCCTCTTGCGAGCGCACGTCCCAGATAATCTGGTCAGGATCGTCGATGGCACTCAGCACGTCTTCGAGTTCGGCGATCGGCGCGTTGTCCAGCGTCAAACTGACGTTGCTGAATTCAGGCTGGGTACCGGAGCCCGATTCAAGCGGCAACCCTGCGCCATGCCACGCCTGCAGTCCTCCATTGAGATACGCGCTGCGACGGTGGCCGATGATGTCGAGAGTCCAGATGAACCGCCCGGCCCAGCCACCGCCCTCGTCGTCATAGACGACGATGTCCAGGTCGGGGTCATAACCGAGACGGCCGAATAGCGCAGTCAAGCGCTCGACACTCGGTAGACGACCGGTTGCGGGGGGTGTGCCATCAACTAGCTCCCTCGGCTCGACGAGCACGGCCCCCGGCAGGTGCGCCTGATAGTACGCTTCACGCGAAGCGACATGCACCAGTAAGCGATTCTTCTTGGATATGGTATCGAGCGCTTCGGGTTCAAGTAACTTGATGGGTGAAATGAGTACCGGCCTTGGATGTGACGGAGCAGCTATGTTACTAGTTCTTGTCCAGAAATTAGGCAAATGTGCCTGGTGGAATTTCGTTCCGCAACCGCGTTGAGGGAGGGCATGCTCTAAGTGCGCCTACGCTCGACCCCTCGGGGGAGTCCCCCTCTCCACGAACTTGACCCTTCTTGGGTAATAAGAGGGGGCAAGTTCGCGTAATGAGGGCACCCCGGAGGGGCTGAGCGTAAGCGCGAATAAGAGAATATCCAGCCTCACTGCGCTTACCCGCGGGTGATCTGTAATCCGCTACGACCGTCGATATTGAAATCTTCGCAGTTACCCACCACGTGCGGGTAGCGTGGCACGGATGGTGGCAACATAATGGGTCGCATACGTTGTTGGGAGAGCGAAGTGCCTGCGAATCTAATCTGGATGGATCTGGAAATGACCGGCCTCGACCCGGACAAAGACGTCATCATCGAGATGGCCACCATCGTCACGGATAGCGATCTCACCATCATCGCGGAAGGTCCGGTACTGGCAATACGTCAACCCGAAGAGAAGCTTCTCGGTATGGACGAATGGAACCAGAAGCATCACAGCGGTTCGGGCTTGCTGGACCGGGTGCGCAAAGAAGGTGTACTCGAACGGGAAGCGGAAGCCCAGACCCTGGCTTTTATCGAGCAGCATGCCGAGAAACGCAGCGCCCCGTTGTGTGGCAACACCATCTGGCAGGACCGGCGGTTTCTTGCTCGTTACATGCCAACTCTGGAGGCGTACCTGCACTACCGTATTATTGACGTAAGCAGTCTCAAAGAGCTTGCCGTACGGTGGCGTCCATCGCTACTGAAGGGCTTCACGAAAAATAACGCGCATACGGCGCTGGCCGATATCACCGAATCCATCGAAGAGCTCAAGTATTACAAAGAGCACTTCATCCGCCTGGATTGAGACGACCTTCCAACGTTTGCAGAGCCCAGACGATGTGCTCGCGTACCATCTCGGATACGACTTCCGTGTTGAACGATGGCTCAAGGCGTTTTCGGAGCGCAGCCAAGACCCGCTCCGTTGGTTCACCGTTACCGAGCGCGACGGCCAGATTGCGCTGCCATTGCTGATAGTTGATGCGCCTGATAGCGCTACCTTCGGTCTTTTCCAGGAATTCGGCTTCGGTCCACTCGAACAGGGTCAGGAGATCGGATCCATCGAGATTGTGACGGGGGCTGAAGTCTCCCTCCGCGGTATGTTTGGCGTAACGATTCCACGGACAGAACAACTGACAATCGTCGCAACCGAATATTCGATTCCCCACCAGTGCCCGCAGCGATTCTGGAATAGCTCCCTGGAGTTCGATTGTCAGATAAGAAATGCAGCGGCGTGCATCGAGTTGTTTTGGCCCGACGATGGCGTTCGTCGGACACACGGTGATGCAGGCTTTACAGTTGCCGCAATGATCAACCGTTGACGGCGCGTCCAGCGGGAGCGGTAAATTGGTGAAGATCTCGCCCAGGAAGAACCAGGAACCAGCGTTTCGGTTCAGCAATAAACTGTGTTTGCCAATCCACCCGAGGCCCGCCTTTTCTGCCAGGGCTTTCTCGAGGACAGGTGCGGAATCGGTAAACGCTCGATAGCGCACGTTCAGATCTGCGACTTCCAGGTTGATTCGTTCCGCAAGCTTGGCCAGGCGCCGCCGCACAACCTTGTGATAGTCGCGACCTAGCGCGTAGCGGGAGAGGTAACCTTTACTGTTGTCGTTGAGAATCCTCAACGGCTGAGTATCGGTTGGCAGGTAGTCCATGCGTGCGGCGATGACGCGGCAAGAGTTCTGCTCAAAGGAGTTTGAAGATTCAAAAAGCTCGTTGAAAAGAAGCTCGGGATGCAGACGCTTGTCGAGGTTGCGTTCCAGATACCCCATCTCACCGTTGAAATGTTTGTTCAACCAGTCGCGCACGTGAGGTTCATGGGTCGAAAGGTCCATGTCGGTAATGCCAATTTGTTGAAAACCGAGCTCATTTCCCCAGGTTTTGATCTGTATGCTGAGCTTCTCTAGGTCCAAAACACGCGCCGTTTGTGACAATGATCCACCCCTGGAGTTGATGACATCAGGCCTGATTACCTGTCCTCGCGGGCAAGTATAATGTGCGCGTCGATTAATTGGAGAACAACCCCTGTCACAGCTATATACCGCAGCCCAATGTCGTGAGCTTGATCGTCTCGCCATAGAGCAACATCACCTTTCGGGGTTCGAATTGATGGAACGTGCCGGTCGTGCAACGTTTCGCGCACTGCTTGACCGTTGGCCCGAAGCTAAGTCGGTAAGCGTCGTTTGCGGCAAAGGGAACAACGCCGGTGATGGGTACATCGTGGCGGGATTGGCCCGCGAGATTGGCATGCGGGTCCAGCTCTGCCAGCTGGGCAGCGCGGGTGTTCTCGCCACAGATGCGGCGCGAGCGCGCGACTGGGCGCTCGGCCTGGGTGTTTCAATCGAGTCGCTGGCAGATCAGTTGGTGGGTGATGTGATCGTTGACGCGCTGCTGGGTACGGGGTTGACCGGAAAGTTGCGTGAGCCGTATGCGCAGGCGGTACGGCTAATCAACAAAAGTAAGGCCGGGGTAATTTCGGTCGACATTCCAACTGGCGTGAGTTCCGACAACGGCGCGGTCGTCGATGACGCTGTTCGCGCGGATGTCACTACCACGTTCATCGGGCGCAAGATTGGTCTGTATACGGGGCCCGGTGTGTCGTATTGCGGTGAGGTGTTTTATGAAGACCTGAATGTGTCGCCGGAAATATTCCGCGTCGTCGAGGGTTGCCCGATGTTGAGCTTCCCGATGCTCGAGGCGGTCGGTTACTTCTTTGCCCGCCGAGACCCGAATGTCTACAAACAGGCTCTGGGTCACGTGGTGGTGGTTGGCGGCGATTACAGTATGGGTGGGGCACCCCTCATGGCTGCGGAAACCGCATTGCGGATGGGTGCCGGTATGGTGAGCGTCATCACCCGGGCGGAACACAGGCCAGCGATACTCGCGCGCAGACCCGAGCTGATGGTTGTGGACGCAAACGACCATGCCAACCGTGTTGAGTTGTTGGAGAAGGCAAGTGTGGTGGTCGTGGGGCCGGGTCTCGGGCGCTCGGACTGGGGCCATGGGTTGCTCAAAGAGGCGGTGGCGTCTGGTAAACCCATGGTGCTGGACGCCGACGGTCTGCACGGTTTTGTAGAATTATCCCTCCGCGCTCGCGGACCACTGATCATCACACCTCATAATGCCGAGGCTGCGGCGCTGCTGAAATGTGATGTCGCCGAGGTTCAATCAGATCGCCCCGGGGCGGTACTTCGGCTGGCCGCCCGTATCGAAGGAACTGCCGTACTGAAAGGCGTCGGGACGCTGATTGCTGCACACAAGATCGGCACCGCACAGGGGGTTAACGGCCGTGATGAGGGGGGCGAAACCGGTGCCAAACCCCGGTTGCTTGGATGTTGCATGCACGGTAACCCGGGAATGGCCAGCGCAGGCATGGGGGACGTTCTGAGCGGTGTCATCGGTGGTTTGCTCGCACAGCAACTCCCAGAGATAGACGCGGCGGTCCTCGGCGTTTGCCTGCACGGTTACGCGGGAGACCAGGCGGCGAAACAGCTGGGGCAACGTGGAATGCTCGCTACTGACCTGCTGCCTTTTATGGTCGATGCGCTCAAGGTGAGTTGCGGTGAATAAACGAGATACCCGCGCTTTGAGTTTCGATAGCGTCCTGTTGGACGCCTGTAACGGCGGGTTAATCGTCTCTCGCGGCTTGTCAAAAGCCCAAAGCGGCCTGCTGAATGAGCCATAGCGTCTTTCTAAAGGACGAAGCTGCCACGTTGCAGTACGGAAACCGTCTGGCAAACAGGCTGCAACGCGATGCGTTGGTGTTATTGCGTGGTGATCTTGGTGCTGGAAAGACCACCCTGGTGCGAGGCATACTGCGCGGATTGGGCTACAAGGGGTCCGTCAAGAGTCCAACGTATACTTTGCTTGAGCCGTACGAACTAGCACAGCAAACCGTATATCACTTTGACTTTTATCGAATTGCGGACAGCAATGAGCTGGAATTCATCGGAATCGATGAGCTCATGGATGCCGACGCCATCAAACTGGTGGAATGGCCAGAGCATGCCGCAGAGAAGCTTCCCGATCCGGACGTGGAAATTCTGCTGGAGATAGACGGCGCAGGGCGACGTCTCGAGATTCGTGCGCGCAGCTAACGGCTGGTTGTGGGTATGGGCAGCGTTGGGTTGCGTTTCAGCCGCGCATGCGGAACTTCTGGAAGGCGTACGAATGCACGAAGCACCCAACTATACCCGGGTCGTTTTTGACACCACCGGTCCCGTTGAATACGAACTTTTTGTGTTGACCAATCCTGATCGAGTGGTCATCGATCTGAAGAACACCCGTGTGGAGTCGGGCTTTGATCCGAGCGTGGTTGCCGTTGGCAGGGAGCGGTTGAAGGGATTGCGGTCAGCGGCGCGGGGCACCGGGTACCGCATTGTGCTGGACACCAGAGTCAAGCTCACCCCGAAGGGATTCACCCTCAAGCCAGTTGCGCCTTATGGCCATCGCCTGGTCATCGATCTTTATTCGAGTACGCCGAAACCCGTGGTACCGGCAAGCGTCCCCGACCGGGACGGACGACGCGATGTGATCATTGCCATAGATGCCGGGCACGGTGGTGAAGATCCGGGTGCATCGGGCGTGGACAGGATTCAGGAAAAGAAGTTGGTCTTGAGCCTCGCCCGGAAACTCGCTTACCGCCTGAATCGGGCACCTGGGTACAGAGCCGTGTTGGTGCGCACCGGCGACTATTACATCGCTCACCGTAAACGCACTAAAATTGCGCGTGATGAGCGCGCGGATCTTTTTGTTTCCTTGCATGCCGATGCTTTCAAAAGCCCGAAGGTAAGCGGCGCGTCCGTTTATACATTGTCCGACCGGCGTGCGTCGAGCGAAACGGCCCGTTGGCTGGCGGACAAGGAAAATCGATCCGATCTCATCGGTGGGGTTGGGGAGGTCACCCTTGATGACAAGGATGATCTGGTCGCGCTGGTGTTGGTCGATCTGTCGATGGATGCGAATCTGGGAAAAAGCATCGAAGCGGGTCAGAGCGTGTTGAACAGGTTGAGTCGGGTCGCCAAATTGCACAGAACTCGAGTGGAGCAGGCAGGTTTTGCGGTGCTGACCTCCCCCGACATGCCGTCGATTCTTGTCGAGACGGGGTTCATTTCCAACCCCGCCGAAGCCCGCAAGCTGAATCAATCCAGCTATCAGGAACAGCTGGCCACGGCTTTGTTCGATGGCATTCGTGACTACATGGGGCACTCAGCCCCACCTGGCACGCTGATCGCCTGGCAACGTAATCAGGGCAAGGTCAACTACACCATCGTCCCCGGGGATACGCTTTCCGCCATCGCCAACCGCTACAACACCAGTCCCCGGCGCATCCGCGAAGCCAACAACATTTCCGGGGACAACATACACGTTGGCCAGATTATCGTTATTCCCGCGGGCTGAACGACTATCTGCGCCGGTGTGACACCCGAGAGTTAAAAAGATCGATCCCATCTGACACAATAAGCAGATGACGCCCCGAATTCTCGAGTTATCCGAATTTGTTGCAAATCAGATTGCTGCAGGTGAAGTAGTCGATCGTCCGGCATCGCTCGTCAAAGAACTTCTGGAGAACAGCCTTGACGCGGGCGCCGGGCGCATCGAAGTTCACACAGAGTGCGGTGGCGTCAAACGGGTCCTGGTTCGTGACGACGGGCTCGGGATTCATCCCGATGATCTGGCATTGGCTCTCAGTCGACATGCCACCAGCAAGATATCGCGAGTAGAAGATCTGGCGAACGTGGCGAGTCTGGGATTTCGCGGTGAAGCTTTGGCCAGTATGGCTTCGGTCGCCCGGGTTGAAATTGCCTCCCGGGCACAAGGCCAGGAAATGGGTTTCAACATTGAAGTGCACGGCGGCATGGAAGTGGCACACGGTCCGGTCGCGCATCCCTCGGGTACCACGGTTGAGGTCTTGGATCTTTTCTACAACACCCCGGCGCGAAGAAAGTTCCTCAAAACCGAGCGTACCGAACAGAGTCATATCGATCAGGTGGTTCGTCGCATGAGTCTGGGTCACTTCGCGGTTGGGTTCGAACTACGCCAGGGAACGGGGCGTGCACCGCTCGTATTGCCGGTTGGGAAACCGGAAGCTCGATTGGCGCGCGTGTTGAGTGAACCGTTCGTTGCCCAATCGGTTGTTCTGGATGAACACCGAGGTGAGCTCAGACTGTCGGGGTGGGTGGGTTTGCCTACCCACTCCCGGGCGCAAACCGATCAACAGTATTTCTACGTCAACGGTCGGGCGGTTCGCGACAAGCTCGTGGCCCACGCAGTTCGCCAGGCATACCGTGATGTGATGTTCCACGGCCGGCATCCGGTATTTGTGCTCTATCTCGAAATCGATCCGGCGAGTGTGGATGTCAATGTACATCCCACAAAACACGAAGTGAGATTCCGTGATGCACGTTCCGTACACGATTTCATCTTTGCCAGCCTGAATCGGACCCTGCGCGCCGTGCGGCCGGACAATGTGAGTTTCGCCGCTGATAGCCGCCCAGGTGGTAGCCCTGGCGCGACCCCTCGCTCACAAGCTCTGGCGTTCGGTCAACCGGCTTCCGGGTCGGCGAACTACTCAAGCGTGCAGAGCGTCGCCGAGGCCGTTGCCCGGTATGGCGATGAAGCAGGCAGGCTCGACCCGGCGACGCTCGGTTCGCGAGACGCGGACGTTCCCCCGCTTGGCTACGCAATTGCCCAGCTGCACGGCATCTACATCCTCGCCCAGAACAGCGATGGATTGGTTGTGGTGGATATGCATGCAGCACACGAACGCATTACCTACGAAAAGCTCAAAGCGCAAACGGTTAGCGAAGGAGTGGCCAGACAACGGCTGCTCGTGCCAATCGTCATCAACGTGAGCGAAGCCGAAGCCAACCTGGTGGACGATTTGGGAGATGAACTCAAGCCGTTTGGCCTGGTGATAGACCGGAGCGGTCCGCGGAGCGTGACGGTTCGGGAAGTTCCTGCGTTGCTCGCCCACACCGACGTTGAACAGTTGACGCGTGATCTGCTGGCTGATTTTACCGAATACGGATCGAGTGAACGGTTGCAGGATGGCAAAGACGATCTCTTGTCTAGTATGGCCTGCCATGGTTCGGTCCGGGCCAACCGGCTGTTGACGATTCCTGAGATGAATTCGTTGCTGCGCGAAATGGAGCAGACGGACAATGCGGGTCAATGTAATCATGGTCGTCCAACCTTTCTGGTGCAGTCGTTGCAGGACCTGGATCGGCTGTTTCTGCGCGGGCAGTAGGTGGTCAGCGAACGCAGGGTGCTGGCGCTGATCGGACCCACGGCGGTGGGTAAAACAGAAATTGCCATCGAGATAGCTCGACGGCTGCCCATATCGCTGATCAGCCTGGATTCGGTGATGGTCTACCGCGGTATGGATATCGGTACCGCAAAGCCAACGCCCGCGGTCCTGCGCGAATACCCCCACGCATTGGTGAATATCCGCGATCCAAGTGAATCCTATTCTGCCGCCGACTTTATCGCCGACGCGGATCGTGAGATTCGTGATGCCTGGAAAGGTGGACGCATACCCCTTCTGGTTGGCGGAACGATGTTGTATCTACGCGCGTTTCGGGAAGGATTGGCACGCCTGCCCCGCGCCGATGCGCCGACCCGGGAGCAGATTCTCACCGATGCACTGCGTCTCGGTTGGCCGGCGTTGCATGAACGTTTGGCCGAAGTCGACCCGGTGGCAGCGGCGCAGATTCATCCAAACAACCCACAGCGCCTGCAGCGAGCGTTAGAAGTTTGGGAACTCACGGGGAAACCTATTTCCCATTGGTGGCGCGATCAGGGATCCGTGGGAGCCGAACAACGGTTGGGTTGTGAACTCACCGAATTTGCCATCTTGCCCGACGATCGGCCTGCGTTGCAGCGCCGGATAGCCGAGCGTTTTGAGGGGATGTTGCAGGCGGGACTCGAAGCAGAGGTCGCGGCATTACGCAATCGCGGTGACCTGCATCTCGGTCTACCGGCCATCCGTGCGGTTGGCTACCGCCAGGTATGGGAATGGATGGATGGGTTGATTGACGAAGCCCAGATGCGGGAACGTAGCGTCGCCGCCACTCGCCAGCTCGCCAAGCGGCAACTCACCTGGTTGAGGAGCTGGTCCTGGCTTGCGACCTACAACTGGGGGGCTGCGGACGTGATCGCGGGCGAGATCTGCCTTGAAATCTCTTGATGGGGTCGCCATAGTTGCTTCACCCCTAATAAACGCGGCTCAGTTGGGGCCGAAAGTCGAAACATCCAGGCGTTGCGTTTGCGATGTTGCGCACTGAAAAGAGACATACTAGGAAGATAGGCAACAGAAAGAGGGGTCAGGTAAACATAATAAAGAGATGCTGTTTCGACGATGTCTCGACAACAAGAAGGACAACGGCTTGCTCTGATAGTGGCGTCCATGCCGCGGTTCGGAAAGCCTCAAAAGGAGATTGCCATGTCAAAAGGGCATTCGCTACAAGACCCTTATCTCAATACGCTGCGCAAGGAGCGGGTACCGGTATCCATTTACCTGGTTAACGGTATCAAGCTGCAAGGCCAGATCGAGTCATTCGATCAGTTTGTAGTATTGCTGCGTAATTCGGTCAGCCAGATGGTATACAAACACGCCATCTCGACGGTTGTGCCGTCGCGCAACATCCGACTAGCCAATGCAAATGTGGAAGAAGCAGAAGAAGAAGCCGAGAGCTAACCCGGACCAGACAGTATCCACCTCTTTTGCTGCGTCAGGGTATCTCATTGTTTTTTGAACGCCCAGAAACGGGTCGCAGGGCCGTACTTCTTCAGGTCAACTTCAAGAGTGACGTGGGGAGTTTTGCGGTAACCGACTCGCCACACGAGTGCGTGGATCTCGCCCGCACGGCGGGCGTGGAGGTGGTCGAAACAGTCACGGCAAGCCGCACGAAGCCTCATCGGCGATCGTATGTAGGTGAGGGAAAGCTCGTTGAACTCGGTAACCGTCTGGCGGCGCTTGGAGCCGATCTGTTGCTCGTCAACCATGAGCTTTCCGCCAGTCAGCAGCGTAATCTCGAGCAATCTTTGAGCTGCCGGGTGATGACTCGCACCGAGTTGATCCTGTACATATTCGCGGAGCATGCCCGCACCTACGAAGGCCAGCTACAGGTAGAGCTCGCCCAACTCAAACATGCCCAGACCCGCCTGGTACGAGGTTGGACACACCTCGACCGCCAGAAGGGAGGCATTAACCTTCGTGGCGTGGGCGAAACCCAACTCGAGCTCGATCAACGGATGTTGGGTGAGCGAATGAAGACGGTGCGGAAAAAACTCGACTCGGTGGCACGGCGCCGCGGGCAGGGGCGGCGTCAACGCCGGCGCAGCAATATCAAGACCGTTGCCCTCGTCGGTTACACGAACACCGGGAAGTCGACGATCTTCAACGCGCTGACCAACGCCTGCGTAAGTGTCGAAGACAAGTTGTTCTCGACGTTGGACACGACCATGCGTCGCCTCGCCATACCGGGCGTGGGTGAAGTGGTTCTCGCCGATACGGTTGGTTTCATCCACCACCTGCCACATACGCTTGTCGAAGCATTCAAGGCAACCCTGGAAGAAGTTAGGGGTGCAGATCTTTTACTCCACGTGGTTGATGCGGGCGATCCGGATGTCAATGAGCGCATTGCCGACGTCAAAGTCGTGCTCGAAGAGATCGGTGCTGAATCCATACCTGTGCGACTCGTGTTCAATAAAATCGATACCCTGCCCGTCACATCGGTGGGAGGGCCGTGTTCTTCCGACGAAGTCGTTCGGGTCAGCGCGTTGGGAGGTATTGGCCTGGAAGATCTCATTCGTGTGATCGGTAATGATCTAGGTGTAACTTCGCCCACTGAAGTACTATTACCGGTGGAGGACGGCAGGATTCGAGCGTGGCTCTACAATCTTGGTGCGGTTATCGCGGAGCAGATCAAAGAGGACGGTAGCGTTGCACTCACATTGCGGGCCGATTCTAATCTCTTGGAACGACTGAGGCAGGAGCCTAAAGTCCGGTTGCAGGGTATCGCGGGCCACCCTAGAATTTCGTCCCCTTAGACCCATTAACTATCGAGTCGGTTTCTCGAATCAAAACGTACACGGAGTACCCAGCAGATGGCTTGGAATGAGGGCGGTGGCGGCGACAAAGACCCCTGGAGCAGTCGGGGCGACAAGGGCCCGCCGGATCTGGATGAAGCGTTCAAAAAGTTGCAGCGGCAGCTTTCGGGCATCTTTGGCGGCGGGGGCGGTGGCGGCACCCCGGGTAAGGGATTCAGCGCCGGTATGGCCGGCATTGCGCTGGTGATCGCTGGGATCGTCTACGGGCTGTTAGGCATATACCAGATCGATGTTCAGGAACGCGGCGTTGTGTATCGATTCGGCAAAGTACTGGACACCGAGGTCCAGCAGGGTCTGCACTGGAATCCGCCCCTCATCGATGTTGTCCAAAAGGAAAATGTCACCCAGGTCAATTCCCATCGCCATCAGGCTCTGATGCTCACCGAAGACGAAAACATCGTTGAGGTAAGCATGACGGTGCAGTATGTGATCAGCAGCGCGACCGACTATCAGGTCAATGTGGAAAATCCCACCACCAGTCTGCAACAAGCGACAGAGAGTGCGCTCAGGCACGTCGTCGGTAGCTCGACGATGGATGCCGTCATTACCGACGGACGCGCGGATATCGCCCTGGAGGTACAGGAACGC
Organism: Pseudomonadota bacterium; assembly: GCA_022571865.1. Taxonomy (GTDB): domain Bacteria; phylum Pseudomonadota; class Gammaproteobacteria; order Pseudomonadales; family Azotimanducaceae; genus SMWK01. Next base: position 23,387 of record JACZXA010000006.1, read on the forward strand.
TTACAGTCTTACCTGGATCGGTACGGCACCGGCATTCTGGTGATCAAGGTCAATATCGATGAGAGTGCCCCCCCGTCGCAGGTACGTGATGCGTTCGACGACGTCGTGAAAGCCCGCGAGGATGAACAACGTTACATAAACGACGCCAGCGCTTATGCCGAAAGCATCGTCCCGACCGCTCGAGGTGAAGCGCAGAAACAATTGGAGCAGGCGAACGCCTATCGCGATCAGGTGGTTGCACGTGCAACGGGTGAAGCAAGTCGCTTCGAGAAGTTGTTGACCGAATATCAGCTCGCCAGGGAAGTGACTCGTGACCGTTTGTACATCGATGCAATGGAGTCGGTGTTTGCGAACAGCTCGAAAATTCTCATTGATGTGGCAGGCGGTAACAATTTGATGTACCTGCCACTGGATAAACTTGCTCAGGCCGGCGCATTTGTCGCAGCTCAGAATTCCCAAGAATCTATCCGCAGCATAACGGACGCTGTTGTGCGTGAACTCGACAATCGCACGGCCGGTGGCCGACCGCGAGACAATCGCTAGGATCTGTTATGAACTTACGCAATTTCATCTTCACTTTGATCGCGGTCGCCTTGATTCTACTGGGTGCAAGCAGCGTTTATACGGTTCATGAAACCGAGCGCGCCATCCTGCTGAAATTTGGTGCCGTCAGCTGGGCGGATGTACCGCCAGGACTGCATTTCAAGCTGCCGATCGCCGAGGAGGTCAAGTTTTTCGACGGACGGGTGCTTACCCTGGATGCCCCCCCCGAGCGCTACTACACGGTGGAGAAAAAACCGCTGATCGTCGATTCGTTTGCGAAGTGGAGAGTGGTGGATGTCGAGAGATTCTACACTGCAACCTCGTTTGACCTGGTCCGTGCAAGGCGAATTCTCTCGGAGCGGGTGAACGAGGGGCTGCGCAACCAGATCAGCCGCAGAGACATGCACGAAGTCGTGTCCGGCGAACGCGATCAGCTCATGCAGGAACTCATGGAGGACCTCAACCTGGTCATGAAGGACGCCGCGGGTATCGAAGTCGTGGATGTGCGGGTAAAACGTATCGATCTGCCAACGGAAGTGTCGGCGACCGTTTATGATCGCATGCAATCCGAACGGCAGATTGAAGCACGCCAGTATCGAGCGCAGGGTGAAGAACTGGCGCTTGGCATCCGTGCCGACGCTGATCGGCGCACGGTAGTCATCGAGGCAATAGCCTATCGCGACGCCGAACAGACGCGCGGCGATGGTGATGCACGCTCGGCCGCTATCTACGCCAGCGCTTACAACAAGGACCCGGAGTTTTATACGTTCTATCGAAGCATGAACGCGTATGTAAAAGTCTTCAGTAACAAAGGAGACATACTGGTGCTGGACCCTTCAAACGAGTTCTTCAGATATTTGAAGCAAGACACGCAGTAACCGGGTAAAGGTCAGCTCGAAGGTGTGTCGGGCGAGTATCCATCCGACTCCGAAGCAACGGGCTGAAGGAATGCCGGGAGTCGGTTTCTGGACAAGGTCTGGCAAGGGTTGCGATGCGGTAATGGTAGACGCGAGAAGCTCCCGCTGAATAATCGATAATTGAGCAGAGGCTCCCTGAGTGGAACACCAAACTTGGCGTCTACCCGATGGGGTAGATGAATTGCTGCCGCCTGCTGCCTGGGCGCTGGAACAGATTCGTCGGACGGTTCTGGATGTATTTCATCACTGGGGTTTCGACTATGTGGAGCCGCCGCTCATCGAGTATCTGGATGCGTTGCTGGTGGGATCCGGGTACGACCTCGATCTGCAAACTCTCAAGGCAGTAGATCAACGCAGCGGTCGGTTGCTGGGTGTGCGCGCCGACATGACCTCCCAGGTCGCTCGCATGGATGCCCATAGTCTCAAAGACAACGAAGTACAACGACTGTGTTATGCGGGAACCGTCGTACATGCCAATCCGCAAGCGGTCCTGGCATCACGCGTTCCCGTGAAAGCGGGTGCTGAAATTTTCGGTTCCCGCTCGCTTGCGGCTGATGCCGAAGTGGTTGCTCTGCTGGTGGAAGTTCTGCATGCCGTGGGCGTGGCTGAGCCTGTCCTGGTGCTCGGCAACATGGGTATCTATCACAGCCTTGCTTGTGCTCTGGATGGCGCTTTGGATGAGAGGAGCGAGCGGGGACTGTTCGCGGCGGTGCAGAGTAAGTCGGAGACGGACATCGCGAATATCGTGGGGGATTCACCGATTGCTGATATGTTGGTGCGCCTGCCAACGTTGATGGGTCCGGCGGATACCGTAGAGGATGTACGACTGGCGCTCGAGTCTGCGCCCGTTGCAGTGAAAGGTGCGCTGGATAGTCTCATCGAGTTTACCGAGATGGTGAAGCAGCGGTGCCCGGAGTTGGCATTGAGATACGACGTGGCCGAACTTGCGGGTTACGGCTATCACAACGGACCGGTGTTTTCGGCCTACCAGGCCAAGCAGGGTCGTGCACTCGCTCGAGGGGGTCGATACGACGGTATCGGGGCCGCCTTCGGGCGCAATCGACCCGCGACCGGCTTTGATGTCAGCCTGAAGGAGCTCCTGAGTAACACCATCACCGCGTCGCCAACGATCTGGGCGCCCTGGGCAGAGGGAAAAGATAAGGCGGAACTCCTGTTGCGCATTGGCGAGTTGCGCGAAGGCGGTGAGAGGGTGGTGGTTGCACTATCCCCGCAGGAGACACCTTCGGCGATTTGTTCGAAGCAAATGCTGATCAACGATGGTCAGTGGTCCGTCATGGACATAGTTTGAGGCGCAAAGAATATGGGACGGAACGTTGTCGTCATCGGGACCCAGTGGGGTGACGAGGGAAAGGGCAAAATAGTTGACCTTCTGACCGATCAGAGTGCCGCGGTGGTGCGTTTTCAAGGTGGCCACAATGCCGGGCATACGCTGGTGATCGATGGGCACAAGACGGTATTGCATCTGATTCCCTCCGGCATCCTGCGTACCAACGTTCAGTGTTTCATCGGCAATGGGGTGGTGCTGGAACTCAACGCGTTGATGGAGGAAATCGACGGTCTCGAAGCGCGCGGCATCCCGGTGCGGAAGCGATTGTTCATCAGCCCCGCCTGCCCGTTGGTACTGCCCTACCACGTAAAGCTCGACCTCGCGCGCGAGCAAGCGCGCGGCAGTCAAAAAATCGGTACCACCGGGCGGGGTATTGGTCCGGCCTACGAGGATAAGGCGGCGCGGCGCGGCGTACGGTTGGGAGACCTGTTCTACTGGCAGGGATTCGCGGCAAAACTCGCCGAGGTCATGGAGTATCACAACTTCATGCTGCAGAGCTATTACAAAACCGACCCGGTTGATTTCAACGACACGCTGGATCGGTGCGCCGAGGTTGCCGAGCAGATCAAACCGATGGTGGAGGACATCATTCCCATGCTGCACGCGCTGCGCGAAGCCGGTGACAACATACTGTTTGAGGGTGCACAGGGTGCGCTGCTGGATGTGGACCTCGGCACCTACCCCTATGTCACGTCGCCGAATACCCCAGCAGGAGGAACCGCTGTCGGCAGCGGGTTTGGTCCGAGATACCTCGACTACATTCTGGGCATTACCAAAGCCTATTCCACTCGCGTCGGCTCAGGTCCTTTCCCTACCGAGCTGTTCGACAGCACGGGTGAACGGTTGGCCGAACGGGGCCATGAATTTGGTTCCACCACCGGTCGTCCGCGCCGGTGCGGGTGGTTCGATACGGTTGCGTTGCGCCAGGCCGTGCAGATCAACAGCATCTCCGGGTTGTGCCTGACCAAACTCGATGTGCTGGACGGACTGGAAACGATTCGCATCTGTGTGGGCTATGAAGGTCCCGACGGGGTCGTGGGCGTACCGCGTTTTGGCAGTGAATATTACGCCGGCATCAAACCGATCTATGAGGAACTTCCCGGGTGGAAGACCTCGACGCTTGGTCTCAAAGACTACGATGCCTTGCCGGAAACCGCCCAGTCATACATCCGTCGAATCGAACAAACCGTTGGAGCGCCCATCGACATCATCTCCACGGGTCCCGATCGGGAGGAGACAATTGTCCTGAAACATCCCTTTCAGGTATGAAACGTGCCGCCGAGGCCGCCGCGCTGAATAGCGGGTAGGCCGCGCCACCGACTGCATCTGGCGGGACTCGGCGTTACACTGGAGAAGAGTCGTTGGAAAAGGTTAGTTACGTTGGATTCGAAATTATTGGAATTACTGGTTTGTCCGATCAGCAAGGCGTCGTTGACCTATCAGAAAGATGTCGATGAGCTATGGTGCAGGGCAAGCGGGTTGGCCTATCCGATTCGCGATGGAATTCCCGTGATGTTGGAGGATGAAGCTCGCGAACTCACGGCCGAGGAGATGGAGCAGCTTCGCGGCTGAGCCTACTTCAAGGCGCCCGTATTGCCTGTTTTGGAGGGTTTTTGCTAGAACAGGGCGATTGGTTACAATGTTCGGCCGTTTGGTCGGTTAGGATGGGTGGATGAACAAAGCGGAACTCGTTGCAATTAACTCGATGCCCGATGTGGCAAGCCGCGAGCTGCACGCGCCCGCCGGTACCCTGGATTGGGTGGGGATGAGCGACATCCACCAGCCGTTGCTGGTTCGCGACGGTGACAAGACCAAACAGGTGCAGTCGCGAGTGCAGGTATTTGTAGATCTTGGCGACCCGCTGGCCAAAGGTATTCACATGTCGCGGCTCTATCTGATTCTGGATGAGCACGCGGAAACCCGGCCCTTGACCGCAGCCGGACTGAAGTTGCTGTTGTTGAGTATTCTGGAATCCCACCGCGATCTCAGCACCAAAGCCTTCGTTCAGTTTGATTTCGACTACTACCTTCGACGTCAGGCATTGGTGAGCGACAATTCCGGATGGAATTCCTACCCGGTCTCTGTCAAAGGAACGCTGATCGATGGGCAAATCACGCTGGAGGTGAAAATCAGCGTACAGTACTCATCCACGTGCCCCTGCTCGGCGGCTCTTGCGAGGCAGCTGATTCAGCATCAATTCGAAGACGATTTTGGTCGGCAAGGGCAGGTGAGCGCAAAAGACGTCCATGCCTGGCTCGGTACCGATGAGGGAATCATCGCAACCCCACACAGCCAGAGAAGTGACGCACAGATACTCGTTCGGTTGCGCGACGGTCTGGTTGACTTCCCCATCACCGACCTCATCAACAAGGTGGAAGAAACCCTGCAGACGCCGGTGCAGACCGTGGTCAAGCGCGAGGATGAGCAGGAGTTCGCGCGCCTCAACGGACAAAACCCCATGTTCATAGAAGACGCCGGGCGCAAGCTCAAGAGCCAGCTCAGCAACGACCATCGAATCACGGATTTCTGGGTACGCGTTGAACACCACGAAAGTCTGCATGCACACGACGCGGTGGGCGTTTTTACCAAGGGTGTGGAAGACGGCTACCTGCCGATTCCGTAAGTGGCTCTGCCGCCGATCTTAAGGAGTCGACCCATGACTGGCACGGTGGTGGTAAGCGGGGTGGGTCTATGGAAGCCCGAATACTCCATCAGCAACGACGAGCTGGTGGCGAGCTATAACGCGTTTGCACGACGATTCAACACCGAGAACGCCGCAGCCATCGAAGCTGGCGAACTCACCTTAAAAGAATCCTCCAGCAGCGAATTCATCGAGAAGGCTTCCGGTATCAAAAGCCGCTACGTATACGAAAAGGAAGGTATTCTCGACATCGACCGGATGCGGCCCCGCATTCCCCTGCGCGCCGAAGACGAGATTTCCCTGCAGGCGGAGATGGCGCTCAACTCGGCACGTCGAGCGATGACGGCGGCGGGAAAAACGGGCGCGGATATCGACATGGTCATCGTATCGTGCGCCTACACTCAGCGCGCTTATCCCGCCATCGCCATCGAGGTCCAGAACGCGCTCGGTATCCAGGGGTTTGGCTTCGACATGCTGGTTGCGTGTTCCGCCGCCACCTTTGCTCTGCAACGCGCGCACGACGCCATCGCCGCCGGTTCCGCGCGCTGCGCGCTGGTGATCAATCCGGAGCTGACCACGCCACAGATGAATTTTCACGATCGCGACAGTCACTTCATATTCGGTGATGTCAGCACCGCCGTGGTGCTCGAATCCGCGGAAACGTGCACGGTTGATAACAGTTATGACATTCTAGGAACGAAAGCCATCACCGTATTTTCGAATAACATCCGCTCGAATTTCGGTTATGTCTCTTTTGCCGAGGATACCGAAGCCTTCGGAATCGATAATCTGTTTCACCAGAACGGACGTAAGGTATTCAAGGATGTCTGCCCGATGGCGACCGAACATTTACAACTGCAGATCGCCGCGGTTGGAATCGAAGTAGCAGACGTGAAACGCTGGTGGCTCCACCAGGCCAACATCAATATGAACCACCTCATCGCCAGACGTCTGCTCGGCCATGATGCGACCCAGGACGAGGCGCCCATAGTGCTGGATACCTTCGCCAACACCGCGTCCGCGGGATCTATCATCGCTTTCAGTCTTTATCAGGACGACTTCGAGACGGGCGACGTGGGCGTGATCTGCTCATTCGGCGCAGGTTATTCGATCGGTAGCCTGGTGTTGCGCCGGCGGTAGGTAGCCTGGATTATTCATGAACAAGCTACTGTGGTCGCCGATAGCAGCGAAAACACAGGGCGTGCTCCCTCCGGGTGCTCGACGTGCTAACAAGCACGCCTCCGCGCCCTACGGTCCGCGCACCCTGTGTTTTTACTACTCTCGACAACCTCGCTACGCTTCTTCATGAATAGTCCAGGCTAGTACCCGAATAATCAGCCGTGGCAGGTTCGTCAAAAAAAGCGATCTATGCAGCCTTGGTAGGCAACACCCTCATTGCGGTGACAAAATTCCTTGCCGCGGGGGTGAGCGGAAGTTCCGCCATGTTCTCCGAGGCCGTTCACTCGCTCGTGGATACGGGTAATCAGATACTTTTGCTTTACGGCTTGAAGATGGCCGATCGTCCGCCGGATGAGCAGTTCCCGTTCGGCCACGGCAAGGAAATCTATTTCTGGAGTTTTGTCGTCGCTATTCTGATTTTTGCTCTTGGGTCGGGCGTGTCCCTCTACCTGGGCTGGCAGCATCTCGGCCATCCGGACCCCATCAGCAATATCGGTTTGAACTACGCGGTGTTGGGAATCGCGATGGTGTTCGAGGGGGGAGCCTTGTGGATCGCCGTACGTGAATTCGGTCGCCACAAGGGGAGCCTCGGCTTTTTCGAAGCCGTGCGGCAGGGTAAAGACCCAACCATTTTTGTGGTGGTGTTCGAAGACACCGCAGCGATGTTGGGTTTGCTCGTTGCCATGGTCGGTTTGGGTTTGTATCAGCTAACCGGCAATCCGCTGTTCGATGGTGGCGCGTCGATGCTCATCGGCGTCATCCTCGGCATTACCGCGGCCTGGCTCGCCTATGAGAGCAAAAGCCTGTTGATCGGTGAGAGCGCGGTACCGGAGACGGTCGCCGCCATCAGAGGGGTGTTGGAAGCAGATGATCGAATCGTGTCCATCAACGAGACGGCCACCCTGCATATGGGACCCGCGTACATCATTGTCACCATCAGTGTCGATTTCGTCGACGGTATTGATTCTTCGGAACTCGAAAGTGCTGTTACCGAGATCAGCAATGCCGTGAAGCGGTTGGACCCGGCGATTCAACGGGTGTTCATCGAAGCCGAACGCAGCGCGGATCACCATCGAGACTCTGGCGACGTCTCTACCTCCCAATAACATGACACACGACATTACGATGGTCGGTTCCGGCATGGGTGGGATGTTCAGGGCTTGCGTTGGCGCATAAAGGCCATCGTGTCACCGTTTTCGAGCGGGACTCGGTGCCACCCGTTGGGGATGCTGACGGTTTGATGGGTAATTTGGTTCAGGATCACCATCCGGAACTCCGCTACTATTCTCAGAGCGTACCGAAGATGCGCTGCGTCCTATCTACGATGCGAGTCTGCGTGAAGACCGTAACGGGATAAGACGCGCCAAAGCCGCCATGGAGGGTGTCGTATTGAATACGCCGGATTCGCTGACGAAGTGGTTCCGGCTGGCTTTCGGTGATGCGATAAGTGCGGCCAGCAGGGAACAGATGCATGTCCTGCGGGGTGTCATGCGAACCTTCCAGCTGATGGAAAAACCCGGTGAATCCCTTCAAGACAGGCGTGTGAAAGCGACAATTTTTCGGTATTTGGTTCGAGGCCGGAAACGTAATGCTGCTGCTCGGCTCCAACCCGGACCGAGCTGGGTGGAAATGATTGATAAGTTGGGACCGATGGAGCCTGTAAGTCACGAGCGGATAGGCCCTTGACTCTGTAGTAACTACAGGTAATAAGGTAAAGACAGGGTTGGAATCAATTCACGGAATTTCCCGCGACGATGGTGTCCAATGGAGTGCATGAAGCAACGAAGCAAAAGTAGCAAGGCGCTGGCGCAGCTCGCTGTGATCGTTTTCTGTTTGAATGCGACCTATGGTATTTGCTGTTTTGCGTTACCTACGGCGGATGCGATGAATACCGCGGGGATGGAAATGCCCTGTCATCAAACCGATGGCGAAAGCGGCGCATCGTCCACTTCGGATGACTGTTGCTTGATGTGTATGCCGATGATGGCATCGATCGATATCAGAACCAGCAACGTATCCGCGGAGGTTACTCCTGCCGTCAGGGTGTCACCCGCAGTTACCGTAGGCGGTATTGACCCGCCTTTCAGGCCACCGACCTCTCGTCTTTCGTAAGTTCCTCATGTCCGTTTTTTGGCGGACATAGTCCACAAACAAACGAAAGGTGAAATGATGTTTAACAGAATTAATGTATTGGCGCTGCTTATAGCGCTTATCGCAACGCCTGCATTGGCACAAGACTATGTCATCAAGGTGAACGGCATCGTCTGTGAGTTTTGCTCGCTCGGCGTGACCAAAAAAATCTCCAAGCTGCCATTCATTGACCACAGCCGATACAACAAAGGTGTCAGGGTCGAGATCGAAGACCAGATGGTAACCATTGCTGTAAAAGAAGAAGCCGAACTCGACAAAAATGCCCTCTTCGGTGCTATTGAATCAGGTGGCTACAACCCGGTCGATATCTGGCTGCTGACACCTGAGGGCGAACGCGTCGACTACCAGCCGTGAGGTGCCTTCGGCTCGCACTCATGCTCTTGGTGAGTAGCTCGGTGTATGCCCATCAACCTGTGATGGATATGGCGCCTCGCTGGTCGGAAGGTTATGGCTTTCAGACCCGGATCGAGCAGTTCGACTCTAAAACCACCACCTGGGTGGAAGGCGTTTATACATTCAAACCTTCGGTACGCTTGACCTTCAAGCTACCTCATACCGACGGAGAAATGGGTAATCTGATCCTGGGCGTGCCACTCAAGAAATACGTGAACGAAGGGCCCAAGACATCCAATTGGGGGATCACGCCGTCGGTAAAACTGCCAACGGGTACTGGTAATGAGGGGGATTGGGATCTGGGTTTGAGTGTTTCCTATAGTGCGGAGACGCCATCCTTTTACCAGTTCTATGACCTTTATGCCTGGGATGATCGTGTTGGCCTGGATGTCAACGTGGGTTTTGCTTTCCCGGGAAAAGGCAGCGGGTTGTTTGCACTCTGGGATGTTTCGGTGTTGAGCTCGAACCAGGGCGATCGGATTCAGACCGGTCCCGTTTTCGTGTATTTCAAAAAGAACCTCATGTTCCGCGCCGAACACAAAACCCTCGTCTATGAACGTGACAGCGACTGGTCGGGCAGTTATTTCAGCGTTGCCGTCGGCTTGGTTTATTAGGAAATAGCGATGGAAAAACCACAGACTTGGAGCTGGGTGTTGCTGTTCACGACATCGGGCACACTGATTTGCTGCGCGATTCCAATCACGCTGGTCAGCATTGGACTCGGGGCCGTTGTCGCATCCATGGCATCGGCCGCACCCTGGATCGTGACGTTGAGCCTGTACAAAGGGTGGATGTTTACGATCTCAGGGGCATTGATTGCGTTGTCCGCCTGGGCTGTATATCGCCCGGGTCGTTCCTGCCCGGCCGATCGGGAGCTTGCGGCTGCCTGTGCACGCGCGGATGTCTGGAACCGGCGTTTTATCCGGGTATCCGCGGGTTTGTGGGGGATTGGTTTTTTTTCCGCCTTTGCGCTCCCGTACCTCAGTTATTAGCACGGTGGACCTTCCTGTGGTTAAGTATTGCGAGTGTGGTTCAGACCGTTAGCGGAGTACGTACAGAGTTTGGGATCTGGTGCCGAGGAGAGGACTTGAACCTCCACGGGGTTGCCCCCACTAGCACCTGAAGCTAGCGTGTCTACCAATTTCACCACCTCGGCATGAAGCGGGCGCGCAAATTTACTGAAGAGCCGTAGTAGTTGTCAATCAGATGGTCCGTAAATCCAAACCACATAACACTTCCGGCAGGGTAACTGCGGGTGAGTTGCTCAACGTCCTCAAAAGAAGCCGGGAGCCCATGGGTTGGCATGAGCTTGTGGCGCGTTTTGCCGGAAAGGGACCCAAACAGGGTCTACGTTTGTTGCTCAAAGGTCTGCAACGCACCGGCGAGATCCGCCAGGACCGCCGGGGTTTGTATCATCTGACAACGGATTCAGGGGGCGAGGTAGACATACTCGCTGGGTCGGCCAGGCAGTTGACGTTCCGTGGGGTATCGGTCGAACGGGGACGTCGTTTCCGGCTGCGTCCCGGTGACAAGGTTGCAGCCCGAATCCAGGGGGACAATGCCCGTGTGCTCACCGTGCTCGAGTATTCACCCACCCCGTTGGTAGGTGAACTTCGCCATCACGGTCATTACCCCTACGTAGAATCACTGAGCCCCGACTACAAGGGACGTATTTCTCTCATTGAAACCCCGTTGAACGGGCGAGATGGGGACACGGTTCTTGTCACCGTCGTCGGCGAGGACAAGCACGGTCTCACTGGATTTGTCAGCGAGATCGTTTCAACCGCAAGGGGTGCGGCGCACGCTGCTGAAACCCTCCTCGCCAGTTACCGGGTGCCCATCGTGTGGCCTGACGGAGTAACCCACGCAGCCGCGCGGCTGCCGAAGCATGTACAGGCCACACGATATCCCGACCGCCGCCGGCTGGAGGAACTTCCGTTGGTCACTATCGACGGCGAGACAGCGCGGGATTTTGACGATGCGGTATTTGCCGAGAAAAGGGGGCGCGGTTGGCGTCTGGTCGTGGCGATTGCGGACGTCGCCCACTACGTGAAGCCGAACGGCGCGCTCGACCTCGAAGCCTGGGAGCGGGGGAATTCCGTTTACCTGCCGGATCGAGTCGTGCCAATGCTGCCAGAAGCGTTATCCAACCATCTGTGTTCGCTGCGTCCGCACGAAGCGCGCCTGGCGATGGTGTGCGACATGCGGGTTTCAGCATCGGGTAAGGTGACTCGCTTCGAATTCTACGAGGCGGTCATTCGCTCCTGGGAGCGGCTGACTTACACCCGCGTCAACGAGTTTCTCACCACGGGCCGCCTCGATGTGGATGTGGCCGTACATCGTTCACTCACCGAACTGCATGAGTTGTACAAAACATTCACCCGGGCGCGGGATGAACGGGGTGGACTCGACTTCGACACCCACGAGGCGGTGCTCGAACTCGCCGACGATGAGGTTGTGGCCATTCACCCGGTGACGCGCAACGATGCTCATCGGCTGATTGAAGAAGCGATGATTGCCGCCAACGTGTGTGCGGCCCGGTTGCTGGAAAAAGCCGACGCGCAGGGCCTGTACCGGGTGCATGAGCCACCCCGCGGCGAAAAGCGTGAGCAACTGCGCCAGGCTTTTGCGTATGCGGGGGTGCGCATTTCCCGGGGCGAGCTGACGCCTGTGATCATCCGGGAGGCCCTGGCGGCTCTGGGCGAAAGACCGGATGCCTGGATCTTCGAGATGCTGGTGCTGCGTTCGATGAATCAGGCGTTGTATACCCCGGTCAACAAGGGCCACTTTGGGCTTGCGTTGTCAACTTACATGCATTTCACCTCGCCGATCAGACGTTATGCCGATCTCGTCGTTCATCGAGCGATCAAACACGTCATACGAAGCGAACCCACGTCGATGAGTGACGATTGGCTTATCGCTACGGGTGAACAGATTTCCATGACCGAGCGGCGGGCCGACGAGGTTGGCTGGGGGGTCGACGGGTGGCTCAAGTGTGAATACATTGCCTCGAGGGTGGGTCAAAACTTCGCAGGTGTGGTGGTGAGCGTGACTGAATTTGGTCTTTTTATTGAGTTGTCCGGATTTTACGTTCAAGGCCTGGTGCATATATCGGAACTCGGGACCGATTATTTTCAGTATCGACCTCAGGCAATGAGTCTCGTTGGTGAACGTTCTGGCCGCAGCTTCTCGATGGGAGACGAATTGCAGGTAAAATTGATCGACGTGCAACCTTCCCTCGGCCGCGTCAATCTCGAACTCCTCCGTTCTGGAAGCGACAAACCGAAGCGGCGTGGTTCCCGCCTGGCCAGGCGCCGCAATCGATGATCATCACAAAGTGAGTCAAGTCTACGGTATTCATGCGGTACGGGCGTTGCTTGCGAATGACCCGCAGCGGGCGCGCGTGTTGTATGTACAACGAGGGCGTCGTGACCAACGGATCGGTAAGCTCATGGATCGCGCTCGGGAAGCGGGCGTGCGGATAGAAATCGTCGCTAAGCGCTGGTTGGATCGCCGCTGCGATGGTAGTCACCAGGGTGTCGCCGTCGACAGCGTCGAGCTTGCGCTTGCCGACGAATCGGTTCTTGAAACCGAGCTCGCGCGGTGGCAGAAACCTCCGTTGCTCCTGGTACTGGACGGCGTCACGGATCCGCGCAATCTGGGTGCATGCCTGCGCAGTGCGAACGCCGCCGGAGTCGATGCGGTGTTGTTGCCAAAACGTCGCAGTGCGCCGTTGAACGCGGCTGCGCTGAAGACGGCGGCCGGGGGAGCCGAATCATTGTTGCTGGTGGAAGTGACCAATCTGGCACGCAGGCTTGCCTGGCTGCGCGATCAGGGCATCTGGATTATCGGTGCCGGGGGTGAAGGCGAGCACTTGTGGACGACTGTCGATCTGACCATCGGTTGTGCCCTGGTGGTTGGTAGCGAAGACAAGGGATTGCGCGCGCTGACGGCCAAGTCGTGCGATGAGCTGGTGTACATTCCGATGCTGGGTGAGGTGTCGAGCCTCAACGTTTCCGTGGCTACGGGGATATTGTTGTTCGAGGCCGTTCGCCAACGAGGTCTTGCATCGGGCTGAGCTCATCCCTACAATCCCGCTCCGCCGTGAGATTGGGTTTACCAACACTTCGCCGGGGTACGCCCGCACGGTCCTTGCTTCACGCCGTACCACGCAAGGTGGAACGAGCGGAGGCGGTTACACCGAAGGGAGAACTATTCGATGCGACATTACGAAGTCGTTTTTCTGGTGCATCCAGACCAGAGCGATCAAGTGTCCGGTATGATCGAACGTTACCAGGGGCTTATCGAACGTGGTAATGGGGTCGTCCATCGGCTGGAAGATTGGGGTCGTCGGCAACTGGCGTATCCCATCTCCAAGATTCACAAAGCCCATTACGTGCTGATGAACATTGAGGTCAATAACGAAACGCTCGAAGAACTCGAGAGCGCTTTCAAATTCAACGATGCGGTGCTGCGCAACCTGATCATCAGGCGCAAGGTGGCAGTCACCGGCAACTCCAAGATCTATGAGGAAGAACTCAGAGAGCAGGAGAAGGATCGGGAACGCGATCTTCGTAATGAGGAAAGGTCTGCCGCGCGTTCCGCGGCGGCTGCCGCGAGTGCAGCGGAAAGCGTCGGGACCACCGAAACCCACGCCGAAAAAATGAGTGGAGGCGCCTCCGAAGCAAAGGTCTCCGAAACGGAGGTCTCCGAAACGGAGGTCTCTGAAGCAGGGGTCTCCGAAGCAAAGGTCTCCGAAACGGTTGAGGAACAGCCCGCAGACGGAGAAGATCGGGCGGAAGAGGAGGATTCGAAGTGAGACGAAGATTTGCCCGCAAGAAGTTCAATCGACTCGACTCGGATGTAACGGAGGTCGATTACAAAGATCTCGATCTGTTGAAGCAGTACATCGGTGAGACAGGCAAGATCGTACCGAGCCGTATCACCGGAACCGGTGCCAGGCACCAGCGAGTGCTCGCGCGCGAGGTGAAACGCGCCCGCTTTCTGGCGTTGTTGCCCTACACCGACCAACATGGATAAGCGGAGTCGTAAATGAACGTAATCTTGCTGGAACCTGTGGGTAACCTGGGTGATCTCGGCGATGAAGTAATCGTCAAATCTGGATTTGCGCGCAACTTCCTGATCCCTCAAGGCAAGGCCGTACGTGCCACTCAAGCCAATCGCACCGTGTTCGAAGGCAAGCGTACCGAGATTGAACGGGTTGCCGGTGAGAAGTTGGAAGAAGCGCGATCTCGCGCCGTTGGTCTCGAAGGTATGGCGCTCACCATCATGGTGAAAGCGGGTGAAGAGGGTAAGCTCTACGGATCGGTTGGGACGCAAGACATTGCAGACGCCATCGCCGCTGAGGGAGTGGTGGTCGAAAGAAGCGAAGTACGCCTGCCTGAGGGAATCATCAGAGCGATTGGGGAATATCAGGTCAACGTGCAACTGCACTCGGATGTCAGCGTGCCGGTGGCACTGGCGGTGGTTGCCGAGTAATCGTATTCACCCCGGGTGCGACTCTGTGCGCACCTATCCACAGGTTCTGCCAAGGTCTGTGCACAGAGACGGTGATCCCAACCAAAGCGGCAATTCTGTCTAAACCGTTGAAATTGGTGCGAAATAAGTCGGGTTGGCATTTTCCTGCGGATACCATAGCTAACCGCCCACGATCACGCCTAGAATGTCCCTCGACTTGATGAGCAAGAGCTGTATTAGTACGGACAATGTCCGAAATCGCACCCCATCCAGAAGAGAATATTCGACCCGCTAGCGTCCGAACCTTGTTAAAAACCCAACCGCATTCGATAGAGGCCGAACAATCGGTGCTCGGCGGGCTGATGCTCGATAACGATGCCTGGTTCAATGTCGCCGAGGTCATCTCGGAACAGGACTTCTACCGATCGCAACATCGGCTCATCTTCGAGTCAATGACGGATCTCGCCAACGACAACAACCCAATGGATGCGGTCACGGTCTCGGAACGGCTTCAGTCTCGTGGCGTGCTCGACAAAGCCGGTGGGCTCGCCTACCTCGGAGAGTTGGCTGAAGGTACTCCGGGTGCAAGCAATGTAGTGGCATACGCGCGCATCGTGAGCGAACACTCTACTTTGCGCCAACTCATCGGTGCTGCAAACCGCATTGCGGAATCGGCGTTTGCCCCTGAAGGCAGACCAAGTCAAGAATTACTGGACATGGCAGAGCAGGAAGTCTTCCGTATCGCGGAAGGTCGCTTGCAAGACGGAGGTCCGGAAAAGGTACCCGTGCTTCTCACCCGTGCGGTAGAGCGTATCGAGAAGCTCTTCACCTCGCGCAATCCCATCACTGGCTTACCGACGGGTTTTGACGATCTGGATAAAAAGACGGCCGGCCTGCAGTCTTCGGATCTCATTGTCGTCGCCGGCCGCCCCTCCATGGGCAAAACGGCTTTCGCCATGAACATGGTGGAGCATGCTGTGATGGATGGCGGAGCTGCGGTGCTCGTATTCAGCATGGAGATGCCTTCCGAGCAGCTTATATTGAGAATGTTGTCCTCGCTTGGGCGCATTGATCAAACAAGGTTGCGCACGGGAGACATGCATGAAGACGACTGGCCGCGGTTTACTTCAGCCGTGAGCCAGTTGAAAGATAAACTTCTCTACATTGACGACACTCCGGCGTTGTCGCCGAACGACATTCGCACCCGCGCTCGTCGAGTTTCGCGGGAATCCGGCGGTCTCGGTCTCATCGTGGTGGATTACATCCAGCTCATGCGTGGATCTACC
This sequence comes from Pseudomonadota bacterium, assembly GCA_022571865.1. Lineage (GTDB taxonomy): Bacteria > Pseudomonadota > Gammaproteobacteria > Pseudomonadales > Azotimanducaceae > SMWK01. The sequence continues at coordinate 39,323 of JACZXA010000006.1, forward strand.
AAGGCGGAGAACCGCACTAACGAAATCTCGGAGATCTCGCGTTCGCTGAAGGCCATCGCCAAAGAACTGCGTTGTCCGTTGATTGCAATATCACAGCTCAACAGAGCGTTGGAAAATCGCCCGAACAAGCGACCACTCATGGCGGATCTCAGAGAATCGGGCGCCATTGAACAGGATGCGGATCTCATTCTGTTCATCTATCGCGATGAGGTTTACAACCAGGATTCCGAAGACAAGGGCATTGCGGAGATCATCATCGGCAAGCAACGCAATGGTCCCATCGGCACCCTGCGATTGTCATTCATCGGCAACCTCACAAAGTTCGAGAACCTGGCACCCGATCGTTATAACGACTACCAGCCGTTCAACGAATAACACGTTGTAAGGACCGATGGCGAAGACCAAAACCAAAACAGCCTACGTGTGCAAAGAGTGTGGCGCCGAGCACATGAAATGGCAGGGTCAGTGTGCAACCTGCAGCGAGTGGAATTCTCTTGGGCGGGTGAGTATCGGTCCGATCGCCGAAGCCGTTGGCTACCGCGGTACGACCACGGAGGTCACCCGACTCGCCGAGGTAAAGGCCGAGGAGTCTGAACGTCTGAGAACCGGCTTCGGTGAGCTCGACAGGGTGTTGGGTGGCGGTTTGGTACCGGGCTCCGTGGTGCTCATCGGGGGCGATCCGGGCGCAGGTAAGAGTACGTTGTTGTTACAGGTATGCAGCCAGCTCGCTCTGCACCATCCGGTCCTGTTCGTTTCGGGCGAGGAGTCCTTGCATCAGCTCGCGCTTCGCGCTCGACGTCTGGAGCTGCCCGTGGATAATCTCCAGGTAGCCGCAGAGACGCGTGCGGAAAGCATCGCGTCGATGATTGGCGAGAACGCCCCGAAGGTCGTGGTAATCGATTCGATTCAGGTGATGCAGCTCGACACGGTCGACGGCACGCCGGGAAGCGTTACCCAGGTTCGGGAATGCGCAGCTTTTTTCACCCGGATCGCCAAGCAGACGGGCACGGTTGTCATCCTGGTCGGGCACGTCACCAAAGAAGGTAGCCTCGCCGGACCCAAAATGCTCGAGCATATGATTGATTGTTTCATGATGCTCGATAGCCTCCCGGGTAGCCGTTTTCGAACCTTACGTGGGCAGAAAAACCGCTTCGGTGCGGTGAACGAAATCGGCGTGTTTGCGATGACCGAACGAGGGATGAAGGAAGTAGCCAACCCATCGGCGATCTTTCTGCAAAGAGGCAACATCGACTCTCCCGGTAGCGTCGCCACCGTGATATGGGAGGGAACCCGGCCGTTGCTGGTAGAAATACAAGCGTTGGTGGACCAGATACAGACGGGTTATCCGAAGCGTGTCGCGGTGGGCCTCGACCAGCAGCGGCTCGCCATGCATCTGGCTGTGTTACATCGTCACTGCGGCATTGCCCTGGCAGATCAGGATGTCTTCGCCAACGTGGTTGGCGGTGTGCGGATTTCGGAAACCGGTGCGGATCTGGCGACGCTGCTTGCGGTACTGTCATCGTTCAGGAACCGAATATTACCGAAAGATCTCATCGTTTTTGGAGAGATTGGCCTTACCGGCGAGGTGCGCCCGGTCACGAATGGCCAACAGCGATTGAGTGAAGCCAAGAAACATGGCTTTCGCCAGGCCATTGTGCCATATGCCAATCGGCCGAAGAAGGTGCTCGATGGCATGGTGGTTCACGGGGTGAAGAGTCTGAACTCGGCACTCGACGTTATCGCCTCCATATAACCTTCAAAGCCGACTGGTCGTCACCTGGATGCCCGGGGTCGACCCAATGTGCTCGAGGGTGCGTCACTCGCTCTGGAACAGGGAGAACAACATGAAGGAGTTGAAAACGGCCATCGCTACGCTGGTGTTAATTTCGGCCGCCGCCAGTGAGGCAGCGGTGGAGAACCTGACTGGCTTCGCTGATACCGAACGACAACTCGCATTGGAATCGTTTCTGGTGGATAGCTTGTCGGCAACGGAGCTCGATGCGTGGAGCAAACGCCTTTCTGCACACGCGCATCATGCCGGTTCACCCTACGGCAGAGAAAATGTCCGGTTCATCGCTGAGCTATTTCGATCGTGGGGATACGATGTCGGGATAGAAACGTTCGATATTTTGTTGCCAGTACCAAAAGAACGTGAGCTCATTCTGGAAGGGCCGGACGGCTACCGTGCAACGTTGATGGAAGATATTCTGGAGGAGGACGCAAGCTCAGCCGGGCGGTCTGAAGTGTTGCCGCCTTACAACGCCTTTTCGACGGACGGCGATGTCCAGGGGGAGCTCGTGTTCGTCAATTACGGGATTCCGGAAGATTACGAGATGCTCGAGCGTTACGGTATCGACGTCACCGGCAAGATCGTCATTGCCAAATACGGAAAATCCTGGCGAGGCATCAAACCAAAACTTGCGGCCGAGCATGGGGCAATCGGAGCGATCATCTACTCCGATCCCGCGGATGATGGTTACACCCAGGGTGATGTTTATCCGACCGGCCCGTTCAAAAATGACAGTGGTGTGCAACGTGGCTCGGTGATGGATATGCCCTTGTATCCGGGTGACGTGCTCACGCCCGGGAAACCCGCGATCAAGGGAACACGGCGTTTGCGAATAGCCGATGCACCTACCATTACCAAGATACCGGTGTTGCCGATCTCGTATCGTGACGCCGAGCCGCTGTTGCGAGCGCTTGGGGGCGAGGTCGTTCCAGGGTGGAGTGGAGCTCTGCCGATCACCTATCACATCGGTCCGGGACCTGCCCGGGTGAGGCTGAAGCTCGTCTTCGACTGGCAGCGCATTACTATTGAGAACGTGATTGCGCGTCTCGAAGGGGCGTCCTATCCCGACGAATGGATCATCCGGGGGAATCACCACGACGCCTGGAATCATGGCGCTTCAGATCCGATCTCCGGGCTGGTTGCGTTGTTGGGCGAGGCAAAAGCCGTGGCAATGTTAGCCGCCGAAGGCAAACCACCGGCGCGGACCATCATATATGCGGCCTGGGATGCGGAAGAACCGGGGCTCATCGGCTCGACGGAATGGGTGGAGAAACATCGACGTGAACTGAACAGCAAAGCGGTAACTTATCTCAACACCGACGGTAACGGTCGCGGTTTTGTCTCCATCGGTGGCAGTCATACGCTCGAAGGTTTTTTTAATGAGGTACTGGCCTCCGTAATCGACCCGCAAACCAAGGTATCGCTTGCCGAGCGCCGTCGGGCGATGTTATCGGTGACTGGAGACGAAAAACAACGTAAGGAACTCGACAGTCGCAAGGATCTGCGCATAGCTCCGTTGGGTTCGGGTTCGGACTACACGCCGTTTCTACAGCACCTTGGAATCACGTCGGCTAATTTCGGTTTTGGTGGCGAGAGTGCTCATGGCAGCTACCACACGCTCTACGACACCTACGAACACTACACCCGTTTTCGCGATCCGGGTTTTGTCTACGCAGTAACCTTGGCCGAGCTCACCGGGCGCACCACACTCAGATTGGCGAACGCCCGGGTGTTGCCTTTTCGATTCACCGGGCTTGCCGACAGTCTGAAACTGTATCTGAGCGAACTTGAAATGCTGGCAAAAGAGCAGCGTGACGAGGCAAAACGAATCAACAGGCTCCTTGAGCAAGATACCTACCGTCTAGCGCTCGATGCCAACAAAACCCTGGGTGCTCCGAAGGCTTTACCCAGAGTGCCATTTTTCAACTTTGCACCGCTCTTGAACGCGCTTGTGCGCGTCGAGGACGCGGCAACGGACCTTGACAAAGCGCTCGACGAGGGCGATTTCGATAATGTAGACCTCGCGGTACTCAACAAGCACCTCTATCAGAGCGAGCGCAAGTTGACCTCGACCGACGGCTTACCCGGTCGTGACTGGTATCGGCATCAGATCTACGCGCCTGGTTTTTATACGGGTTACGGGGTGAAAACCCTCCCGCGAGTTCGGGAAACCATCGAAGCCAAACTCTACGACGAGGTGGATCATCAAATTGCAGTGACCGCCGAGGTATTGGAAGCGTTTGCCATGTACCTCGATGAAACGCGAGCGTTGCTCCCCTGACCAGCTACGCGGCACCAGCTACGCGGCACCAGCTACGCGGCACCAGCTACGCGGACTAACGCGTCAGCCGTTTGTACTTCATTCTCTTCGGCTCGGTGTCGGCCCCTTGTGCGGCGAGACGCCTTTTGTGGTCGGCTTCGTAGTCGGAGAAATTGCCAGCGAACCACTCCACGTGGGATTCGCCTTCGAAGGCGAGTATGTGTGTCGCTATGCGGTCGAGAAACCAACGGTCATGGGAGATCACCAGCACGGTCCCGGGGAAGTTGAGCAGGGCCTCCTCCAGGGCACGTAAGGTTTCGACATCGAGGTCATTGGTCGGCTCATCGAGCAGCAGCACGTTGGCGCCTCGGCGCAGGAGTTTCGCCAGGTGCACTCGGTTTCTTTCACCGCCTGACAAGTCCCCCACCCGTTTTTGCTGATCCCCGCCTTTGAAGTTGAACCGTGAAACGTAACTCCGCGATGATATCTCGTAGGAGCCGACGCGAATGATATCCTGCCCATCGGATATCTCTTCCCAGACAGTTTTGGTTGCCGACAGCACGTCTCGACTTTGATCGACATAGGCGAGAGTTACCGTCTCGCCGAGTTCGATAACGCCATCGTCGGGTTGTTCGGTGCCGTCCAACATATTAAAAAAGGTCGACTTACCGGCGCCATTGCCGCCGATGATTCCGACGATTGCTCCTTGAGGAATGCTGCATTCGAGACCCTCGATCAGCAGCCGGTCAGCGAAACCTTTGGTGATGTTTTTGACGTCGATGACCTTCTCCCCGAGTCGCTCTCCGGGAGGGATGTATAGTTCGGCCGTTTCGTTTCGAGCCTGGGTCTCTTTCGACATCAATTCTTCGAATCGAGTCAACCGCGCCTTGCCCTTTGACTGGCGGGCTTTGGGGTTGGCGCGTACCCAGGCGAGCTCGGCTTTGATCGAACGTTGGCGCGCGCGATCTTGAGAGGCTTCCTGGCCGAGCCTTGCTTCCTTGGCTTCGAGCCAGGCGCTGTAGTTACCTTCGAAAGGGATTCCGCGACCGCGGTCGAGTTCCAGAATCCAGCCCGCGACGTTGTCGAGAAAATATCGATCATGAGTGACCGCCACCACGGTGCCGGGGTATTCGGCCAGAAATCGTTCCAGCCAGGCAACGCTCTCGGCGTCCAGATGGTTGGTGGGCTCATCGAGCAGCAGCATGTCCGGGTTCGAAAGTAATAGCGCTCCTAACGCGACGCGGCGTTTTTCGCCGCCGGAAAGGTGCGTGACGGCAGCGTCCCATGGCGGTAAACGCAGTGCATCGGCGGCAATTTCGAGAGTGCGGTCGAGATCCCAGCCATTGACGGCGTCAATTTGTGTCTGCAGATCGCCCTGCCGCTCGAGGAGCTCGTTCATCTGCTTCTCATCCATCGGCTCGGCGAACTTCTCCGAGATGGCGTTGAATTCGGTTAAGAGCGTGACGATTTCAGCCACACCTTTTTCTATGTTGCCACGAACGTCCAGGCTCTCGTCGAGCTCTGGCTCCTGAGGCAGGAAGCCTACCTTGATCCCTTTTTGCGGCCGTGCCTCCCCATCGAAGTCCTGATCGAGACCCGCCATGATGCGCAGCAGACTGGACTTGCCGGAACCGTTCAAACCCAGCACCCCGATTTTTGCGCCGGGGAAGAACGACAGCGAAATGTTTTCCAGAATGGTTCGCTTCGGGGGGACGGTCTTGCTGACCCCCTGCATGGTAAACACGTATTGCGCCACGAATTTTTCCTCGGGATCGGGTGAAAGGGAGTTTGGGGAACGCGCACACTATAGAAAGGCCTCACGCGATTCAATTACGATCGGCACCGAAAATTCACGATAGCGATGAAGCGTTTTCGTAACGAGCCTCATGATAGCTACGCTACAATGACTGTTTTCCACCAAGTCAATCGGGAACCAGATGTTTGCATCGGACGCCAAGCTTGAAGAATTCGACGAGGACCTTGCCGCCGCGATCAATCAGGAGAACCGCCGACAGGAAGAACACGTCGAACTCATCGCCTCTGAGAACTACGCCAGTCCGCGGGTCATGGCGGCCCAGGGCACCACGTTGACCAACAAGTACGCGGAAGGTTACCCGCACAAGCGTTATTACGGCGGGTGCGAATTCGTCGATAAGGTGGAACTGCTCGCCCTGGAGCGAGTGAAGGCGTTGTTTGGTGCCCACTACGCGAACGTGCAACCCCACTCGGGTTCCCAGGCGAACGCGGCGGTGTATCTCGCTTTGCTGAATGCCGGGGATACGATTCTCGGCATGAGCCTCGCCGATGGGGGTCACCTGACCCATGGTGCGTCGGTCAATTTCTCGGGACGGTTGTACAACTCCGTGCAATACGGCCTCGAGGCCGAGAGTGGTGAGGTGGATTACAATCAGGTCGCGACACTCGCCAAGGCGCATCGGCCCAAGTTGATCGTCGCCGGTTTTTCCGCATACTCGCGCCGGATGGACTGGCAGAAGTTCCGCGATATCGCCGATTCGGTCGGGGCGTTGCTCATGGTGGATATGGCGCATGTTGCAGGGTTGATTGCCGTCGGGCTTTATCCCAATCCCGTTGGGATCGCCGATGTCACCACAACGACGACCCACAAGACACTGCGAGGTCCGCGCGGTGGGGTGATCCTCGCGAAGGAAAACGCGGATATCGAGAAGAAACTGAACTCGGCGCTTTTTCCGGGATCTCAGGGTGGCCCTTTGATGCACGTGATCGCGGCCAAAGCAGTCGCGTTCAAGGAGGCGCAAGGCGAGGAGTTCAAGGTCTATCAGACCCAGGTGTTGGCCAATGCTCGGGTCATGGCAGAGGGTTTCGTCTCACGGGGTTACCGGGTGGTTTCCGGGGGCACGGACAATCACCTATTCCTTCTCGATCTCATCGACAAGGAGATCACCGGTAAGGCGGCCGATGCAGCGCTTGGCCGTGCCAACATCACCGTCAACAAAAACGCGGTCCCAAACGATCCGCGCTCACCCTTTGTCACCAGCGGATTGCGGATCGGTACCCCGGCGGTAACGACACGCGGCTTCAAGGAGGCGGAGTGCGAAACTCTCACTACCTGGATGTGTGATGTGCTGGATGATCTGGAAAACGACAATATGATCTCGAGCGTGCGCCAGAAAGTGTTGGAACTTTGTCGCAAGTTTCCCGTTTATCAAGGAGCCTGTCTTGAAGCTGAGTCTGTGGAGTAGTTTGAACCACCCCGGCCGGGGTCGTTAAGCGTGCACTGTCAGTTTTGCGGCGCTGACGACACCAAGGTGATCGATTCACGCCTGGTAGCGGAAGGGGATTCCGTTCGGCGCCGGCGTGAGTGTCAAACTTGCGGCGAACGATTCACCACGTTTGAGAGCGCGGAGCTCGTGATGCCGCGCATCGTCAAACGCGACGGCAGCCGGGAACCCTTCAACGAGGACAAGCTGCGCCACGGTTTGCAGAAAGCACTGGAGAAGCGTCCGGTGAGTATCGAAGAGATTGACAGTAGCTTGAACCGAATCACGCACCGGTTGCGATCCACCGGGGAACGTGAGTTGCCATCGATCAGGGTTGGCGAGGAGGTCATGAGTGAACTGCGCAAGATCGATCACGTGGCTTACGTGCGATTTGCCTCTGTTTACCTGGATTTTCAGGATATCAGCGAGTTTCAGGACGAGATCCAGAAACTCACCGGGGATGGTGATTAGCACCAGCCCAGAGATGCGGCCGCGCCGATGATCCGGGAATCCGATCTGATCTACTTGCGCGCATCTGTCGAGTTGGCCGAAGGCGGACTCTATTCCTGCACGCCCAACCCCAGGGTCGGTTGCATCATCGCACGCGACGGACTGATCCTGGGACGTGGTTGGCACGTCCGCGCCGGCGAAGCGCATGCGGAAGTCAACGCGATGAATGATGCGCTCAGCCGGGGATTTTCCGACCTGAGCGGCGCGACTGTTTATGTGAGTCTCGAGCCTTGCGCGTTTCATGGCCGCACGCCTCCTTGCAGCGAAGGTCTCATCCGCGCCAAGGTGGCACGGGTGGTCGCGGCGATGCGTGACCCACATCCAGAGGTTCTTGGCCGGGGTTTTACCGAGCTGCGCGATGCGGGGATCGGGGTAGATGTCATCGAACTGCCGGAAGCCGGTTTGCTCAATGCGGGGTACAGCAAACGGATGATCAGCGGTCGACCCCTGGTGCGGCTCAAGGTGGCAACCAGCCTGGACGGCCGAACGGCCATGGCCTCAGGTGAAAGCCAATGGATCACCGGAGTCGCCGCGCGAGCCGATGGTCAGTACTGGCGAGCTCGTAGCTGCGCTATCGTGACAGGCATAGGCACGGTTCTGGCTGATGATCCCAGGCTCACGGTGCGCGATGAGGGATTTATGGTGGACGGTAACATCAGGCAACCGGTTCGCGTGGTTCTCGACACGAAACTGCGCACACCCCCGGAAGCTGCACTGCTACATGCAGATGGTGAGGTACTGATGGTTCACGGCGAAGGTGCTGAGCCGCGGCTCGCCGGAGTTGAGCACGTTGCCGTGGGGAAAACACGGGTCGATCTCGACAGGTTACTCGAGAAGCTCGCCGAACGCGGCTGCAACGAGGTGCTTGTTGAAGCGGGTGCCACCCTGTTGGGATCTTTCATCAGCGCGCGACTTTGGGATGAACTCATCGTCTATCTCGCCCCCAGGTTCATGGGTAGCGAAGCGAGACCGTTGGCGTATTTACCGTTGGGCACCATGGACGCGGTGGTTGACGCTAGAATATCCGATTGCACGCAGTTGGGCGACGATCTGAGGATCCGTCTGCTCCCTGCGGATTGAGATTTAAAGGATACCAATGAGCTCTAGTTCCTGGGCCAGGCGCCACGCCCGACGAGCGTTGGTGCAAGCCGTTTATCAATGGCAGATGACCGACGCCGACACGCAGACGGTGGAAGCGCAATTCGAAGACGATGGTAGCCTCGCCAAGGCCGACCGCGAATTTTTTCGAGAAATGCTGCGGGGTGTGCTGCAGGGTAGCGATGAGCTCGATGCGTGTTTCCAACCGCACCTCGACCGCAAACTGAAGGAACTCGACAAGGTGGAGCTTGCGCTGTTGCGTCTGGGCACTTTCGAGCTGAAGGAACGGTTAGAGGTACCATTCCGGGTGGTCATCAATGAATATGTCGAGCTCGCCAAAACGTTTGGCGCGGAAGATAGTCACAAGTACATCAACGGTATTTTAGACAAGTTATCAAACGTATTGCGGGCAGCAGAGCCACGAAGCTCGTGAACGAATTCGAGCTGATCGACCTGATGGTGGCCGAACTCGGTGATGCCGCAACCGGTGTCGTGTTGGGCCCGGGTGACGACGGCGCGGTAACTCGAGTGCCGGAAGGCTGCGAGCTCGTTTCGTCTATCGATGTGCTGGTGGCCGATGTGCATTTCCCGGCAGCCGCAGCCGCAAGGCTGGTGGGATACCGGGCGATCATGGTGAGCCTATCGGATCTTGCTGCCATGGGAGCGGAGCCGGGTTTTGCCCTCGTAGCGCTGACCCTTCCAGAGGCGAACGAGTTCTGGGCGGTTGAGTTCGCAAAGGGGATTGCCGGCGCGGCCAACAAGGTCGATATCAAGATTGTCGGGGGTAAC
>JACZXA010000308.1 GCA_022571865.1 Pseudomonadota bacterium
CAGGCGGCATCATGCGGTGGCGCATCTTCAGAACTTCGCGCTGAAGCTCGCCACGATCGCGAGGCAGGCACAGCACCTCGCGGCGAACCTGCTCAAAGTGTTCGCCCAACGCCTTATCGCCGGCCACCACCCGGGCACGCACCAGAGCCTGGTGTTCCCAGGTCCAAGCCCGATTCAGCTGATAATCCCTGAACGCTTCGAGGCTCGAGACCAGGGTGCCGTCATGGCCCGACGGCCGCAGGCGCATATCAATCTCGTAGAGCGCACCAAGGTAGGTCGGCACGGTGATGATGTTCAGGAGTCGACGTACCAGCCGGTGTAGAAATTGTGCAGCCTCAACCGGCAGTTCGTGCACGAACACCAGGTCCAGGTCAGAACCCGGCCCTAGTTCTATCCCACCGAGCTTGCCGTAACCGACGATGATCAAGGGTCGTGGTTCCGCGAACTCAGGTGAACGTTGCGCCATCTCATGCCAGGCGAGCCTGATCGCCTCCACCAACACGGCTTCTGCCAGAAAAGTCAGGTAATCGCTGACTTTCATGAGCGACAACGTGCCGCGTACTTGAGCCGTTGCCACGTTGAACACATGATGTTCTTTGAATTCCCGGAGGGCATCCAACACCCGCTCAAAACCTTCGGCCTCGGCGGTGTTCAGCCGGCTGCGAAGCTCATCAGCAAGTTCCGCCGTATCCGGCAACCTGTCGAGATCATCCAACAGCACATCGAAAAAAACCGGGTAACGTGCCAACTGCTCCGACAGCCAACGCGACTTCGACACGAGTCCAACGAAGCGTGCCAACGCGGCCGTGTTCTCCTGAAGCAACACCAGGTAGGCTGAACGGCGCAACACCGCCTTCACTACACCGATAACCCTCGACAAAGCCAGGTCCGGGTCGGGCATCAGAGCTACCTGGTCAAGCAGCAGAGGCATCAATTCGTCCAGACGCGCACGGCCTTCGGCTCCCACGGATGCACGATCTCGAGCAGCCGTCAGACTCTGCAACAAACCTCGGGTCGTTTCCGGATCGCAGAACCCGAAGTCTGCAAGCGTCCTGTCGTCCGAAAAATCCGTCCAGAGCGAGTGCGCGGATGAGGTAAGGGTGTCCGGATAGGCGCCTCGTTCACCAACAAGTTCAGCGAATACCGCCTGGATGCGCACGCGATGCTTATCGAGTGCCTGTTGGAACTCGGGGTAATCCGCATAACCCATACAGAACGCCAGCCGCGATCGGCTCTCTTCGGCCGACGGCAGGCTATGCGTCTGGCGATCGCCTTCGGCTTGCAGGCTATGCTCCACATCGCGCAGAAACCGATATCCATCCGAGAGAACTTCTGCGGAGACGCTGTTGATGTGGCCGAGATCGACGAGGCGCGGCAGAACCGCAATGAGCGCCCTTTCCTGGAGCTCAGGCTGTCGCCCACCCCAAACAAGCTGCTGAACCTGTACCGAGAATTCCACGTCGCGGATACCGCCGACTCCCAACTTGATATCGTTACGATCTTCCATTTCAACGCCGCGGCGAACCCGCATTTCACGCAGCGCCGAGATCGCGCCAAAATCGAGATACCGCCGGTAGACGAAGGGCTTGAGTTCTTTCAGCAAGCTAACGCCCGCATCGATGTTCCCTGCACAAGGGCGCGCCTTGATGAACGCATACCGTTCCCAGTCACGCCCCTGCAGGGTGAAATAATCTTCCATGGCGGAAAAATGCATGACCAGGGGACCACTTGCGCCAAAAGGACGCAGTCGCATGTCCACGCGAAACACAAATCCGTCTTTGGTCACGACTTCCAGTGCCTGAATCAGTTGTTGGCCCAGCCGAACGAAAAACTGCTGGTTGGTCTTGCCGCCCGTGGTGTGGCCTGTCTCGGGGTAGGCGAAGATGAGATCCACATCAGAAGACAGATTCAGCTCACAGGCACCGAGTTTACCGAGCGCAAGCACCGCCATCTGCTGGGGTTCGTCCGATTCCACGCCGCGCGGCTCACCAATGGCCTCTACGCACCAGACATGGAGCTTCTGCAAGGCGCCGTGAATACAAACATCGGCCAATCGTGACAAAACGGCCGTTGTTTCTTCCAGGTCTGCGAACCCGTTGAGGTGGCGCCAAACCACCCACAACTGAAATCGACCGCGTTGTACCCGCAAGGCGCGCTGCAACGCCGACATGTCGCCGGCTTCGCGCAGCGCCTCATGGATCGCCGAGCCGATTTCTTCAGGACGCGCCGGACGGTTGAAGCCGTGTTCGGCTAGCGCCTCCTGCAACCAACCCAGCTGAGCCTCGGCTGCATGAACGGCAAAATCGCTCAGCGCAAAAACCCGGGCAGCCTCCGGTGGGAGGCTGAACGGAAATCTGGTCAGCGCCCTTTGACCTTTTTCGGCAAGGGCGGCAGGTAGTTCGAGTTCGTCCACGAACAAGCTCAAGCGCTATCTTGGGCTCAGTATATGCCCGTTACCGGACCTGCGGTTTACTTCAAATGTCTCAGGACTGCGAAGCTGGTGATACCCGCAACACTTCCGAGATGGTGGTGAATCCGGCACCTACTTTCTGTGCACCGGACAACCTCAAGGTGTGCATGCCGGATTTGAGCGCCTGTTTACGCAATACCTCGAGATCCATGTCGGCACAGAGCACCGACTGGATCTTAGCGGTCATCGGCATGAGTTCGTATATGCCCATGCGCCCTTGAAAGCCGGTATCCCGACACTCGAGACAACCCGTGGGTGCAAAAACCTTCTCGGGGGGTTTGGCGCGGAACGGTTTGGTCAGAAGCTGCCACGCCTCGATATCCACTTCCTCTTCGACCTTACAGTGGGGACAAAGCGTACGGACCAGGCGCTGGGCCATGATGCCGAGCACGGTTGCCTTGATCATGAATGCGGGGACACCGAGATCCAATAAACGGGTGACTGCTGTGGGAGCGTCGTTGGTGTGCAACGTCGATATGACCAAGTGGCCGGTGAGGGCTGCCTGAATGGCCATCTCCGCAGTTTCCAGATCACGGATTTCGCCGATCATGATGATGTCGGGATCTTGACGCAGCAGCGCACGGACTCCGGATGCAAAACTCACTTCTATGTTGTGTTGCACCTGCATCTGGTTGAAGGACGGCTCTACCATCTCGATGGGATCTTCTATGGTGCAGACGTTGACCTCGGGGGTCGCCAACTGTTTGAGCGTGGAATAAAGCGTCGTGGTTTTACCCGAACCGGTCGGACCCGTCACCAACACGATGCCATTCGCTGAGCTGACCATGCTCTGCCATCGGTTGTAGTCCTCACCCGTCAGACCGAGTTCCTGGAAGCTGCGTAACAACACATCCGGATCGAAGATACGCAAAACCATCTTCTCTCCAAAAGCCGTGGGCCACGTAGACAGCCGCAGTTCGATCTCTTCACCATCGACGTTTTTAGTTT
>JACZXA010000126.1:0-12463 GCA_022571865.1 Pseudomonadota bacterium
AGTCAACGCACCCGCCGCAGAGGCGCATTCGAGGCTTGCTTCCAGGGTGAGACCCTTCAGGAGTTCCGCCATCAGATAGCCTATGAACGCGTCCCCTGCGGCTGTCTCATCGACCACATCAACAGGGTACGCGCCCAACTCGCCCTTTCCTCTTCCGGTTCGATACAAAAGCCCCTCGCTCCCGAGCGTCAGCACGATGTCGGTTTCGGGCAGACGTTCCGACAGACGATCCAGGGCTTCAGCGGGATCCTCGACGCCCGCGAGTGAAGCTGCCTCGATCTCGTTCAGGAGCAAAAGCCGGACAGCCGCCAACTCGTAACCGGTTTCTCGACCATCGACGGGTGCTACATTGAAGGCAAGCGCCGTCCCCTGCATTGCCGCTCGCTCCAATACTCTTTCTAGGTCGTTTATCTCGTTCTGAATCAGCAACCAGTCTCCGGTTGTGAGGGTAGCGAAGGCCCGCTCGACATCCCCGGCCTCGATACGATGGTTAGCCCCAGGCGCGATGACTATTGCGTTCTCGCCAGCCGGGTTCACCTGAATGACGGCGTGGCCGGAATCGGTCCCCCGCTCGACAACATCGGCCACATTGACCCCGCCATCTTTGAGCACGTCGATCAGTATGGCGCCATCTTCGCCGATACAGCCAACGTGGTGGACGGCCGTCGTCGCATACGCTGCCGCCAGAGACTGGTTCAGGCCTTTACCGCCGGGGAACACCGCATGGCTGCGGCTCGCCACCGTTTCTCCCGCGCCTGCGAGGTTGGGCACCTGATAGACGTTGTCGATGCAAAGCGACCCTAGATTGACCAGCTTTGGCATGTTCCGCCTTCCTGGCGATTCGTTTTACCCACCTTCGATGCGTTGCATGAAAAAGATCTCGCTATCGTTGTGCAACGGCTCGAGAAACGCGTCCTGGTATATCTGCCCATCGATGGCAACAGCACACTTGGCGAGTACTTCTTCGATTCCGGGCCATCGCTCATCGAGCGCCAGGAGCAGTTCGCGAAAGTTGACGGCCAGCAACTCGACCTCGCGTTCTCCGCCTGTGTGTTGCAGCAGATGATCAGGAAATACGACTTTCACTATGACAAATCGGTCAACCGGTATACTCGTGTGGAACCAGGTGAAACGAGAACCCGTACGGGTCCTTGTTTCACATCAGCGTCAAGCGTTGTCCAACTGCGCCAGAATGTTCGGTGGCGAAAGCGGTAAATCATTGATTCGCACACCGGTCGCGTCACGTATGGCATTTGCCGCTGCTGCCAGGGGTGCGACGATGGGAGTTTCCCCGACCCCACGTACCCCGTAAGGGTGACGAGGATTCGGCACCTCGATGATCTGGGTATCGATCATCGGCAAATCCGAGGCCACGGGAATCCGGTAATCGAGAAAACCGGCATTCTCCAACACGCCGTCCTTGTCGTAGATGTACTCTTCGTTGAGCGCCCAACCAAGCCCCTGTGCCGCGCCACCCTGCATCTGGCCTTCAACGTAAGCGGGATGAATGGCGGTTCCCGCATCCTGAATGGCGGTAAAGCTCAACACGTCTACCTTGCCGGTTTCCCGGTCGACCTTCAGATCCGTCATATTGACCGAAAAGGAGGCACCCGCGCCCTGTGCATTCAAAGACGCGCGACCCAGCAGCGGTCCCCCGGTTTTTGCGGCATTGCCCGCAATATCGGCAAGCGTCAGCGGTTTCACATCGGCGTTCACCCCGGGTGAGGGAATCGCCTGGCCGTCTTCCCATTCCACCTGATCCTCATCGACCCCCCAGGTTGCAGCCGCCCGCGACTTACATTGCCCAATGATGTCCTCGCAGGCCTGAATCACCGCCATGCCGGTGGCAAAGGTCGTTCGGCTGCCACCCGTCACATTGGAAAAGCCCGTGCTTTCAGTATCGCCGACGACGGCACGAATCTGCTCATAAGGAACGCCCAGGGTTTCGGCCGCCATCAGGCACATCGAAGCCCGGGAACCGCCGATGTCGGGATTGCCTTCGATAATCGTCACGGTACCGTTCTCGTTGATGTGTACCTCGGCGCTGGACTGCATACCCACGTTGAACCAGAAGCCGACGGCAACACCCCGCCCCGCGCCTTCGGGTACGGGTGAGGTGTAGTTGGGGTGTACTTTTGCCGCCTCCAGACACTCCTTCAGGCCGATCGCGGGGAATTTGGGGCCGTAGGGTGCCTGGGTGCCCTCGCTGGCCGCGTTTTTCATGCGCAGATCGAGCGGATCCATGTCGAGCTTGCGGGCCAGTTCATCGAGCGCACTCTCCATGGCGTGCATGGACTGTGGTGCTCCCGGGGCCCGGTAGGCCGCCACCTTGGGTTTGTTGACCAGCACGTCGAACGCTTCCACATGGAAGTTCTCGAGATCGTAGGGAGCAAAAACCGCCATGGCACCCGGACCCATGGGAGCGCCTGCAAAAGCACCCGCCTCATAGGCAAGCCAGGCTTTGGCCGCCGTGATGGTGCCATCATTCCTGGCTCCGACCTTGATCTTGCAGTGAGTGCCTGCCGCCGGACCCGAGGCGCGAAATACCTCCTCGCGAGTCATCATCATCTTTACCGGCCGACGCGCTTGCTGAGAAAGCAGAACCGCCAGAGGTTCCAGGTAAATCGTCGTTTTGCCGCCGAAGCCACCGCCGATCTCCGACGCGATGAATTTGAGATCCGCAACGTTCATCCCCAGCACCTTCGCGGTCAGGGCGCGAAACTCGAAATGCCCTTGCGTACAGGTCCACACGCTACCCTGCCCACTCTCGTTGATGTTCGCGATACAGGCGTGTGGCTCGATGTAACCCTGGTGTGCCATAGGGATGTTGTAATCCCCTTCGACAATGACATCGGCTTGTTCGAAACCCTCCTCGACATCTCCACGACTCAGGGTCATTACCGCGGCGATGTTGCTCGGCTTATCCGGCGTTTCCGGCAGGTTTTTGGTGAAACACTCATCGTCCAGGAGGGTTGCATCGTCCGCCATTGCCTCGTCCAGGCTGAGCACCGGGCTCAGGACCTCGTAACTGGTTTCTATGAGGGCAAGGGCGGCCTCGGCGCAGATCAATGACTTGGCGGCAACCGCCGCCACCGCATGACCGTGGTAGAGAACTTTGTCCCGGGCCATGATGTTTTTGCCCAGATCACTCGGGTTTTCGGGAAAATCAGCACGCGATATCGCGGCGTAAACCCCTTCCATTTCGAGGGCCTTGCTCACGTCGACACGCGTGAGTCTGGCATGCGCATGGGGGCTGCGCAGTACCCGACCATAGAGCATATTGGGCAAGTTCAGGTCCGCCCCGAATTGCGCCCGACCCGTCACCTTGTCCACACCGTCCGGTCGAATTGGCCGAGTGCCAATCACTTTATAATCAATAGCTTCCGACATTTTCTTCAAGTCTCCTGTGAACTGTATCGAGCTCTACGCCTGGTGTGCGAGTTCTTTTGCCGCACCCTGCACGGCCCTGATGATCTTGTCGTATCCCGTGCAACGGCACAGGTTACCGGCGAGCCAGTAACGGATGGTCTCCTCATCCGGATCGGGGTTGCGATCCAGCAGCGCTTTGGTCGCAACGATGAAACCGGGGGTACATATCCCGCATTGCAGCGCGGCGTGTTCCAGAAACTGCTGCTGAATGGGATGGAGTCCGTCTTCTCCCGCAATGCCTTCGATGGTCGTTATCTCTTTACCTTCAGCCTCGACCGCGAGTATCAGGCAGCTACAAACGAGCCGTGAGTCGACCAGTACGCTGCAGGCGCCGCAATCGCCCGTGGCACAGCCTTCCTTGGTGCCCATCCGGCCCAGCTCTTCACGCAGAATCTCCATCAGCGATTGCTGCGGTTCGCAGAGAAACTCCACGCTTTCGCCGTTGATCGACGAGGTGATCTGTACCTTACTCATGGATTCTCCTCACCGTACCTTGGTACGGACGCGTAGCTTGGCACGGTCACGGGCAATGGCTGTGGCCCGCCGGCAGAGCACGGCGACTACCTTGCGGCGATATTCTACCGTACCGCGTTTATCCGAAATGGGCGACGCCGCTTCCGTGCAGGCAACACCCGCAGCCTCGAGCGCCGTGTCATCCAGCTGGGTCCCAACGAGCGCGTCGCTCGCTCGTGTTACCAGCAACACGGTCGGGGCAACCGCGCCGATGGCAACCCTGGCGGCCGTGCAGGTGCCGTTTTCATCGATCGTCACGCTGACACCGGCGCCCACAACGGCGATATCCATTTCGGTGCGGGGAATGAACCTCAGGTACGCGTCCGCCGTCCCGGGTGCCGGGTTTGGAAACTTGATACCGATGAGAAACTCGTTGGGTTCGAGCACGTTGGTACCGACACCTGAAACAAAGTCTTCGACCGGTACCTCGCGATTACCACCACGGGCGGCGATGACGCAAACGCCGGAACTCGCAATGAGTGCCGGTATGGTATCCCCCGCGGGGGACGAGTTGCACAGGTTGCCGCCAATGCTGGCCCGACCTTGAATCTGGGTCGAGCCGATGAGATCGGCGGATTCGATGACTCCGGGAAAGAGAGCTTTCAGCTCCGCGTTATCGTTGAGCACGGCACTGGGGATCGCGGCACCTATGAACGTCTCGGTGGCTCCTATGTCCACGCGATTGGTTTCCGCCACCCCTTTTATATCGACCAGGGTGCGCGGTTGCGTGTCCACGGTGCGCATCTGCACCAGCACATCCGTTCCACCTGCCAGCACCTGCGCCCGTTTGCCCAGGCTCGCATGTTCGTCCAGCACCGCCAACGCTTCTGCGACGCTCGATGGCGCCACATAGGCAAAAGCTCCCATGGATCCTCCCGTTGTGGTGTGTGAATGCGAGAAGAATCTAACACGAAGTAGGCAACCGGTGGAGACCTGCAAGGTTCAACCGTGGTTATAATCGCCGCCCATGGCCGACCAAGCTTATATCGATCACATACTGACCATCCAACAACGTTGGGAAACCGCCCTCGAGGTTGCGGGGTTCGGTGCCGCCATCGTTACCGCTGGGGAAAGCGCCCCCTACTTCCTGGACGATCAAACGCCGGTATTTCGTAACAACCCGCACCTGGCACAGTGGTTTCCGGACGATCATTGCGAGCTGAGTGCGCTGCTCGTTCGCCCCGGCAAGCCGCCGCGGTTGTATTTTTACCAACCGGCCGATTACTGGCACCTGCCACCGGAAACCCCCAACTGGGCAACGGACGCACTCGATGTGCAGATGTACGACGACGCCGCCAAGCTCGAAGCGGCAATTCTCGGAGACAGCGAAAAGATAAACCGGGTCGCACACATCGGCGCACGAACTTCCTCCAATCTACCCACCGAAAACACCAATCCGGCCATCCTGCTCAACCACCTCCACTACCATCGAGCGTACAAAACACCGTGGGAAATAGCCTGTATGACACGGGCGAGTGAACAGGCAATCAAGGGACACCGGGTAGCACGGGAGGTTTTTTTTGACGGCGGCAGCGAATTCGACATCCATCTCGCCTACCTTGCGGCTTCCAAGCAGACCAGCGCGGATTTACCCTATTCGAACATCATCGCGCTGAACGAACACGCGGGCGTTTTGCACTACCAACACTATGACCGCAATCCCCCCGATGAGCGTCTGAGCTTCCTGATAGATGCCGGTGGGCGCGACCACAACTACGCATCTGATATCACCAGAACCTACTCGGCAGACGAAGAGAGTTTATTTGCGCAACTCCTCAGTGCTCTCGACGAGGCACAACAAGCCATCATCGAGGGTATTCGTCCCGGCCCCAATTATCTCGATCTGCACGAACACTTTCATCAACAGCTGGCGGTCATTCTCTGCGACCTGAATATCCTGCGCTGCTCCGCCCCAGCCGCGTTCGAGACGGGTCTAACGCGCAGTTTTCTACCTCACGGTCTCGGTCACCTGATCGGGCTGCAGACACACGATGTCGGTGGTTTGCAGTCGAGCGCGGAAGGCGGAATGAACCCTCCGCCGGGGCAGTATCCAGCACTACGCCTCACCCGCCCGGTGGAGGCCGGTCAGGTATTCACAATTGAACCCGGCGTGTACTTCATACCCGCACTGCTCGACGCACTTCGAAGCGATCCCCTCGGGGCCGACGTCAATTGGGAGGTTGTCGACGAATTGCGCCCGTACGGAGGCATTCGCATCGAGGACAACGTGCTCGTTACCGAGACCGGCGCAATCAACCTGACCCGAAACGCATTTTAACAGCGCATGAAGTTCACAGTCGAAAGGTTGTTCGATGACCCGCCGCTCGCACCCACCCTGCCCACCGCAATGCAATTTTCTCCGAACGGGAGTCTGATCACTTATCTCAAGGTTGCCATTGATGACCGCGAACGCCTGGATCTGTGGCGCTACCACATTGCCACTAAGCAAACGAGGTGTTGGGTCAACGCGAGTGAGCTGGCGGCTACCTCCACCCTGAGTGACGCCGAAAAAACAGCGCGCGAACGGACGCGTCAATTCACCACGGGCATCACCAGTTACTCCTGGTGCCCGACGGGCGAACGATTGTTATTGCTGATTGCCGGCAGCGGATATCTGCTGGATGTGCAAAGCGATGAACTGGTGAGCTTTACGCCTCCTCATACCCGCCAAACGGATTTACGATTTTCCCCCCGGGGTCGATTCATCACCTACGTTCGCGAGCGAAACCTCTACTGCTTCGAGGTCGCCAAAGCCAGAGAACGTGCTCTGACCAACGACGATGAAGAAACCCTGTCCAACGGTCTTGCCGATTTTATCGCTCAGGAAGAAATGCACCGGTTCGAAGGATACTGGTGGCGCGAAGACGAGAAATACCTCGCCTACACCCGGGTTGACGAGGCGCCGATCGCCGTCTCGAATCGCCTCGAGATCGACGCCGACAAGATCAACGTGGTCCCCCAACGATATCCTTTCGCCGGTGCAGAAAACGCCACGACACAATTGGGGATACGCGACATGTCGTCGGGTGATACGAAATGGCTTAGATATAAAAACCAGAAGGACGACTATCTGGCGCGTGTGAACTGGGCCGGAGATCGCCTCGCAGTGCAGACACAAAGCCGCGATCAAACCGAACTCACGCTCAAATTTTACGATGTGACTGCCGCACGCTGGCACCATGCACTCAGTGAATCATCCGAGACGTGGGTAAACCTGCACGACAATTTCACCCATCTCGGCAAAGACAGGTTTCTCTGGACGTCGGAGCGTGACGGCTGCAGCCACCTCTACCTACAATCCGGTAAGGTGCTCACCCAGCTCACCCACGGCAACGGAAGCGTCGAACGCGTTCTTTACACCAACGAGGATAAAGCCTTCGTGAGTGGCTGGTTTGGCAGCCCTGTCGAACAACAGCTGTACGCCGTCCCGCTGGATGGCGGCGCGATGGAATTGATCACCTGGGAGAGCGGTTGGCATGACGTCGTCGTGGACCGGCAAGGAGAACAATTCATCGATCGGCTGACCGCGCTCAACAATCCCGGCCAGGTTTCGCTGCGATCTGTCACGACGGGTAGTAGCCAGCCTATTGACGGGCAATCGCTGGACAGCCGACATCCCTATTTTCCGTACGTATCGCAACACAGCACACCAACCCTCGGCACGCTCACGGCCGAGGATGGGCAGCAACTGCATTTCCGCCTCACCGCACCACATACACGCCAGAAATCCCATCCGGTGGTCGTCTACGTTTACGGAGGACCCGGGGTACGACGTGTGCGCAACGAATGGTCGCCCATGTTGCTGCAGTTGTTTCAACAGCGCGGCTTCGGCGTCATGGAACTCGACAACCGGGGTTCCGGAGGCCGGGGCCGAGCATTCGAATCACCCATCCACTTGAATCTCGGGGATGTCGAGGTCACGGATCAACTGGTGGGAGTCGCCTACCTCAGGTCGCTGTCCTGGGTCGATCCGAACCGAATTGGCGTGTTCGGCCATAGTTACGGGGGATTCATGACCCTTATGTGTCTCAGCAAGGCACCCGAGGTTTTCAAAGCGGGCGTCGCCGTCGCACCCGTGTCAGATTGGTCACTTTACGACACCCATTACACCGAACGATATCTCCGCACGCCCGAATCCAATGCGGACGGTTATGCACGAAGCTCGGTGTTTCCCTACCTTAGAAACCTGCAAGGTAAACTGCTGCTGATGCACGGAATGGCCGATGACAACGTTTTATTCACCCACAGCACGATGCTCTATAAGGCACTGCAGGCTGCCAACATTCCATTCGAGATGATGACCTATCCCGGCTCCAAACACGCGCTTCAGGAACGCGAAGTTTCCGTGCATCGATTCAACCTGATTCTGGATTTCTTCGAGCGCAATTTGTGACCGACCCCATCGGATTGAGGATTAAGAACCCGAGTCAAAGGTCAGGTTACATCGTATGGGTGTGACGATCCGACTGCAGGGAGCCTGCAAGGTAGGTTTCGATTTTGGTGCGTGCAACGTCATCCTGATCGTTGAATTGAACGCCAATACCTGCAGCCCGGTTGCCCTGTGCACCCTTCGGGGTTACCCAGACGACCTTCCCGGCCACGGGAATTTTCTCTGCTTCGTCCATCAGGTTCAGCAGCATGAAGACTTCATCACCGAGCTGATATTCTTTTTTGGTTGGTATAAACAGGCCTCCGTTGCGGACAAAAGGCATATAAGCGGCGTACAGAACCGCCTTGTCCTTGATCGCCAAAGACAGGATTCCGTTTCGTGCTCCGCGCTTTGCTGCCACTGTGCAACTGTCCTTTTTTACCACGATCGACCGACGATCTTATTACGACATGCTCTGTACTACGGCTCATTAGTATCAACTACGTAGGGTGAGCCGAGATAGGGGTAATTTTCCTACTCTGGCACCACTGTACTCCCATAAACACCGAAGCAATGTGCGGCACTGCTCGAATCCATGTGCGCTCGCGCCTCATGAACAAGTCAAACAAGCTGCCAAGTAGCGTGCCGAAAAACCCCGAACACGATTCAGATCATATTCGGCCCCCCACTGGGGCCTGTCAATCGATGAAACGAGACCGGCGTCACGAAATAGTGTTCAGCGGTTTGTGCCAAGCGCCTGCCATTGCACCGACAGGCGTTCCAGTAACAACCGTGGATTTGCACTATTGGTCGTTTCCAGCTGCCGACGAACCCAGAGCAACTCATCAACGAACTCGATCAGCTTTTTCGGCGTTGCGGATTCGAGTTCCTGCATCTTCAAGCTACCGGCGCTGAGCGCTTGTGCGTAGCGGAACCATCGACCCGTGAGAATCACCGGATCCATCTCGAGAAGACGTTGCACATAAGAGACCGGACTGGCTGCCCGGGCGATCTCGCCAAGCAAGCTCGAGAGACTCGTCTCGCCGTCGTGATAACCCTGGAGTACCGACAGCGGCGCATCGCCGTGCTCGAATAGTCGATCTCGAAGATCGGCAACGTCCAGCTTTTCGGCCAACCAGGCCTGCGCCAATCCCGGTTGCGAATGAACGTTGAACCGTTGGCAACGGCTGCGAATAGTCGCCAGTAAGCGTCCCGGATGGCAACTCGCGAGCAGGATATAGGTATTTTCGGGTGGTTCTTCCAGCGTTTTCAGTAATGCGTTTGCCGCATTCCGGTTGAGCGTGTGCGCGGCTTCGACCACGGCAACTTTTCGGGGGGCAAGCAGCGGGGTACGGACGGCAAACTCATTGAGTTCACGCACGGCATCGATTTTGGTGACGGCGCCAACCGGTGATATCCACAACAAATCGGGGTGGGCCAGCTCTCTGGCAACCTGGTCTGTCGATCGCTCGAGCAAATGTAATGCGATCCAGTTGGCCAGCCCACACTCTCCCCATCCCGGCGCACCCGCCAGCAACAAGGCGTGGGGTAGCTGCTCCCGGGACAACAACTCCACCACATGTTGGCGCACGGATTGGTGCCACGGAAGAACTTCCGGCCATACCTGGGATTGATCCCAGAGATCGGATTTCTGCCTGAGGGCACTCATGAAGATTCGCTTAGGAATTGTGCGAGCAATTCGCGCAAGTTCCCCTGGACTTGGTCAAGCTCGACCGAGGCATCCACGACCCGAATCCGCGGATGGTTGGCGGCTCGTTCCAGGTAGGCAGTTCGTACTCGTTCGAAAAACGCGACTTGCTCCCGTTCGAAGCGATCGTGGTTGCGTTCAGCGATCCGTCGCGCAGCAGTCTCCACAGATACATCCAGAAAGATGGTGAGATCGGGTTGCAACCCGCACTGAACGATATTCTCGAGCGTGTGAATCACCTCCGCATCGAGCCCCCGACCACCCCCCTGATAAGCATAAGTCGCGTCGGTAAAACGGTCGCAGACAACCCATTGGCCAGCTTCGAGGGCAGGTCTGATAACGGTAGCGACATGCTGGGCGCGAGCGGCGAACATCAACAGCAGTTCGGTCGTCTCTGAGACCGGTTCTTCCCGCACGGCAAGAAGCAGCTCACGAATCTCTTCGGCAAGCGGTGTTCCACCAGGTTCCCGGGTGGTGACGACCGAGTGGCCGGCACCAGCAACCTCGTCACGAATCAGCTCGAGGTTGGTGGTTTTACCTACCCCTTCGGTGCCTTCCAAGGTAATGAACTTGCCCTGCCCCATGGTGTTCTCAGCGTAACTGGTATTTCCTCACCGCCGTCAGGTGATCCTCGAGGCTGACCGAAAACTGGCTGCCTCCATCCCCCTGGGCAACGAAATAAAGATAAACCCCACTGCCCGGATTCATGGCGGCAGTGATGGAATTCACGCCGGGCAACGCAATCGGCGTTGGCGGCAATCCCTTGTGGAAGTACGTGTTGTAAGGCGTATCTTCTCTCAGGTGCTTGCGGGTCAGGTTGCCATCGTAACGCTCACCGAGACCATAAATCACGCTCGGATCCGTCTGTAGATACATACCGAGATGGAGCCTCGTGGCGAATACCTGACTGATGTGAATTCGATCCTCCTCCCGTCCGGTCTCCTTCTCAATGAGCGAAGCCACCACCAACGCCTGGTAGGCCGATTGATATGGCAGACCGTCGGCCCTCGCATGCCAGGCCTGTTGCAGCTCATCGCGCATCTTCGTGTAGGCCCGGCGCAACACATCCGCATCGCTGTCGCCACGCACAAATCGGTAGGTGTCCGGGAAAAACAACCCCTCGGCGCGGCCATCCGGCAAACCGAGCGCCGCCAGCAGCGATGCTTCGGTTACCCCCTTGAGCTCACTTCGGAGCACGTCGTTGCCAACCAGTGCATCGACCGCCTGCATCACCGTCCAACCCTCGATGATCTGCACCGTATAGCCGATGACGCGACCCCGCACCAACAGTTGCAGCAGTTCAGCCCCCGTGGTCCCTTCATCGATTAGGTATTCACCTGCCTGGGCACGGCGCGCCTGACCCAGCAACCTGGCCGTCCACGTAAGTATCCGCGGTTTGTCTACGATTCCATCAACATGCAAACCCGCCACAAAAGCTGCAAACGCTTCGCCGTGACGCAGCTCGATGATGGTGTTTTGGGTCGTGTTCAGCGGGGTGTGCATCCAGCGATAGGCATACCCGATGAGCCCTGCACCCAACAGAACAACACCGGTTGTAGCAATGAGACTGTTTGCGATCCAACGTTTCAAGGTTGATCCTGATGTGACGATAATGCGCGCAGACGTGTTAGCACAGGCAAAACGTGTACTGTATGTATTACTCAAACAGATTTCGCGTACGCAGTCACGGGAGCATACACCAAGGTATTGTGGCCTGAGAAACCCGCACGCATGCTGCAGACCCCCGAGTGGCAAAAGTGCAGGGGTTGGCTCTATAACGGGAGTCCCAGGCGCGGCGCTGATTATTCTCGCCTCAACGGCGGGTTGTCAGATCGGAAAACCGGACCAGCGCTTCACAGCTGCTGAAAGACCAGGGTAGCGTTGGTTCCCCCAAAGCCGAAGGAGTTGCTCATACCCACCCGCACAGGACACTCCCGGGCGGTGTTGGGAACGTAGTCCAGATCGCACTTGGGATCGGGATTCTCCAGATTTCGGGTGGGATGCACAACATCCCGCGCCACGCTGAGCGTGGTGAAGATAAGCTCGGGGCCGCCGCAGGCGGCGATGAGGAGGGAAAGTAGCACGACAAAAAAGATTCGGCTCATTGGGCGCTGAGTTATGCCTGAATACTCTCTTAATACTGGGAGGACGTGAAGTCCAGATGAGTCGGGGAATCGAACGGGACTTGTTGCCAAGCCGAGGCGCGCTTTTGTCTGTTTCATCCGGTACAGCAGTGTTGTGGCGATTCTCGCGCCGCTGGCGCCGAGCGGATGTCCGATGGCAATCGCTCCCCCATGAGTGTTCACTCGTTGTTCGCTGATGCCCAGCAATTTGAGACAGGCGAGCACCTGCACGGCAAAAGCTTCGTTGAGTTCAATGCAATCGATATCGTCCAAGCTCAAGCCGGCTCGCTTCAGTGCTTTCTTGATTGCGGGGACCGGTCC
>JACZXA010000126.1:12473-13477 GCA_022571865.1 Pseudomonadota bacterium
CAGGACGATTTCCGAGGCGGACAACACCTGGTTTTCCTTGCTGACGATGAATCAATCGCCGTTGCATTCGGACCGGAATTACAACGAGAAGCACTCGCCGCACGGTGAGCCCATAGTGAATGGAATCCTGGTGATGGCGATTGCTGTTGGGCAGTCGGTAATCGACATATCAGGCAATGCAATTGCGAATCTGGAGTACGAGAAGGTCACCCATGATGGGCCGACCTTCGCGGGCGACACGATCTACTCAGAGAGCACGATTCTGGAGACCCGGGAGGCGTCGAAGGGTGACCGCGGCGTGGTGTATCTAGAGACCCGGGCGATGAACCAGCGCGGCGAGAAGGTGTTGACTCTTCGCAGGCGGGTGCTGATACCAAAACGAGATCACGAAACGATGGGTGTCGGGAAAGTTCCCGGCCGGCCGGAGAGCTAATCAAATGCGGCCGCCTCTTGACGGAGTTCGAATTCTTGCTCTGAGCCAGTTCGGGGCGGGTCCGTTCGGGACGAACGTTCTCGCCGATCTGGGCGCGGAGGTGATCAAGATCGAGGATCCGGACGCGGGCGGCGATGTGGCGCGCTACGTGCCGCCGTTCGAGATCGAAGGGGACTCGCTCTATTTCCAGTCGTTCAACCGGGGAAAGAAGTCGCTGGCCCTGAATCTCCGCAGCGATTCCGGCCGGGAAGTGCTGCATGACCTTGTGAAGGTCTCTGACGGTGTGTTCAATAATCTTCGGGGCGATTTGCCTGCGAAGCTGGGACTGGACTACGAGTCGCTGAAATCCGTCAACCCGGCGGTCGTCTGCTGCTCGCTTTCCGGCTTCGGCAAGACCGGGCCTATGGCGGCGTCGCCGGGATTCGACTATCTGGTGCAGGGGTATGCCGGGTACATGTCGATCACCGGCGAGCCGGACGGTCCGCCGGGCAAGTGTGGCGTTTCGATCATCGACTTCGCCGGCGGGTACGCGGCTGCGCTCGGGCTGATGGTGGGCCTGTGCGACGCCCAG
>JACZXA010000127.1 GCA_022571865.1 Pseudomonadota bacterium
AGGCTCATTGCGTTTCTGCCTGGGGCCATGATTTTCGCCAGGACTATCTGGCTCTTGATCAGTTGCGTATACGTTTTCCCGATACGCCTCGTATGGCCTTAACTGCAACCGCAGATGAACGAACCCGAACAGACATCGTCCAGCGCCTGGCGTTGGAAAAGCCTCTGCGTTTTGTGGCGGGGTTCGACCGGCCGAACATCCGCTACAGCGTGCAGCCCAAGGGTGACGGCAAAGCGCAGCTACTGGAGTTTCTGCTGTCCCACCGGGGCGATGCAGGCATCGTTTACTGTCTGTCGAGGAAAAGCGTGGATACCACGGCCGAGTGGTTGACCCAGCGTGGGTTTATTGCGTTGCCCTATCACGCTGGAATGCCGAATCATTCTCGCACCCTGCACCAGGGGCGGTTCCTGCGCGAAGAGGGGGTCATTATCGTCGCGACCATCGCGTTTGGGATGGGTATAGATAAGCCCGATGTGAGATTCGTGGCTCACCTGGATCTGCCCAAGAGCGTGGAGGCCTATTACCAGGAAACCGGCAGGGCTGGGCGTGACGGGGAACCGGCCGAGGCGTGGATGGTTTATGGACTTGCCGACGTCGTACGACTGACACAAATGATGAACCAATCCCAGGCGCCTGAGCAACAGAAACGCATCGAGCAGGACAAGCTGAACGCGTTGTTGGGTTGGTGCGAAGTCACGCGTTGTCGACGGGCAGCGTTGCTCCAGTATTTCGGCGAAGATCATTCAGGAGATTGTGGTAATTGTGATGTCTGCCTGACACCGCCCGTTACCTGGGACGGCACGGAGTCGGCGCAGAAAATGCTGTCATGCGTATACCGTACCGGACAGCGATTCGGAGCCGGACACGTGATCGATGTTCTCCGCGGCGCCGCCACGGACAAAATACTGCGGTTGCGTCACGATCGGCTGAGTACCTATGCTATCGGCGCCGACCACAGTGCTGTCTGGTGGCGCTCCGTTGCCCGACAGTTGATTGTCCAGGGTTTTCTGTACGTTGATCACGAGCGCTACGGTGGGTTGCGCCTCACGGACAGCAGTCGCGCACTGCTGCGCGGTGACGTGATCTTACGCCTCAGGGAGGACGTGGACACACCGAGGCTCCGCAAGAAGAGTGGGGTCAAGACGGCAATCGCAGCAGCGGACGTCTCGCTGTGGGATGAGTTGCGTGAGCTGCGCTTGCAGCTCGCAGGCGATCAGGGTGTACCGCCCTATGTAGTCTTCCATGATGCCACGCTGATGGAAATGGTGCGTCTGCGACCCTCTTCGGCCGAAGAATTGTTGTGCATCTCGGGCATCGGGCAAACCAAGCTCGAGCGATATGGTGAGGTGTTCCTCGACCTCATTGAAGTGCATCGCAAGGCGCTCGCGTCCCCTCGGGGAAATGGAGAGCCGGTCTGTTAACCTAGCAGACTTTCCGCAGCGGGAGGTGACTCATGAAGGTCGTTGAAGCGATCGCCAAGGTATTGAAAGCGGAAGGGGTGGAAATCCTCTTTGCGTATCCGGTCAACCCCATAATCGAAGCCGCCGCTGCCGAAGACATTCGTACGGTTATCGTGCGCCAGGAGCGAATCGGCCTACACATGGCGGATGCCTATTCGCGGCTTTCTTCGGGAGAAAAGATCGGCGTTTTTTGTATGCAGCATGGGCCGGGTGCTGAAAATGCCTTTGGTGGCGTTGCTCAGGCTTTTGCGGAATCCGTGCCTATTCTGGTGATGCCGGCCGGCTATCCTCGACGCCTGGCGAACTATTACCCTAACTTCAACTCGACATTGAATATGCGCCACATCACCAAGTGGGCCGAGCCCTTGACCATGGGCCGGGCACTGCCGGAAGTCATGCGAAGGGCTTTTTTCCAGTTACGCAATGGCCGGCCGGGTCCGGTACTCATCGAGGTTCCAGTGGATGTATTCGGTGAGGAGGTTCCGGACAACTGGGAATACGTCCCGAGTTATGCAACTCGTTCAGCACCAGACCCCGCGGCGGTCGAGGAAGCTGCGGACGTGCTCGCCGCTGCGGAACATCCGGTAATTTATGCCGGTCAAGGTGTCCATTATGCCAAGGCGTGGAATGAGCTCAAGACGCTCGCGGAAAGCTGGAACATTCCAGTGACGACGAGTATCGAAGGGAAAAGTGCGTTTCCAGAGAATCATCCGCTGTCTCTTGGCTCTGGCGGTCGGGCTAATCCGCGCGCGGTAAAAACCTTCCTGAACGACGCCGATGTAATCCTCGGTATTGGTTGCAGCTTCGCGCTCACCGGCTTTGGCGTGCCAATGCCGCGTGGCAAAACGATCATACATGCCACGCTCGATCCGATGGATCTCAACAAGGATGTGCCCGCCCAATATGCATTGATTGGCGATGCCGAGCTATGTCTGCAGTCATTGAATCATGCACTGAGCAGCCGTGATCGCGCCTGCGCCGATGTCCGCGCCGACGTACCCCGGCAAATTGCTGCCCTCAAGGAAACCTGGCTCGGTGAGTGGATGCCAAAACTCACCGACAACGAAGCACCGATAAATCCCTATCGGGTAATTTGGGAGCTGAACGAGATGGTGGACAAAGACAACACCATCATCACTCACGATGCGGGTAGCCCCAGAGATCAGATCACACCTTTCTGGGAAGCAACGACACCGCTGTCATATATCGGCTGGGGAAAGACCACACAACTCGGCTACGGTCTTGGACTTGCCATGGGTGCAAAGCTTGCTCATCCCGATAAGCTCTGTATCAACGTATGGGGTGATGCGGCAATCGGTTTTACCGGAATGGATTTTGAGACTGCCGCCCGGGAAAGAATTCCGATCATGTCGATCCTGTTCAACAACTTCTCCATGGCCATCGAAATCCCGATCATGCCGGTTTCCCAGGAGAAATATGGCTCAACGGATATCACCGGCAACTACGCTGATATGGCAAAAGCGTTTGGCTGTTATGCGGAGCGTGTGACCGACCCGAACGACATCCGTGGTGCAATCGAACGGGGAATCGAGGCCACCAAAAATGGCAAGCCGGTACTCCTGGAGTTTATTACGGACAAAGAGATCACAATTTCTAAAGAGTAAAACGACCAGCACGATGGTGCGGAATCGTTGTTGCGCGATGCCGGGCGATCTTTGCTCGATTTGGACATGCCGCTCAGAGCCGGTGGAGGGTCCGGTCTGTGGTATCTGTGGTAAAGGAGCTGATGGGGCTGGTCGGTGCTGTCTCCATACCCAGTTGCCGCTCGCCGAACAGAATCAGGATCAGATTCACATAGAGCAACGAGCCTAGCCCGACGATCCACATGGCTCTTCGGGTCCTTTTTTGCTTGGCGCTCTGGTTCACCAGCAGCCTGTCGGACCTAGCCCGGATATTGCACGAGTACGGCGCATATGATGTTTAACATTTTAAAATTATTAGAAATTTTCACTATTTCGAATAGGTTCGAAATGTCAGCGAGGCGCCTGTGCAGTTTTTGGCTGGATCTCGCGGCCGCCAAGCCGCCAGATGTTCAGCGCGTTCGCTATGCGAAGCCTCAATTCCGTCGCTACGGTTACGCTTTCGGTCACGAGCCGTCATGACGACCACGATCTCTCACCCAAAAATCTGCGTCCTCGCACAATATCCGGGCTAGGGGGATCTTGGCGAGGGAGTGGGAAAGCGGTTCATTTTTTCGGTCTTTTGAGGAGCTTGAGTGGTGCTACGTGACGAAAAAGAGCGGAAAAATGAACCGCTTTCCCGCTTCCGCAGCCGATTCATCCTAAGTCCGACAGACTGCTAGGTAAGGATTATTCATGAAGAAGCGTAACGAGGTTGGGTCGAGGGCAATTCGCAAGCGAATTGCTAAGCAGTTTGCGAAGCAAACTGCCAGAGTAGTAAGACGCCGGGCCTCGCAGGCTGGGTGCGCGGACTGGAGTGGAGCGGGTCCCGTCCCATTGGGACGGGCGCGTGCTTTACAGCACGCGCAGTTTGCCTTGCAAACTGCCGAGCACCCGGAGGGAGCACGCCCGCCTGCGAGGCCCGGTGTTTTGCTGCTATCGGCGACCGCAATAGCTTGTTCATGAATAATCCAGGCTAGGTGTCCCGAAGTGAGTTCCACATTCCTGTGGCTCCTATCCCTGGCCGCTATCTTGCTCGTTTTGTTGTCATGTTTATGTCAATGTCTTGACACATAGCCGCAGATTCTTAAAAAAAGTGGTGTAAATATGACGAATCCCGGGGCGTTGACCGTTCTTAAACAAAATCCGATGTTCCGTGGGCTGCCGACAGGGTCCTGGCGACGGTATCGGGATTATGCAGCAACAGACAATATGACACGGGTGCGATCGTGTTTGCCCAGGGTGAACCGGGAAAGCAGTTGTTTGGGGTCATATCCGGCCAGATCCGCATCAGCACCGAATCCGCAAACGGTCAGGAACTGTATCTGAACATCATCTATCCCGGGGAGATCGTCGGTGAGATCGCTTTTTTAGATGGCGGCACACGTACCGCCACGGGTCGTGCTGCCCAACCATCCACCTGTTTCGTGATCCAACGCGCGCCATTCATGAACCTCCTGGAAGAGAGAGCCGAAACTTGCCGTTCACCTGCTGGAACTGGTTTGTTCGCGAGCTCGTTGGACTAGCAAGTTAGTTGCTGATTCAGCGTTCCTCTCGGTTTCGGAACGCCTGGCAACGCGGTTGGCGCAGTTGGCAACAGCACGCGGCGATGGTCCTGAACAGTGCCGACTACGTATGTCTCAGGTGGAGCTTGCACAATTTCTGGGAGTTTCTAGACAGGTGGTGAATGGTCATTTGCAACGTTGGCAGAAGCAGGGCTTCGTGACGCTATCCAGAGGATCGATTGTGGTACACGATTTGTCGGCGGTTTTCCGCGGCGACGTGCCGCCTGGCTGAGAGCTCAAACCCGGTGTGGGAGGAGGGGATTCAAGCGTCTTCGACCATCACGGCGGTGCCTATTGCGAGTCACTCGGCCGCACCACCCATAAGCGGCGATGGGGTGAATCGGCAGGTAATTGGCTATGCTCCAAAACAGAGTTTTTCTTGTCGTGTCGCCGATCTCGAGGGTAATCAATGGACGGCTGTGTGAGCACGTGAGATGAGCGAATTGTCCGGGAATTCTTAAATGCACGTAATCGTCATCGGCTGTGGACTGGCAGGTGTTACTACGGCGTACTTCCTGCAGGAGTACGGAGCACAGGTAACCGTCCTCGATCGTGCACCGGGACCGGCCAGGGAGACGAGTTTCGCCAACGGTTCGTTGATTACTCCGAGTCACGCCGATCCGTGGAATTCACCTGGTGTGTTGGGTGTGTTGTTGAGATCGCTCGGTCGAGAGGATTCGTCGATGTTATTGCGGTTGAAAGCGCTCCCGTCGCTTGGATTGTGGGGTCTGTCTTTCTTGCGTCACTCTTCCCAGGCACGCTTTGAGGCGAGTTTTCTGAAGAACGTGCGCATCAGCTCATACTCACAATCGGTCATGGCAGCTCTGCTTCGGCAACATCCCCTGCAATTCGAGCATGCCATGGACGGAACGTTGCAGATATTTCGTAACCCCGAAGGTCTGCAGGACGCGTTGAAGGTCGCCCACTTTCTGAAACAGGTGCAGATCCGTCACCGAGCGCTGACACCAGACGAACTGATCGAGTTCGAGCCTGCACTGGCCCCGATCCGCAACGATCTCCATGGTGGCATCTCCTACCCTGACGACGAAGTCGGTAACGCTCGTTTGTTTTGCGAAGAGTTATGTCGGATAACGAAAAGTTCAGGGGTAGAATTCCGCTTCGGTGAACAGGTGCTCAGGATCGAGCATCGGCGGAGATCGGTTACAGGTGTGGTAACTGCGCGCGAACGTTTGCAAGCAGATGCGTATGTGTTGGCTGCCGGAAGCTATAGCACGGAGTTCACAAAACAGTTGGGATTCCGTCTGCCGGTGCGTCCAGCCAAGGGCTATTCCCTGACCTTGCCGATTGACAAAACCGGTCCGAGTCCGCGTCATGCGGTAATCGACGATGAACTTCATGCCGCCGTTGTGCCCCTTGGAGATAAATTGCGCATCGCAGGTACGGCGGAATTCACCGGTTTTGATCGGAGTATCAACTCACGCCGGATTGCCAACCTGCAGACGTTGCTCAAACGAATCTATCCGGAGTTCAAGACTTCACAGGAGCCTCAGGAAGCCTGGACGGGATTACGGCCGATGACTCCGGACGGGATGCCGATTCTAGGTACGTCGCCACTGGGCAATCTGTTCCTAAACACCGGGCATGGTCCGCTCGGTTGGACCATGGCGTGCGGTTCCGGAAAAATCGTCGCGGATCGGGTAATGAAAAAGCTTGCCGAATTCGACAGTAGCCCCTATGGGTACGATCGTTTCTGATCGTGACTAACCATTTGCTTGCTTATAAACATGATACGCCGCGGCAAGGTCTTGAGCTGTGTTGCCGAGATTTTTGTAGGCCGTAATGTCGCAGGAATTCGTTCGACCGACTACCTTACCGTCGATAACCTCGCCGATTTCGCCGACGATATCTGCTTCTTCGATAGCGCCTTCTGCCAGCGCAAGCAGAATGTCACCGGCCTCGGCCCGGGCGAATTCGCTTACTTCGGTGAATATCCTTGTGCCGTGTAAGGTAAGTCCATCAACTTCTCTCGTTGTCGCGCTGTGGGCTCCGACAAGATTGAGATGGACACCGGGCGCAAGCCAGCGACCTTCGAGAATTGGTTGCTGAGCGCCGGTCACCGTGCAGACGATGTCGGCGTCCGCCACCGCTTCTTCGACGGTGAGACATGCGCGCAAGGTGGTTGGGCTGACGGATGATTGATTGGCAACAAAAACTTTTGCTTTCTCGAAGTCACGCCCCCAGATTCGTACCTCATCCACGGAGCGCACCGCGAGCATCGCTTCCAGGTGTGATGCCGCTTGAACCCCACAACCCAGTATCGCCAGACGGTGTGAAGCGGGGTTGGCGAGAACGTTGGTGGCGGCTGCGCTTGCGGCGGCGGTACGTATGGCAGTTATTGAAGCCGCCTCCACCAGGGCAAGCGGCGAACCCCTTCTGCTGTCGAACAGTAGAATCCCGCCTTGAATGGCGGGGTGTCCCGTGGCGGGGTTGGCGGGAAATACGCTGATTAGCTTTACCCCGAAAATTTCCTTTTTTATCATCTCCCCGGACATGATGAGCAGAGAGCCGCTGTTCGCATCCAAACCTAGCGAATGGCGTAAAGGTAACAGGACCTCGCCGCGCGAGGTCGCCACTTGAGTATCGGCCATGAGTTCGATGCAGGCGGGCATGGTCAAATGGCGGTGAACGTCTTGTTCGTCGAGATAGTCGATGTTCATGAGACGTGGCCGCTGTTGAGTTGAAACGACATGAACGCGTTACCTCATGGCCTTGATGCTCGTCAGGAAATGCCAACTCCCCTCGTTCTAACCCACGGGTAGACACCGATTCCGAAGTCCGCACGTTCGCGTGAGACTCCAACGATGTTCAGTAACAGCTCTGCCATGTTGCCACTGATCATCGTTTCGGAAACCGGGTACAGCACTCTACCGTCTTCGAGGTAATAACTGTTTTTCGCGACGCCTGAGAAGTCTCCTCGGTCGTTAGGCCGCCCGCCAGAGAAGCGGGTAATGAGGATGCCGCGTTTCACATCGCCGATCAGTGATTCGAGCGTTTGTTCGCCAGGGTCCACGACGTAACAACCGCCCCCTGTTCTGGCCCTGTCGAGGCCGGTTTTACGCGCACCGTAAAGATTCAGCAGGTAGGTTCGGAGTTTGCCATTTTCGATGATCGTGGAATTCTCCGTCGGGTAACCGTCGTCCGTGACGAAATAGCCACCCATCAGATCGAGCGGACGCGAGTGCATGGAAAACATTTCCGCGGCGACCCGCTCGTCAAGTTTGTTCTTGTAGAGCGAAGTGCCCGCGATCATCGGCATCGCAGCAATGCTGCCGGTCAGGAAGGAGAGAAACGATCCAAGGCAATCGGGGGTGATAATGAGATCGCCCACAAATTTAGCTGGTACTTTCTTCGTGATTGTCTGTTCGGTGATCTGTCGCAGCAAGGTATCGGTAGTTGCGATCTCCGCGATCGGGGTATTCATGTCGTTGAGCGCGAGTCCGGTGGAGTTGAACGAAGAGACACCGCCCTCGTCCCGTGCTGTGAACATCAGTTGCGCGCCGTAGCGCCCGCGGGTTGTTGAAAAGTGCACGCCGTTGGAGTTCGCCAGAATGTCTTCGTACTTACCGTGATCCACAACCGCGGATCCCATGGTGATAGTCGGATAGGTGCTTGCAGTGTATTGCAGCAATTCATCCAGACGGGCGTACATCGCTTCATAGTCGGGAACTTCCGGACCTTCCTTGAACTGTTGTGGCGGCTGTGACTCCGATATGTCGTTTGCCTCATCGGCAATAGAACCCTGGGCAATACCCCAGAGCGTGTCGATCGCTTGTTCGACGGCGTCATCGTCCTGTTTATTCAACGTAACGCTGCCACGTTTGCCGTCGACGATACCCGCGAGAGCCAACGAGTTGTTATGTACGGTGCGAAGTAGACTGGGCTTGTTGAATTCAGCTTGAAGTTCATGACGTTCAGCGGTGATCAAGCGCACCTGGGCTTTGTCGAAACCCTTCACCTTGAGCGCTTCGAGACAGCGCTCGACCAAATCAACGGCGGCCATCACTTACCCCCGATGTGAATTTGGCACTTGATTGCCGGGCCACCCATGCCGACCGGAATGATCTGTTTCTTACCGCACATGCCTGCGCAACCCCAGTTCATTTCGTCGCCAACCATCGTCACGCTTTTCAACATGTCGAACGCAACGCCGGAGATGGTGGTGTCGGTGATCGCCCTGCCGAGCGCACCGTCCTGAATTTCGTAACCGAGCGTGACCCCGAACATGAATTCGGAAGTCGAATCTGCCTGACCGTTCGATGGCCACATGAGGTAATAACCATCATCGATGCTTTTGATCATGTCTTCGAGCTTGTCGGTTCCAGGGAGAATCGCCGTGTTGCGCATCCGGATGAGCGGCTCGTCATAAAACTGATATGCGCGCGCGTTGCCGGTGGGTTCGGTTTGAAAATGCTGGGCAGATTCTTTGTTGTGCATGAATCCCTGCAGCACCCCTTCTTTGATGAGCCAGGTGTCGCGGCTCTCGACCCCCTCGTCATCCACATAAACCGGAACGGGAAGCACTTCCCCATCATAGGTGCTTGCGAAATCCACCATGGAGATCAGCGGACTTGCGACAAGCTTGCCGACGTATTCTCCAGCAACCGAACCTTCGCGCACGATGTCCGCCTCGGTTGTATGGCCTATCGCTTCATGGGCGAGGATGCCGGCGAGTTCCGAGTCGAGAATTACGTCGTGGGTACCCGCATCGGGCACGACAGCCTCGCGTTTTTTCATCAGGTGTCGGTGCAGCCCGGCAATTTTTTCATGCAATATCTCTGGCTCATCGAACACGTCTTCGAATTGACCACGGCCGCCAAAGGGTTTGGTCAGCTCCACCGGTTGATTGTTTGCATCGATTGTTACCAGTTTGATGTAGACCAGAGACCGGGTAACGTTGGAATAACTACTGGATGCATCGGATGTGTAAAGCCTTTTCTCCATGTCCAGATTCCACAACTGAACCGCGCGGGTGTGCAGTTTGGGGTAAGTGGACTGGATGTGATCGTCCAGAGACTTGAGAAACTCGATGATCTCTCGTTGTGATTTACGGGGTTTGGTGGTGGCAAAATCGCTCTCGTGAGAGGCGCGTTCGCCGGGTAGATCGACATCGTCACGGGCCGCATGACGGGCCAGGAACTGGGCGTTCCTGGTTGCTTCTTCGATACAGCTGACGATTGACTGCTCATCCAGTTCAGCAAGGCTCGAGAAGCCCCACACCCCTTCCTTGAAAACCCGGGTGGAGACCCCGCTGTTGACGCTCTTGGTATTGGTCGCGACGTCGCCGTTCAACAGGGCGATTCGTACGTTGGTGTTCTGCTGCAGGCGCAGCTCGGTGTATTCATCGAAGCGGTTGGAGAAACCAGCAAGGTTGGTATCGCGAATGGTCATAACTGTGTGTCTGGGATGAGAGGAGCGCGATAGTTTACTCCACGAAAGCGTCGAGCAACGATCATGCCGTCCAACTTATCAGGCTGAACTAGCTTCAGTGGTGAAGGCGCGCGTGATCGACAGTATCCAGCGGCCATAGAAAAACAGACCCAGCGCGGAAACGATCGCAATTACCGCCATGATGTCCCAGACGACCCCAACGGTGTTGGCTTGATAGAGTGTTTGGGTGAGGACTTCGGCGGGCTGTCCGGCAAACTCGACCATGTGCTGGAAGGCCTCCCCCTGAGGAATTGAGGCGATGGCGTCGCCTGGCATGCCGTTGGTTGTAAGCCACTCCCGGGCAAGCGTCTCCTTTGCGGCGAATTTTCCATACAACAGGGGTCCGAAGTAGCCCTCCAGTACCCAGCCGACCGCCAGCGGAAGGTTGGAGAAACCGAGGTACATTGCTTTCTTGTCGGAAGGCGCGATGTTGCCGATGTATTCCAGAAATTTCGGGCTGGAGAGCATCTCGCCCACGCTGAAAACGAGAATGCCGACGAGGCAGATCCAGGCGGCACTGGTCCAACCGATGAGGATAAACGCAACCGCTGTCATGAGCGTGCCAAGGATCATGCTGTTGATTGCTCTCAGCTTGCCGCTGAACTGGGCGAACAGGAAGCAGGTGATCATGATCAGGGCAGCGTTCAGGTTGAGCAGACCTTCGGGCATGATCCGGGTGCCATCGTTGCTCATGCCGAGCAGAAAGATGATGGCCGAATTGGAGGTACCCCCGGGACCGAACAGGTCCTGTACGATCGTTTCGGTATTCACCCAGTCGCGAATGTACAGCGGCAGCACGTCGAACAGGGCATTAAACATGAACCAGAATCCCATCATGATGACGAGAAACACCCACAGAGTCGGCTGCATGAGTTCCTTGAGCGACTCCCAGACGAGGTTCTGCTGTTTTGTTTCGCCCGCCTCGATACTTCGTTTGCGCGCGAGCCGCTCTTCGATGTTGGGTTCCTTGTAGATGAGCAGCAGCAGGAAGTTGATGGAGATGATCGCGGCGCAGGCGAAAAACAGATTCGACCAAGCGAGCTGCCTGAGTTGCGCGGCAAGCAGCGGCCCCATCCAGCCGCCGATGTTGACGGTTTGATAGAAAATACCCCAGGCCATCGAGCTGTTCTCGCGGTTTGTGGTTTTGACCAGCGTGCCCTGTATGCCCGGTTTGAAGATCCCCGTGCCGGTGGCGAGTATGATTGCGCCGATCACGAAGCCTTCGTAGGACGGATAGATTGCCATGATCAGATAGGCCACGATCTTGACGACGGTGGAGATGAAGATCGTCAACTTGTAGCCAAGCCGGTCGGACAAACCACCCACCAGTGCCGGTACGAGAGATTGAAACAGAGCCCAGATGAAGAAAATGGAGCCAAGATCCACCGCGGATACCCCAAGACCTCCTTCGGATAGGGGTGCTGTCGCATAGAGACCGGAAACCGCTCGGACCCCGTAATAAGCGAGACGTTCAACCATCTCCATCCCGCCGACAACCCAGAATACGTAACCCAGGCTCGCGATGGCGGCAAAGAGCCCCAGTTGTTGGACGTCTTCGAGGCCCTGTTCGTGATCGCGGTCGATATTGCTCATACTAAAGGTGGCCGTTCGCTTTTGTTATTGAAAGTGGAATGTGAACGAACACAAGCCGTCGATCAATAGCGCATCTTGAGGGGATACGTTTGAACACATGGATGCTGGGGCTGGTGATGGTTTGGCTTGCGGCCGCCAACGTCAAGAGCCAGGAAATCCAGGTTCCGGAGGCGGAAGGATTCGATGCCGCGAGCGTTCCTGCATATCAAGGCGAGCACGTTTCAGTTTATGCCTACATCGATGAGAATCTGGAAGCTCATCTTTCCCACCTCGTGCGCTGGGTACGCCAGAAGTCCATCAGCGCCCAGAACGTGGGCGTGCAGGCCATGGCGCGGCTGCTCGCCTCGGATCTGGAATCCCTCGGTTTCAGCGAGGTCGCCCTCGTTGCAAGTGCGGGACATCCGGGCGTCTGGGGTTATTACGACGCGGAAGCCGAGAAAACCCTCGTGATCTACATGATGTACGACGTCCAGCCGGTCAATCCGGAGGATTGGCAGGTCGACCCTTTTGCTGGTGAAGTCGTCGATCATCCACTCGGAAAGGTGCTGATGGCGCGCGCCGCCACCAATCAGAAAGGTCCCGAACGCGCGTTCCTCAACGCGCTTGCCTCGATTATCGCCGTTGAGGGGACGCTTCCGGTCAACCTGATGGTGCTGGCCGAAGGCGAAGAGGAGCTCGGTTCTCCCAACTTTCCGGAGATTGTCGACGGTTACGCCGAGCGTCTCAGAACGGCCGATGGGGTGTTCTTCCCGTTCAACAGTCAAACACCGAGTGGAGACGTTAGTTTGTTTCTCGGCGTGAAGGGCACCGTGTACTTCGAACTCGAAGCAAACGGTGCCGCCTCAGGCGGACCGGCGAACGCCGAGATTCACGGCTCCTACAAGGCAATTGCCGATGCGCCCGCCTGGCGTCTGGTTCAGGCCCTCGCCTCGCTGACCACAGACGATGGCAATGTCATCGAAGTTCCGGGCTATTACGATGCCATCCGTCCCCCGTCGGAAGAGGAGGTGTGGATATTCAACGGGACAGTTGCGGGTTGGCAGCGGCGCGAAGCTGGCGTTTGCGAAGGATTCGGCATCGCCGAGTGGATCGACGGAATCTCGGGGCGTACTTCACTCGCGACCCTGACCTTTGGCACCACATTGAACATCGACGGCATCTGGGGCGGTTACACCGGGGAGGGGGTCAAGACCATCCTTCCACACAAGGCGACCGCCAAGCTCGACTCACGCCTTGTCCCCAACCAGACACCGGACGAAGCGTTACGCCTGATTCGCGCCCATCTCGATGCCAATGGCTTCGATGACATCGTGCTTCGCAAAATCTCCGGGTATCCACCCGCACAGACGTCGGTTGACACCCCGCTGGTGCGCGCGGTTCTCGGTGTTTTCAATAAACACGGCAGCATCCCCTCGGTAAGCGTTCGCATCGCCGGGAGTGCGCCGTATTATGTATTTACCGATCTCGGGTTGCCGCTCATTGCGGCTGGTTTGGGCCTGGGTGCCGGTGCCCACGCGCCAAACGAATTCATGGTGATTGAACCGGTTGCCGGCAGTCGGGTTGCGGGCCTTGCCGAGGTAGAAAAATTCTACGTGGATTTACTTTACGCGTTAGCGGCAGCACGCTAGGCATCATGTTTAGACCTGTCCTACCTCAACGATCGTGGGTTACCTTGATTGTTGAGTAACGTGGCAGAGCCACATTGAGGAGGACAGGCATGAAAGAGTTTAACGAAGAAGCATTGCAAACCG
>JACZXA010000128.1 GCA_022571865.1 Pseudomonadota bacterium
GTCACCTCGCCGGTGCAGATTGTTCCTCCACGCCGGCGTACACGCGCTTCCGCGATCAGATCCTCCGCCACCGCCAACCGCAGAAAGTTGATCGTAAAACCAACCGTCGCACCCCGGGCACTCTCGGTCAGATCCGGGTGTGACCAGAACGCAGCCGTAGCGGCAATGTCCACCAGGGCGCTGATCGCCCCGCCGTGAATGCGGCCGACTCCCAATATTTCCCGATAACCCATGCGCACGACGACGCGGTCGGTTTCACTTTCGATAAACTCGACGCCCAACAAGCCTGCGAAGCCGTCCTGGACGATCCTCATCGCTCTCCCCGTCATTCGCAAACCACCATAGCGATTGTAGTGACACGTTTACGCCACAAACGGAACATCCCACCCTCCCGAAGAAAACACCAAACGAAGGATCATACAACTAGAAGTCGCTAACCGTGGCAAGCAGGCGGCGGCAATCCTAAAATAGGCAAACCAACGTGGAAAAAACAAGCAGGTCAAAAAGTGCTGGAACTTCGTGACGCGCATTGATTCAAATAAGCCATGAATACGAGTCAAACCATCCTGGGAATCCTCCTGCTGACCCTGGCTATCGCCACGGGTCTCTTCTGGCTGGATTCTCGCGAAGCAAAAAGCACCTTGCCCAAAGATCAGCCAGCACGCTCAGGGGACGAGTGGGCGCGTTTAGGCACACGGGACGACGTCGACTCTGATCT
The DNA here is from genome assembly GCA_022571865.1 of Pseudomonadota bacterium. GTDB lineage: Bacteria > Pseudomonadota > Gammaproteobacteria > Pseudomonadales > Azotimanducaceae > SMWK01. The sequence continues at coordinate 719 of JACZXA010000128.1, forward strand.
GGTCGCAATTCTGAAATCTATCGAGGTCCGTTTAGAAACCCAGCAGGCCAAACAGGATGCCATGGCCTTGGAACTCGCCCACCTCCAACGGGAATTGGCTACCTCGGACAAGCGGCCCGAATCCACAGATGCCGTACCACCGTCTGAAGAAGGTTTCTTCTCCACTGAATTTTTTGCCAACCCGGCCAACCAGAACGATGAACGCCTCGTCAGGGCAGGATTCAGCCCGGCCGAGGCACGGGAAATCAACGAGCGCCTGGATTCCATCGCCATGGAACGATTGAACCTGCGTTATGAGATGGCGCGTGAAGGAGGCTCCAACAGGCAGGACTACCGCAAATCGCTAGCCAATCTACCGAGCACTCGCGAATTTCTCCAGGCCAACTACGGTGACGACGCATACGATCGTTATCTTTATGCATCGGGACGCTCCAACCGGGTGGTGGTACGCGACATTTTTCGAGGATCGGCCGCCGATGAAATAGGCCTCCTGCCTGGCGATATGGTGCTTGCGTTTGACAATCAGCCCGTTTACTCCGCTCGAGACCTCATGGCCATAGCGACCAACGGAAATAGTGGTGAAAGTATTGCGCTTACGATCCTGCGCGACGGATCACAGTTCGAGTTATACCTGCCCAGGGGACCCCTGGGTATTACCACCCGTCAGACCTCCATCAAGCCCGGAACCGAATAAGGCTCGCCTCACCACCCGGGACTCATCCGGGCTACCATCGGGCAGTTCAACTTAGGGGTTAACATGAACCGACTCAACTGCACGGTGTTGCTGCTCATGAGCCTGACGGGGACAACGGCCCATGCTGGCCACTATCTGGGTGATCTGACCTGGACCGAAGCCGAGCGGGCGTTCAACGAGACGCCCATCGTGGTGATTCCCTTCGGGGCCGGTGCCAAGGAACACGGACCCCATCTGCCGATGAAAACCGACGAGCTCGTGTTGAACCACTTAACCGATGCCGCCGTGGAAAACCGCGACGTACTCGTTGCCCCACCCATCCTGCACGGTTGGTTCCCGGCATTTCGCGACTATCCGGGTACCGAAATCGCCGATTCGCTGATCTTCCAGAGTTACGTCGCAGAAGTTGCCCAATCCCTTATTCGCCACGGGGCGAGATCCCTGGTTTTCCTCAACACGGGCATCAGTCGAGCGACCGGGTTACCTTTGAGCATCGTCGCACGGGATATTCGAGCCAATCACGACGTACCCACGCTGATCGTTTCCTGGGACGACCTGGAAACGGAAGAAGCCGCCACCTTCTACGAACAAAAACGGGGCGGACACGCGGACGAAATGGAAACCTCCATCGTGCTGTTTCTTCGACCGGATCTCGTGAAGATGGATCGCGCCAAGCGTAACTATCGCAGTGAACCAGCCGAACAGATCGGGTATGCACCGGGCAAGTTCAGTCGGGCTGATGAATCGGGTGTTTATGGTGACCCGACCCTGGCGGATCCCGACAAAGGCCGCAGAATGCTCGAGCACATGACCGCCAACTGGCTTCTTGCGCTAGATCAATTTGCCAGCAAGCTTCCCTGAATCGATCTAAGAATCTACCTCAGGGGGCTTCTCCTGCCAGATCCGGTGGAGGATACTCTGCCCCCCCTTTACTTCCGGAAGTTCTGTATGCTTACCGTTCACGGCGTTCCACTTTCTCCTTTTGTACGCAAGTTGTTGTTGACTTTGGAATACAAGGGTCTCGAATACGAAAACGTACCGGTCTTTCCGGCAGACGAGTCGCCCGAGTTTCGTGCCATCAGTCCGCTCGGCAAGGTGCCGGTGCTGGATCACGATGGGTTTACCGTCGCCGATACCAGCGTGAGTTGTCGTTACATCGACCGCGTTTTTCCCGAAAAGCCCATTTACCCGGAAGATCCGGTGCTTGAAGCCAGAGCCTGCTGGCTCGAAGAATTTGCCGACACCAAACTGATCGAGAACTGCGCCGGTCTGTTTCGTCAGCGGTTTCTGAATCCAAAGTTCTACAACCAGCCAACCGACGAAGCCGTCGTTCAGGACATTCTCGATAACGGCATGCCGGAAGCTCTGACTTACCTCGAAACCCAGGTCCCGGAAAGCGGCTACCTGGTTGGGGATGCACTGAGCATTGCGGACATCGCGGTGGTGACCTGTTTCATTCAGGCCCGGTACGGTGATTACGATGTGCAGGGTGACGAATATCCAAAACTTCGCAAATACCTCGATCAGGCGTTAGCCTCGCCGATCGTCACCGCCAGGGTGGAAAAGGAAACCGAGGGTATGCCTTTCTAGCAACCGGGGCAGTTGGCCGAATACTCAGGAATCCAACTGTCGGTGTTGGAAGATCGGTACTGGGCGGCCACCCAACGCATTGCTTTCTCGCGCGATAGCGTCAGCGGCGATTTGCGCGATGGTGAATTCCATGACCAAAAATTGGCCAGGAATCCAGTTCCAGGTCACCTGAGAACCAGTCGAATCGGGCATCTCATATCGCTGATTCATGAAATTATTGTTTAAAAACAATGAGTTAAAATACAATTGCGATGGTTGGCACACGTTATGCGACCTGAATAACGAATGGAGCAACTCACAAGAAATCCCGCAGTCAAAGGGAGGATTTCGGTTATGGACAGGATCGTAGAAAGGGTGAGTGCAGGTTCCCTGCGCAGAGAAAATCGGGACTTCGCAGGCACCACCGGCATCAGCATCAACAACAAAACGTGGGGCTTCATCCCCGCCTTCTACGATAAGAAGACCGGGAGGGCGGAGATTTCACGTTACTTCGACGGGCGCCCCGCGCCCATTCATCTCGTGGAAGGTTTACCCGAAGACTGGGCGGCGGACCACGACGTCAAAGGCAGAATCACGTCACTAATACCCACGATTATTTCCGGTTTCGTTCGAGGTACCGCCTTCTACACTCGCGAGCAAGCCGCCGACGCTCAAATCTGCTAACTTTCGGACCATTGATCCCAGCGCATCGTATCGGCGACCGGGAGACGCGTTACCGGTCCGAAGTTCCCCAACGGATAACCTATCGGGATGAGACCGAACGCTTCGATATTATCAGGCAAACCCAACACCTCCCGGCTTGCCTCACGATCGCTGAGCCCCAGGGTAGTCAACGCTGCTCCCAGCCCGAGTGCTCGCGCGGCTAACAGCAGATTCTGCACACCGGGCCACAGAGAACTGCCCGCACGAGCGGCTTGACCAGCCGGGACGGGTTCATCGAATTCAAAACAGGCAATGACCAGCGCCGGAATCTCCTGCATGTGCTCTGCCTGCCATAACACAGCGTCCAACATCCGTTGGCGCTTCTCAGCCGACTGGTGAGGCAATGCACCCGCTCGACCGGATTGAGGCCCAACGTATGCCTCCACCGCCGTCTTGTTCAACGCCGCCAAGCGTTTTCGCTGCTCGTCGTCGCGGACGATTATCCATCTCGCGCGCTGCATATTGGACCCACTCGGCGCCTGGTTTGCGGCCTCGATGAGTTTCAACAGCAACTCTTCCGGCACCGGCTTCGAATCGAGCCGCCGCATTGCACGGCAGTTGTACATCACATCAAACAAATCAGTCATACATTGCTCCAGGCACAGGTGTTTATGGGTCTATTGAGGCTCCAGATAATCCATCGTCAACGACTTGTCGAGAAAACCTTCCAACGGCAACGTGCCGAAGTTCACGGCACGACCGTGGCGTACGGCTTCTTGTAGATCGAGGCCTTTGTGTTTCACCAGATACGCTGTCCACAAGTGGCTCGCACGCCACGCGACCGTGCAGTGGAGCAATACCTTGCCTTCGGCTGCTTCCAGGGCTTGCGCGAATAGATCCACGGCTTGCGGACCATACGGAGTATCGGGACCCCCCTGCGGAATATGCACGTATTTCATGCCCAGTTCCGTCACGCTCTTTTCCTCATCGTAAGGAACGATTTTACGATCGTCGGTCTCGCGGTGGGTTCGCAGATTGACCACGGTCGTCACGCCCAACGACTTTGCTCTGGCGAGACCCGCCTCGTCCGGCTGCCCTGCGATATATACGTTGCCCGAAACTGCCAGCACCTCCTGAAAACCAGCGGTTTCCAACGAGCGAGGCAGCTCAACTTCCGCTCCGTACGCTTGCCCATACGGCAAAGGCGTCAGCAACCCACAGAAACCCAGGAGCGTCATGGCTTTCAGACGATTCAGAACATTCACTTCTTTCACTCCGTCTGTTGTTTCAATCGATGCTGGCGAGCGTCAGATTTTTCTGGAGAAACGTCAAGAAAGCCTCTGAAACGGCGATTCGGTTGCCCCGTTTCGAGAATCCATGACCTTCGTCTTCAAGAACTACATAGTCCACGCTCACGCCGTTTGCGCGTATGTTTGCGACCAACTCATCGCTTTCCACCTGCAGTACCCGCGGGTCGTTTGCCCCCTGAATCACCAGCAATGGAACCCGTACGTTTTCCGTATGGAACAGCGGCGATATTGCCCGCAAGCGTTCCTCATCTGTCGCCGGATCACCCAACTCGTCGTAAAGCGCTACTTTGTTAGCCGTCCACCGGGGAGGAATGCTCTTCAACGTTCTGACCCAATTGGTTACCCCGAAGATATTGATACCGACCTCGAACGCATCCGGTCGGAACGCCAACGCCGCGGCAACCATGTAACCGCCATAACTTCCACCGATGATGCCAATGCGTTCGCCATCCACCCAATCGAGCCCTGCGAGGTACTTGCCGGCATAAACGATATCGTCGAGATCGACGGTGCCGTGTTTCTTGTCATCCAGGTGATAGTAGGTTTTACCATAACCCGATGAACCCCGATTGTTCGCCGCGAACACCGCATAACCGTGATTCACCAGGTGTTGAATCATGGGGTTGTAGCCCGGGCGACTCTGCCCACCGGGTCCACCATGGACCCATACCAGGGCCGGAACGGGACTATCGGCGCTCGCAGATTTCGGCTTATAGAGGATTCCGGGAATCTCGAGATCATCGAAGCTCGAGTATCGAATCACTTCGGAAGCAACCAGGTCGTCTGAATTTACCTCCTCGTTGAGGGCATCGGTCAGTTGCTGCTGCGTGGAGGTGGCCAGATTCACCACATGAACGTTGCGCGGCATCTGATCCGAACTGACCAGCAGGCTGATGGATGTCTCGTCTCGTGAAAAACGGATGTTGGCCAGATCTCCACCCGGCAGTTCGGGCAGTGCAACGAGGGTATTCGTGCGCAGATCCAATATCTTCAAAACCGTGCGGGCATCCACATTGACTCCCCAGACGCGGTAGTTACCCGATTTGGAAAAGCCGACGAACAGCACGTCCCAGTCTTCTTCGATATAAGGCGAGTGGTGTTTACCGGCAATGTCGTAAAGCCAGGCCTGCCTGAATTCTCCATGCTCATCGGTTCCGTACACCAGGCCTGTGTTATCCGGATTGAAACCGAACACACCATGGCTTATTGCACCTTCATGAGGCGTGATCAGTTCAGGTCTCGCGCCATCGGCTTGCAGGTCCAGCAGATATAGATCCGAATCCGCACTGCTGTGAGGTTTGGACAACGCCAACCAACGGCCATCTGAGCTGATATCCCTGAGCCCCAGTACATCGGCGTTTTCATACACCCGGACACGTTCGTAACTCTCCACATCGTATCGATACATATCGAACGCACGGGGATCTCGTTCGTTGGTCGCGGCAAAAAACCCGCCATTGTCTTGAGCCCAACCGATAAACCGTGCCTTCAGATTTTCACCCGGCGTGAGATCGGTGATCGTGCCATCGAGACTACGGACATAGAGGTGATTGAGTTCATTGCCGCCCTCATCGGCAGTCAACAGAACCCGGTCGTCTTCAGGGAAATACGTCACGGCATAGGTTGAATCTTTCGACGAATCTGTGAGCGCATGACTCTCACCACCAACGACGCTCAGCGCGTAAACGTTGAACACGCCAGTCGTATCAGAGCTGACGAGAACGTGACTACCCTCTGTGGAAAAACTGAAACCCGCAGCCGAACCCAACCGATAAGCCGTGGTCAGGTAAAACTGCTCCGCCGTGTAGATTGTCACGGGGGAAGCCTCCGGGGTGGGAGGCACGATCGTGGATGGTGCCTCGGACTGCGAACAACCCCCCAACAGGGTGACGCCCGCCAGACCCGCCAGTCCCACGAGGAGAGTTACGGTGTGCTTTTTCATGTGATGACTTCTTATGGTATTAACCACTTTACCGCTCAAGGATCGGAATCAGCAAACAGGTGTTGGGCCAGGAACTTATCCAGTGCTTCCAGGAATTCAATGCGGTGGCTCTCAAGGCTCAAGAAATGATCGCCGTGTAGCTGTTCTATGTAGCGATGCGGTTTGCCCGCCTCCTGGAGCGCCTTGGCCAGCGTTCGGGACTGTTCGATCATGACACTGCGATCTACATCCCCATGTACGACAAGTAGGGGCAGGTCGATCTCGTCGACATGATCCAACGGTGAATTTTCTGCTCTGGACTTTCCTTCTTGAATGCTCGCAATGGGAAGCGCTCCGAATCGAAAGTTGTAAAAGTTCGAGTCCACCTCGGCCAGGTCCGTCATACCGGCAAAGGACACCGCACAGCGAAAACGTTCCGGCGTTTTATAAGACGCGACCAGGGCAACATAACCACCAAAGCCCTCGCCCATGATGCATACTCTTTTCGGGTCGGCGATGCCCTGCTCGATCATCCAGTCCAGGCCATCGATAACATCGTCCTGCATCTTCAGACCCCACTGATTGAATCCGCTCGCCAGGTGGGCATCCCCGTAACCGGCCGAGCCACGGAAATTGGGTTTCAACACCGCGATGCCGCGACTCACCAGAAACTGGACCCGATAGTCGAACTCGCCCAGATCCCGCGTGTAAGGACCTCCATGGGGGAGGATCACCGTTGGGTAGGGACCCTCGCCGGTTGCAGGAATGGCGTAATAAGCAGGAATCCGATGGCCATCTCGTGCTTGGTAGCTTACCGACTTGAGGTCAACTGCTGTCCCGAGGTCCGGGTAGGATGTTCCAAGCACCGTGAGCGACTTGGCTGCATCGTCGTACAGGTAAAAGGCTGGAAATGTGCCGTTGCCTTCTGCGCGTAAAATCAAACGATTCCATGTGTCGTCAAAGCTGACGATGGCGACGACGGAAGGCGCGCCAGGCAACGCTGTGCTGGCGCGATCGAAGCGGGCTTTGATCTCCTCGTCGAACCAGTGATGGTTGAGACTTTCACCGTAGTACTGCAGTACCACGGGTTCGCGGGTCTGGCGATGCTGCAGGAGACCCGCACCCGCATCGAACCGGGCATTCCTATAGAGCGTGTTCACCACCTCGCCATTAGCCAGATTTACCTCGAATATGCCCAACGTATCGGCGCCATGGTTGGCGGCGACGTAGGCAAGCTTCCCGTTCGAGGTCATGGCCAGTGGCACCGGCGGGTTCACACCCGCGAGGTGGGAGACATCCAACTCCTTCAATCCATCCTCGTTGACGGCGTACGCACCAATGTTCATGTCTGGACGAACACCCAATGCAAATTGCAGCTCTCCGTGGCGATCCGCAAACCAACGCAATATCGGACTGTGATACCGGCGAATGCGCTGCATCTTGTTGTTATTGATGTTGATTTTGTAGACGCTTGGGAAAATCCGATGCTCCCGGGCAATCTGCATCAGGATGTGGTTCGGCTCGTCGGGCAGCCAGCCGATCACGGTACTTTGATCGGGCGCATTGAATTCGGGATCTTTTCGCTGGCGCGACCTCGCAGGTGGCACGAGTTGCAGCACATTTTTGCCATCTGCGTCGACGGCGAGCAACCGGGTTCTGACGGAACGGGCATCTCGCATGAAGAGCGCAATGCGGCCGCGACTCGGTAGCAGCCCATCGCGCGAATCGATGTAGTTTCTAACGGCACACACAATGCGTGTGTCCGTCGCCCAACTGCACCCGATGAACAAGAACTCATCGGGTTTCGCTGCCATCAGCATGCGGCTCTTACCCTGACTGAAGTCCGTCAGGGTAACGTGGTATGTGTTTTTGATTGCGCGAAGGATTACTGCCTTTGTGCCATCGGGTGACAAGCTGACGGACAGAACTTGAGGTAGTTTCCCGAAAGCCGCTGCTGGCGGCGGATCGGCGACCGCCAGGAAACTGGCCAAGCATATGCCTGACAAGCCGATCAACACCAACAAACCCCTCGACGAGGTCACGAACACCGTCATTTGTTTACTCCCCCGGTACCCGACAAAGCATATCTCATCTGAATGTGACCGGAGACTCCCACTTATCTGTCGCAATCTACCAATCCAGAGCAGACTACCCTAGCACGCTCGGTCGACTCGAGAGCAGATCGATCAGAGCACCGATTTCTTCATCGGTGAGCGCTCCGTTGGCCACCATTGAGCCACACAGATTGACCGCCGCGGGTGTCACAGAGTGACGTCGCTGGAACAATTTCAACGCCGAACCACCTCCACTCAATAGATCCCGCACGACCAGAGGACTGAGCGCGGCAAAAGACTCGAATACCGGGCAACCAATCACGTTGTGTATCGCCGTCAACAACTTCGGACCGATGAGTTGCGGCACCATCGGTCCTTGGTGAGCACGAATCAGCCTGAGAGCGGTGTCGAGGTAAAATTCCAGAAAAGAATTGCCTTGCCGGAACAACAGGAAAGCGTTGTGCACTTTAACGTACGCTCGAAGATCATCTGGTGGTCCCTGTACCCACACTTCCCTGCCCAGGGCGTAGGCATCATCGGGCAACTTCAGGCAATCCGGACGAACGATCAGAACGTCTGCATCGCACCAGACCACCGCCGCAAAACCCTCTCGTAATCCTTCGCGTAACGCGTACAAGCGGGCCAGATCCGTTGCAACCACCGTGCGATCTACGGTTCGTTGCAGAATGTCATCCGGCAGGGGGTCGAAAAGTTCATCGCCGACAAAGCGGTAGGTAAAATTTTGCTCGCCAGCCCAACTTCGCACCGAGTCGAGGCAAGGCGGGTACCAGTGCGCCGGTAGAGGATCGCGATGCGACTGTATGACTAGTGTGGACAAACCGATGCTGCAATCCGCAAGCCGGCCAATCCTAACAGCGCCTGTCGCTCGCCAAGAAGTCCTCCAGTCGCTTTCCTGGTTCGTCCGGAAACTTCGATGAGAGGATTCTCAGCGAGTTGATCCGATCGAGCCGAAAATTGCGGAAATCCTGGCGTAGCTCACACCACCCACCCAGGGTCCAGGTGCGGCCCCAGTATGCGACCGTCAAAGGCCAGATGATGCGTTCGCTGGATTCCTCCGCTGCATTCCGGTAATCGAGGAACAGGCGCAACTGGTTGTTGATCGCATTACGAGCCTCTCCCAAGGTCTCGCTGACCTCTTCGGAGATTCGGAAATCGGGCACGACCACCCGGTGTGAAACCAGGTGCGGACGCAACCGCTGGGGCAACACCGCGTCGATTTTTGCCAGAATTCGGTCGGCGGCCTCCGCCATGCCGGCATCCCCATAAGATTTCGCGACATCGGCGCCGAATACGAGGGCCTGCAATTCCTCCTCGTCGAACATCATCGGTGGCACCTGATAACCACGACGCAGGACATAACCCACGCCCGTCTCGCCTTCGATGGGAACCCCGGAGAGTTGCAGGTCTTGAACGTCCCGATAGATCGTGCGGTCGGACACCTCCAGGCGTTCGGCAATGGTATTCGCCGTCAGCACCCGTCCCCGGCCCAGCATCAACACGATCTGGAATAACCTGTCTGCTCTTCTCACGATGAGATCTTACCATCGATCTTGACGGATAAATCCCTGCTACTGACATAACAGTGTCAGGAGTAACCACTATTTATCTAGCATCCATAATCCCTACTGACAACCCGTTGTCAGTAGGTGGCAGGTATGCTGTCAGCAATCCACATCGGAGCAAACATCGTGAATAAAAGGTATTGCCGTGAGCCATCCGAAACCACACCTTCGTCCTCCCCATTTGCTTCGTTTACACGCTTTGTGCGATGGCGGCAGGTCGGACGATTGTCGATCGCGCGCGCGGTTGGCGTATGCTCGAGGCCGCTCTCGGTGCGCCGGGAAAACTTACCGAGCTTCGGCTCGTTTCCGGTTCTTAGTGCCTGTTTGGTTATTACCAATCGATCTTTTTTTCGGTTGTTATCCCCTATTTCGAGTCGCACAATGTTGACGAGTGTGAGTTGCGGGAGGGGTGTTTCACGCCAATCAAACATGAAAAGTGTAACCGATGTACTGCGCCACAAAGGCGCCACCCACGTCTGGTCGGTGTCGCCAACCGATACAGTGTTCTCGGCGATTGCCACGATGGCACAACGAGAAGTCGGGGCGCTGACCGTTATGCAGAACGACAAGCTCGTGGGGATCGTTTCCGAACGGGATTACACCCGCAAAGTGATACTCAGAGATCGCTCTTCCAAAGAAACGCATGTTTCGGAAATCATGACGTACGATGTCATTGAAGTAGCCCCTCATGATCAGATAGCCGATTGTGTGAAACTGATGAAGGATCATCACATCAGGCATCTCCCGGTCCTAGATGCCGGTAAAGTAGTCGGCATGCTTTCGTTGCGTGACCTGTTTTCGGAAATCATCGACGAGCAAGCCGACACCATCGATCAGCTTCAGCACTATATTCGCGGTGAAGTCTGACCGACTGAACCACGTTCAACGGCGGCGTCTGTAAGTTTGAGCAGCGAAGTATTTCCATCCCCCGACGATATTGACCGGGCTGCCACGCGAATTGCTCCACATATTCGCACCACCCCACTGGAACGATCTTCCCTGAGAGATGAGTTCGAGCTGCAGTTGAAGTGTGAACATCTCCAGAGAACCGGCTCGTTCAAACTGCGCGGCGCTTTGAACCGACTGCTGACTCTCGATGACGAACAGGCATCTCGCGGTGTTGTTGCCGCCTCGTCCGGTAACCACGGCCAGGGGGTTGCATTGGCTGCGAAAATTACCGGTGTGTCGGCGACTATTTATGTGCCCGAGGGCGCATCGCTCATGAAGCTCAAAGCCATCGAGGCACTCGGCGCCCGGCTGGTAAAAGTGCCGGTTGGTGGCCTCGAAAGCGAACTTCTGGCTCGCCAGGCAGCCGAATCCTCAGGTCAGGTATTCGTTTCCCCTTACAACGACCCGTGGGTCATCGCCGGACAAGGCACGATCGGGAAGGAACTGACGGTGCAGCACCCGAACCTCGACGCAGTGTTTGTCTCAGTAGGTGGTGGCGGGTTGATTTCAGGCGTTGCGACCTACCTTAAGGCGCACAATCCTCACATCCGCATCTACGGATGCTGGCCACAAAACTCCCCGGCAATGCACGCATGTATTCAAGCTGGACACATTCATGACGTGGCGGAACAGCCAACCCTCTCCGACGGGACGGCGGGAGGCATCGAGCCGGGTACGATCACCTTCGAGGCATGCAGTCGGCTCATCGATGAGCACGTTCTCGTCTCAGAGGAGCAAATAGGCAACGCCATGGGACTGCTGGCCCAACACGAACGTTGGATCGTCGAAGGCGCGGCAGGCGTTGCTCTGGCTGGCTGTCTTCAGAACTCAAAGAAACTGACGAATCAAGCGGTGGCCGTGGTTTTGTGCGGGCGAAACATAGACCAGGACAGGTATCTGCAGGCGATCGCCTGATTCGGAACTACTTCAGTTCCGTCCCCAGACTCCATACAGAACGAACACGAGGACGATGCCAGTGACTACCGACGTCATGAACCAGACTCCACCGTAACGTGGCGTGTAACTGTCTCGATAGAGTCCTTCGCTCACTCCCGGCACGCTCCACAGATCACCGTTACCCCGGCCAACCTTCAATTGCCCTTTCATGCCCTTTTCCATGTGCTGAGGTACATCGCAGTGAACGAGGTAGGTGCGATCGTCACTCGGTACGATGAACGACCCCGTCTGGCTGAAACCCCCAGCAGCTTCCAGATGAAACATACCCTGCTTATAGAGGTACTTCGGCAGCCCGTGAACCATCCATTGGTGCCGAACCTGATCCTTGTTGATGAAGGTGACCGTCACGAGGCTACAGGGTTTCACGAAATACTCGTGCTGGCTCATGCCAAAGGTGGTTCCCGGATAATCCGCCGCGAACTCAACACCCGCATAAACGGTGAATGCGTGCTCACCGGAAATTTCGTCGCAGTCATAGGGCAACTCCGAAGTGTTCGAGTTCATCACCGAACCACCTGGCTCGAGGGTCATCTGATGGCTGCTATGACCGGCCATACCCAGCACGACTACCCAGATGGTCAACGTATGCATCATTGGGCCTCGTTAGGGCGTCTACTCCACATCAATGCCAGCGCGCCAAGAAGCGCGCCGAGAAACACACCCGCGCCAACGAGACGAATCAATGCCCAGGAATCGGTACCCGCTGCGGTCAAGAGCCCGCCAGGGTCGTAACTCTGCCAAACGGGAACCTTCTTGTCGTAGTACGCCTTGGAAAAATACGGTTCGAGCGAAACTCCCGAAGTGTTCGGCCAACCGTTCTCAGCCAGGAACTCTTCGTACACGATGGCGCTCAGATTGCCTCCCGGACCAATGCCGTCGGTCGTCACACCTTTACCCTGGTGGTCATGTATAAGCCACACACCGCTGCCATACGAGTGCAACCCGTCATTGGTGGTTTCCAAAGCCAGATCCACACGTTGCGCGGTGGCGATCCACACGACATCGCGCGTGATCTGTGCCGCGGATTGCACGGCAACCC
>JACZXA010000129.1 GCA_022571865.1 Pseudomonadota bacterium
GCTGGGTCCTGGGGTGGGACTCCGCGGCGCCCCGTTACTGTAAAACCGCTCTCCGGCGCCCTGGTGGCCGTCCTGGCCAGCTCCAGCTCCCACCAGCACCCCGGCGTCGACGCTGTCCTGGAGCGCCACCTGGAGCTCCCGGCACAGGGCTGCAGCGGCGCCGGCGGCGCCCTCTTTGGTCCGCGCTTCCCGGTCGGTGAGCACCGCGACGGCGTGGACCGACCAGGCGCCCAGCTCGACCTTGACCGTACCCAGGGTCTGGCAGATCGTAACCTTGCGAGCCGGGCGGATCTTGACCGCGACAGCTTATCTGTCGAAGGTCTGATCGCTCGTCTGGATCGTGCCCGGCAAGACATATTCGTAGCCGAACGCTCCGTCGCCGTACAACGGACAACGCTTGCGGATATGCGTATTCTTGCACCGTTTCGCGGCATCGTCGTTGCCAAGGCAGCGCAGCCAGGCGAGATGATTTCCCCGATATCAGCCGGTGGTGGTTTCACCCGCACCGGGATCTGTACCATTGTCGACATGGACTCGCTGGAGGTCGAAGTGGACGTAAACGAATCCTACATCAATCGCGTTTACGCCAAACAACCTGTCCAGGTCACTCTCAACGCATACCCCGACCACCAGTTTCGTGCGGAGGTCATTGCGATCATACCAACGGCCGATCGGAACAAGGCAACGGTGCGGGTGCGAGTGGCGTTACTCGAGAAAGACGATCGCGTGCTGCCGGATATGGGTGTCAGAGTCGCTTTTTTGGAGCCGCAGGTGGGAGCCGATTCGGCGGCCGACGTGGTCGAAGGTGTACTGGTTCCGAATTCGGCACTCGGCCAGGATTCCGGGCTTGGCACCCATTTTGTTTATGTGGTCAGTAACGAACAAGTGCGCAGACGCAACGTAACCGTGGGATCTCACGAAGGTGTTCAGGTGCGGTTGGTGTCGGGTTTGAGCAGTGGTGAGCGGGTTGTTGCGGATTTGTCAGATGAGTCTTTGCTCAGGTTGGCGGATGGCGACCGGGTGAGTGTGCTCGATTAGGGGGTAGAGTGTCGGAAATCGTTAACTGCAGGGATTTAGAGAAAACATTCATCAAAGGCAAAGAAACCGTCGAAGTCCTGACCGGTATCAATCTGACCGTTGATGAAGGAGACTTCCTCGCGTTGATGGGACCTTCCGGCTCCGGCAAAACAACTTTGTTGAATCTGATCGGTGGCCTGGATCACCCAACGGCCGGGATCGTATCGGTAAGCGGTATCGATTTGAATGGGTTGTCGAGTTCAGCGCTCGCCAGATGGCGAGCGGTGAACGTTGGCTTCATTTTTCAGTTTTACAACTTGCTCCCGGTGTTGAACGCCCAGCGAAACGTCGAGTTGCCGTTGTTACTCACCAAATTGTCGCGCAGTCAGCGGACCAAAAACGCCGCCACGGCCCTCGAGATTGTCGGCTTGTCCGATCGTGCCAAACACAAACCAGGCGAATTGTCCGGTGGTCAACAGCAACGGGTCGCCATTGCCCGGGCACTGGTCGCCGACCCGGCCTTGTTGTTATGCGACGAGCCTACGGGAGATCTCGATCGGGGCACGGCGGATGAGATTCTCGAGTTGCTGGAGTTGTTGAATCGCGATCATGGCAAGACGATCATCATCGTCACGCACGATCCCAAAGCCGCGAATCACGCCCAGCGCACACTCTACATGGACAAAGGAAAGCTCGTTGAGGAGGCAACCGCATGAGCATTTTTGGGCTGATGTGGGCGAGTCTTTTTCGCAAGCGAACGCGAACTCTGTTGACCTTGTTGTCGCTGATGATCGCGTTTCTGCTGTTTATGCTGTTACAGGCGATTTCCAACGCCTTCGCTTCTTCCGGTTCGTTCAACCTTGCCAGTATTGACAGGCTCATTTCCACCCCGAAATATTCCATCATCGACAGTCTGCCGATCAACCAGCAGCAGCAAATGCTGAATATTGAAGGAGTCGAGGCGGTTACCCATGCGAACTGGTTCGGTGGCAACTATCAGGAGCGACGGAATTTTTTCCCGAAGTACCCGGTCGACCCGTATGCGTATTTTGATATGTATTCGGAACTCGTTATCAGCAAAGAAGAGCTTGATGCTTTTGCCCAAACCCGGAGGGGTGCAGTTGTCGCGGCAAGTCTGGCGGAACGTTTCGGCTGGAAGTTGGGTGACATCATCCCTATCCAGGGTGACATCTATTCGATGCAGAACGGATCTCGGCTCTGGGAATTCGAACTCGTCGGGACCTTCACGGCAAGAGTTGGAGAATCCGAAGCCCCGTTGTTTCTATTTCAATACGAGTACTTCACCGAAGCCGTTGCAGACTATAGTAAAAATCAGGTGGGCTGGTGGACGATAAGGTTGAGCGATACCGATAGAGCAGCAGAAATCGCAAACCAGATTGATCTGCTCTTCGAGAATTCCCAGGACCCCACCCGCACGGCAACGGAAGACGAGTTTTCTCGTCAGTTCGCGAGTCAGCTTGGCGATATGGGATTTATTACCGCGATGATCATGAGTGCCGTTTTTTTCACGATCGTATTGTTGACCGGAAATACGATGTCACAAGCATTGCGTGAACGGATACCTGAACTGGCTGTGCTCAAAACGGTGGGTTTCACCGACACTCTGGTGTCAATTCTGGTGTTGGGCGAATCTGTACTGCTCTGTGTCGTAGGCGGCGTGCTAGGGATCCTTCTCGCGTTTGCGATGCAGGACGTGTTGGGGAGTACGTTGGGAGGCTTCATCGGTGATTTTGAATATTCCGCCACACTGATCGCTTCGGCACTGATCCTCGCCATTGTGATTGGAATTGTCATCGGTGGCATACCTGCACTGGAGGCGCGGCGCCTGACAATCGTCGACGCACTCAGGGAGCGTTAGACGATGTTGAAGCAGATATGGGAAATCACGCTGATGAATTTGCGGAACCTGGGTTCGCGTCTTGGTTCCTCATCGGTGATCGTAGTTGGAATTGCCGGGGTAGTAGGTGTGTTGGTCGGTTTGTTGTCTATGGCTTCCGGATTCAGCGCCGCCTTGCAGAGCACCAGCAAACCGGATCGTGCTCTGATCATACGCGATGGTTCCAACGGAGAAATGAGCAGCTACATTTCCACTCAAGATCTGAACATCATCTCCCGCATGGAGGGTATCAACGCCTCTAGTGGGGAAGTGTTCGTCGTAGCTGATGTCCCCAAAAAATCAACGGGTACTCCGGCAAACCTGGTTGTTCGTGGGGTACAGCAGTCGGCTTTCGGTATCCGTCCGGAGCTGCATATTGTTGAAGGGCGTAATTTTGCCACCGGTGTTGGCGAACTCATTGCTGGTTACAAAGCTTCTCTCGAGTTTTCCGGATTGGAGATAGGAAAAAAAATCCAGTTCCGCGATAGCGCCTGGACGGTTGTTGGCATATTCGAATCAGATGGTAACGCTTACGAGTCGGAGGTATGGGCGGATCTCCCGGTGGTACAGACCGCCTTTCGTCGCGACGGTGCCATGAACACCATACGCGTGATCCTGGACGATCCGAGCCTCGCAAACGTCATACAACAGCGTATTCAGGATGATCCGCGGCTCGATCTCAAGCTTGTGACCGAAGATGAATTTTATAAGGCACAGTCCCAACAACGTGCGGATCTCATCAACACGTTTGGTGTTTCGATCGGGGTGATTATGGCCATTGGTGCGGTTTTTGCTGCGCTCAATACGATGTATTCGGCGGTCAGCGTGCGTACCGTGGAGATTGCGACGTTGCGCGCGTTGGGATTCGGCGGGTTTCCCGTGGTGGTATCGGTAATGATCGAAGCACTCGTTCTTGCTTCCATAGGCGGTTTGCTTGGTGGGGGTCTGGTGTATTTGATCTTTGACGGTTACACCGCTTCCACTTTGAACACCGGTGCGTCATTTTCGCAAGTCGTTTTTGACTTCGCAGTGACTCCGGAGCTATTGCGACTCGGCATCACCTGGGCGTTGCTGCTGGGGTTGATTGGTGGGCTGTTTCCTGCAATCCATGCAGCCCGGATGCCTATTACCGTAGCCTTGCGTGGCGATTAGCTGCCAACGGTCTATTTATCTCGCATCGCCTAGTTCAGCACCATCCAACGGATTCTTCAGCCATTCGGCAATGTCCTTCGCAATCGCTTTGGTGCAGCGTCCGATAATGGAACAGGTGCCCTTGAAGCCGCCGAAAGCGCCACCCATAGAAAATCTTTTTGCGCGAAAGGATGCGACCGGGGACCCGTTGTTCATCAATGTTCCGGTTACCTCCATCCATTTTGGACCCGAAAAGGCACCACCACCGGGGGCGAATACTTCGGTGATGCTCATGTCGATGTACTGTCCAGTGCTTGGAGTATCGGAGAATTGTACGTTCGCGTAGCGGGCCAGGAAAGAAGATACTTTTTCACCCAGTTGGCACTCGTTGCGTACGGCATTGGGCACCGAGGTGTTTTCGTTGAAGGGTACAATGCTCGGAATGCCGACCCTCCCATCCGCTGCGAGGGTGGATGCTTGATAACACAATGTGGTGGTAATGAGACCGACTATCCACAGATGCTTGATTCCAAACACTCGAGAAAGTTGCATAAGAAGTCCTCTGTTGAACGCTGACCAGTCCGGTTATTTTCACAATTTGTCGGACGTTGTTCAACTGGGTCTGGTACTTTAATATCCCATTCGTCTGACTGGCCGAATGGCGAGGCCTATCAGTGTGCTGGCCATCATGATGAGTCCGGCGGCCAGCAACATGAACATGAGGTCCCACCCGGCGACGATGGCTGCGATGGCGCTGGACAGCGGGAAGAGCCCCTGCCCGAAGAACATGATGACACTCATTACCCGACCGAGTTTTTCACTCGGCACACGTTTCTGGATCCAGGTGATCAGCAGGATGATCATGTATCCATCCACCAGCCCCCCGATGAGAACGAAAGTCGCGATCAACCAGAGTTCGTGGGTAATCGTCATCGAGACCATGACCGCGCCGAAAACCAGGAAATCTATCAACATGATTGTGCCGAGCCAATGTGGCTCCGGATGGCGCGTGGTTCCGGCGATCAACGTGCCGACGATCGCGCCTACCCCGAGCGCCGCCATGATGACGCCAAAGCCAACTACGCCATCGATGAGGAATGCATCCGCGAATGCGGGAATGCCGATGACAAACGGTCCTCGAAATATCAGCGTTAGAAAGCCGAGGAGAAGCGCGAACGTTCTCAGCGGCGCATCACCCCAGGTGTAGCGCAAACCTTCTTTGAGCGAATCCCAGATTGTTCCGGCGACGGAAATTATTGGTGGAAAACGTTCTCGTATGGCAGACAACGCCACAATAGGGACAATAAAAGTGAGCGCATCCAGTGCGAATACCAGTGCCAGACCATCGACGTTCGCGATGCCGCTTTTGTTGACACCCAACCAGGCGATGAGCAAACCGGCGACCATGGGTCCGATCACCAAGGTAAGTTGTGCGGTGCCCTGGATGAGGCTGTTCCCGGCTGCCAACCGATCCTGCTCCAACAGTCGCGGGGGCAACGCACCGGCCGCAGGGAACATGAATGCATCGGCAAGCCCGAAGAAAAAGCCGATGGCAAAGATCATCCAGATCTCGATTTGCGCCGTGAAGGTGAGGGCTGCGAGCGACGCGACCAACAACATGCGCACGAAGTTGGAGGCAATCATGACGAGTCGCGGCGAATACTTGTCGGTCACCGCTCCGCCGACCAGCATGAACACAGCGCGTGGTACAGCCGCGGCGGCAATGACCATGCCCATGACGAGGGGATCCCCGGTTAACTTCAATACCAGCCAGGGCATGGCGATGAAGGTCAATTGGTCGCCGGTGAGCGACACCGCGGTTGCGATCCAGAACAGCCTGAACTCTCGAATCTCGAGGGGTTTGGTGAGTGCGCTAATCGTTCTGCCTGGTCACAACTCGGGACACTTCAGAAGATACCGGCTTCCAAGCCGGCTGCAAGCGTCAGACCGAGTTCCTCACAACGTTCTAGGTGTGCTTGAGTGATTTCGCCCTGTGCAATCAGAGGATCCTGCACTTCCTTGAAGGGGTAACCGTTGCTGATGCGGCGAATGGCGCGTAATGCGCCCGTGCCATCGTTGCCTGCGCTGATGAACACAGCATAGGGCAGCGAAAGGATCTTGCCCTCGACGGCATAGAATGTGCGGTCAAGAAAGTCCTTCATACCGCCAGACATGTAGCCGAAATTTTCCGGCGTACCCAGCAATAGTCCGTCTGCCCAGAGTAAATCGGCTGGTTGGGCATCCCGCGCCTTGAGGAACCGGGTTTCGATCTCGGTGACAAGCTCATTGGTCGCACCTTTGAGCACGGCGCGGGCCAGGCGACCCGTGTTATCGGTTTGAGTGTGATAAACGATCAGTAGATTTTTCAAGTGAATCGTTTCCGCCTGAAGTTGGTGAAATTCACCACAATGCCATGGCTCACATAGTACAAGTCATTGAAAAGTATATAAAAGTTATTTGGTATCAATCTTGCTTTGTTAGAACAGTACAATAGTTGGATTTATCACGAGCCTGGACGACGACCGCAGTGGCCCGTTCATGAATAATCCAAGTCAGTAACCAAGGGAGCAAACAATGGAAGAAGAGCTTAGGGAACGACTCAGTCGTGGAGATATCTGGGGGCGTGCGCTCTACATGGTATTTTTTGCCATTGCCTACAGCGTCGCGGGAACGGTTGTCACCTTGCTGGTGATATTCCAGTTTCTCGCCATCCTGTTTACCCGTAAAGCCAATGAACCGCTGCTTAAACTTGGCAACAACATAAGCGCCTATATACGGCAAGTACTCCGCTTCCAGACTTTCAACACCGAAACCAAACCCTTTCCTTTCTCATCCTGGCCTGAAGAAGAAGTGCAGGACAATCGCTGGCTCGAAGACAACTCATCCACAGACACGGTGTCCAACGACGCAACCGAACCAGAACTGGATGATGAGCCGGATGATGGCCCTGGGGATGAGCCGGACGCAGAACCTGATAGCGAGCGACCTGTCCAATAACCCCAAGCCATTGATCCGGAGAAGCGCGGTGCACACCCCACGGATGTTGTCCCGTGCGGTAGAATCTCTTCTTTGAGATTAGAGAGCCAGGTTGAAAAACTATCTGCTTGCGGCCCTTTTGGCGTGTTCCGTACCCGTCCTGGGCGAAGAGCCTCAATTACCGGCTGGGCTTCAAGACAGCTTAGCGCGGATGGAAGATCCGTCCATCCAGGCCGTAGCGCCCTTCAGAATTTTTGACAACCTCTCATATGTCGGCATCGAATGGGTAGCCGCCTATGTGTTGGAAACCTCTGCAGGACTCATCGTTATTGACTCCCTGTATGGCAAGTGGGTGGATCACCTGATTGACGGGGTGAGGGAACTTGGCCTGAATCCGGCAGACATACGCTACGTACTCGTCACTCATGGTCATTTCGACCATGCCGGCGGGGCGGCGATATTGCAACAACGTTATGGCGCCAAGGTGGTGATGACGGCCGAAGACTGGAAGCTGAGTGCACGGCCGGCTGTAAACCGGCGGTTTGCATTCCCGCAACCTGTGCAGGACATCGTGGCGCAAGACGGTGACGTCATCGAACTTGGTGATACCCGGATAACGCTGCTGAAAACCCCTGGCCATACGCCCGGCGTTCTTTCGTTTCGATACAGCGTGATAGATGGATCCGATACCTATCAAGCCATCACGCTTGGCGGTGTTGGGCTGAATTTCTCCGGCGTTGCCCGCACCGAAGCTTATATCACGAGTTATGAGCGGTTGATTCGACAGCAGAACGGCATCACGGTCAGCTTACCCAATCATGCTTTCATGGCCGATGTATTCGAGCGAGGGCTGGCATTGCGAAAACGCCTGGTCGGTGATTCTCACCCATTCGTCGATGGTGACAGCTATCGTGAGTCGCTTAGGAGTTTTCTCGCGGCAGCGCGGGAAAAACTGATAGCGGAGAAAGCTTCCCGGTAACGACCGACGCTACCCGTCGTGTCCCTTGTCGATCTTGCTCAGTTCCGGGAAAATAACGCCCAGAGCCAGCATGCTCAACGCCAGCATGAAGGCGGCGCCGAGCAGTGCCACGTCAATGCCGATGAATTCAGCTGCGGCGCTCACTGGGATTACCCCGATAGGCATCAGGCCGTGAGCCATCATCATGATGCTCATCACGCGGCCGCGAATCTCCGGTCTTATCGCGAGTTGCACGATGCTCATGTTGAGCGATCCGAAAATGGCACCAAACAAGCCGGTGAACGCTCCGAAAATCATCGCGGTGATGAGGCTTTCCGACAGGGCAAAAGCCGCCAAGAACACCGCCCACAGGTAGGCGGTGACGAACATCACCCGGCCTTTGTTGCCGATGTCGCCGACACGAGCGAGCACCAGGGACCCGATGAGTGCACCGGCCCCCATGGCGGTCAACAACAGACCAAGGTCGTCGGGTCCGCCTCCGATGATATCCTTGTTGAACGCAGGCAGAAGAAACGAGGCGGTAAAGCCGAATGTCATTGGCACGAAGCCCAGAATCAACAGACCGAGAATCAACCTTTCTTCGCGCATATAGCGGAAGCCCTCTGCGATGTCGCCACGCATGGATTTGCCGGGTGCAGTGGTTGGTGCGCCGATGTAGTGCATCATTGCGGTGGATGCCACCGAAAGGACGTATAAACCGGCGATTGTGAAGTAGACGATCCCGACGCCTCTCATCGAACTGGTGTCCCCGGAGGCGACAATGGCAATCAACACACCCGCAAGCGTCGGGCCAAGTACACGGGATAAGTTGAAGGTTGCACTCTGTAGCGCCATTGCATTGACGAGCGTTTCTCGGGGCACGATTTCCGGAATAATCGATGACCGGGCGGGCATGCTGACTGCGAGCACCGTGCCGTTGAAAACGCCAAAGTAGATAAAATGCCAGAAGGTCACATCACCCATATAGATGATGACGGCAAGGGCGAGGGTGACGACTGAATTGAGAACCTGAGCGCTGATCATCACCCATTTCTTACGCGCACGATCTGCGATTACGCCACCGGCGAGGGAGAATAGAAACATCGGCAACATGAATGACAACATCACCCAGGTCAGCGCCAGCGGTGAGTTGGTCATGTCGTAGATCAGCCAGCCCCGCGCAACCATCTGCATCTGCATGGCGAAGGTGGCGGCGAGGTTCGAGAACCACAGATAACGAAAATCGCGAACGGCCAGGGACGCAAACATGCCAGGACTGTCGGATTCCTCCTCCTGGGCGGAATCGACGGTGTCAGTGGGTTGCGTTACGTTCATGCACAATCGGGTCGGAAAAACACACCAGTATATCGTGACTCACCCACCAACGTTCGTGCTTCGCAATGACCTTCTCTTGAGGTCCTTCTTTCGGGCAGTCGCAGAAGGTTGCTCAGTGAGCGGCGTCCCGGGAAAACGTTTACCTATGCCCGCAGCCTTTCGGCTCCTAGGATCAACCCAAAAACTATCCTCGAATCTGCGCGACTACCCCAGCCATATCGTCCAGCAAAGGTAGAACTTTGTCCGCAGTATCCGATGGGAGGTTGAACACCAGCTCGTCAAACCCTTGGTCCAGGCGAAATTTCAGCTGATCGTAGTCGGTTGGCGCGCCGAACAGGGCGAGATCGAGATCTTCTACTTTACGACCCTTCGCAGCGAGTGCCTGGGTCAGGGATTCCATGGCACCGGAGCCCATGCCGCCGATAGGCATCCAACCATCGGCGTAGTCCGCGACGCGGTCGAAGACCCACTTCGAGTTGGCGCCAATCCAGATGGGTGGACCGCCAGCCTGGGCAGGTTTCGGATAGGACCAGATTGGGTCGAAGTCCACAAATTCCCCATGGTATTCGGCTTCGTCGTTTTTCCAGATCTCACGCATGGCCAGCACTTTTTCGCGCACGATCTTCCAGCGGTTCTTATAGTTTGCTCCATGGTTTTCCATTTCCTCGCGGTTCCAGCCGGCACCGATGCCGAGAATCAGTCGACCGTTGGAAATCATGTCCAGGGAGGCCACTTCCTTGGCGAGGGTGATGGGATCGCGCTCGATCACCAGACAAATGCCGGTGCCGAGGCGGATGCGTTCGGTCACGGCGGCGCACGCGGCAAGGGCAACGAAGGGATCGTGGGAATGCCAATACATCTTCGGTAGATCGGTTCCGCCGGGAAACGGTGTTTTCCGGGAGGCTGGAATGTGGGTGTGTTCGGGAAAGAACAGGCTGTCCAGGCCCCTTTCTTCGACTGCCTTGGCAAGGTCGGTCGGCTGGATGGCGTAATCCGTTGGAAACATGCTGACGCCGAAGCTGGGGCTGTTGGTAAATGCCATGAGGTGCTCTTCCTTGGGTGTCCTGTCGGAAATTATCGTTTGGGTGATGGTACAACGCTTATCAGATCTCGTCGAAGTTACCGTGTCGTCCTGCACCGGCGGCAAATCGTGCTGCCCCTTCACGAGTCTCTCCGGAGCGAATGACTGCAAGCCCCAGACGGGTCTCCTCAACCAGTGCTTCGGTGAGCGGCATCGACCACTGAGCGTATGATGAGAGCCGGTCGCTGCGTAGACACCGCTGCGGAAAACGGGCGAGGGCGGTGCAGAGTTCAAGGGCACCTTCCAGGGCGCCGCCGGGAGGAGTAAGCCGATTGACGAGTCCCATGGTTTTCGCTTCTTCCCCGGATACGCCACGCCCGGTGAGTATGAGGTCGAGCGCGTTGCTGTGACCGATGAGCCGAGGTAAACGAATGGTGCCACCATCGATGAGCGGCACCCCCCAGCGTCGACAATAGACGCCAAAAACGGCGTCTTCGGCTGCCACGCGCATATCACACCACAGGGCAAGTTCCAGACCTCCGGCGACCGCGTGACCTTCAACCGCGGCTATGACGGGCTTGGTGAGCAGCATTCGTGAGACGCCCATGGGTCCGTCACCACCCTTTGTCACCCGATTACCGGCCCCGGCAGACACGGCTTTCAAGTCCGCACCGGCACAAAAGGTGCCACCAGATCCGGTGAGAATCGCGATGTAGGCGTCATCGTCTGCGTCGAACACCCTGAAGGCATCGGCCAACGCCGCGGCGGTTTCAGCGTCGACCGCGTTGCGGACTTCCGGGCGGTCGATGGAGATGATGGTGGTGTGGTCTTGGCGGTCGACGATTAGGTTCATGCTCGTTCTGCTGCCTGGAAAGCGGTGTATATTAATCCGTTCTCACGACATGTGGACGAGAGGAAGAGATATGCGATTGGCACAGCCGCGAGTGCCGCCACTGGAGGCGGAGGACTGGGACGAGGCAGCGCAAGAGATCATGAAGCCCTTTGTCGCGCGGGGGCGTATCTTCAACATCTTCAAAACCCTGGCTCATCATCCGAGCCTCATGAAACGTTGGATGGTGTTTGCCAATCACATACTGGGCAAATCCACATTGGCGGTCCGCGAACGCGAGTTGCTCATCCTGCGCATCGGTTACCTGTGCCAGGCGGGGTATGAGTGGGGGCAACACGTACTCATTGCGCGCCAGGCGGGTATGAGTGACGAGGAGATCCGCTCCGCCAAGACCGGACCGGATACCCCCGGGTTATCCGACCTCGACCGGTTGCTGCTGCAGGCGACCGACGAGTTGCATGCCGATGCCCACGTCACGGATTCGACCTGGGAAGGACTCTGTCAACTCCTGAACACCCAACAATTGATGGATATGGTATTTACCGTAGGCCAGTACAACCTGGTCTCCATGGCGCTGAACAGTTTCGGCGTACAGTTGGATGAAGGGTTACCGGGATGGGACGTCTAGAAAACAAGATTGCCATCGTCGTGGGTGCGGGGCAGACGCCCGGCGATACGATCGGCAACGGACGTGCTACCGCCATTCGGTTTGCCGAGGAAGGTGCGAGCGTTCTCCTGGTCGATCGTGATCTTGGCTCCGCCGAGGAAACCCTGGAACGGGTTATCGAACGTGGTGGCACGGGCAGCTGTTGTGAGGCGAACGTCACCAGCGAAGGTGATTGCCGCTCGATCATCGATACTTGCGTCGCGCGTTATGGCCGGATCGATGTGTTGCACAACAATGTAGGTATCGGATTTGGCGACCGCGGTGCGGCAAGCATTACCGAGGAGATCTGGGATCGAATCTTCGACACCAACGTGAAGGGCACGATGCTCGTGTGCAAACACGCGTTACCGGTGATGCGAGCGCAAGGATTCGGCGTGATCACCAACATCTCGTCAGTTGCGGCGGTTTGCTCCGTGGGCATGACGGCCTACAAAGCCTCAAAAGCGGCGTTGAACGCTTATACCCACTCCCTCGCGATGGGCAATGCGAGGTACGGGATTCGGGCCAATGTGATCATGCCGGGTCTGATGAATACGCCCATGGCCATCGAAGGCAATGTCGCTGCGGGTCAGGAACGAGAAACGGTGATTGCGCGCCGGGATTCTCAGGTACCGCTGGGTGCGAAAATGGGAACAGGATGGGATGTGGCGAATGCCGCATTGTTTTTGGCTTCCGATGAAGCAAAGTTCATCACGGGCGTTTGTTTGCCCGTAGATGGGGGTCAGTCGGCCAGGATTGGTTGAAAATACTTATTTCGGTATAAAAAATACGATTTTAATTCGAAATAGAAATAAGATATTGAGAGAAAGGGGAAGTTGCCAACTTCGCGCAACCCTCTGCAGTCATATCTGTCTAATCTGAGTAGATTGGTAGCCGAATTGTCACGAACTGTAACAAAGTGGTTGACTGGTCGGGTCAGTTTCATGACTATTCGTCATTAGCTGCGATGATTTGGCTATAACCGCTTGCGATGGGTCGAACCGGGTTGTGGCCAGGGAGAAAGCCGAATCATGAGTAAAAACGGCAAACAAAATGACAATATGCGCAGTGGGAAACGTAACAGGGTAATTCGGGGTATATGCAGTACTTCAATGGGTTAATAGGTTGTGGTTTTGTTGTCCTGGCCGTTCTGCATACGGCGGAAATGAGCCCCTACTGTTGGGTCCCCTACACGTCTGCCGCCTTCCTCGCTTTCCTTTCCCTCAAATCCCAGATCAACTTGACCGCTTCGCGGGTATTAGCCGTGGTGACCACGTTGCTGATGTTCTTCTACTTCGCTGAATTTTTCTCCGTCGCTCCGGGTCTCGAAGGCGCCTGGTACCGGGAAACCAAGTTCTGGGAAGCGATCAGCGAGATTATGGCCGCCTTTTTGTTGATCCCGGTGCTTTCGAACTACACCTGCCGCCTCAAAGCCGAGTTCTCCGTCCCTCACCATCCCAACTGATCTTCTAGGGCGCAGACTCGTAGCCCGGATGTTGCACGAGTACGGCGCGTACGATGGTTAACATTTTGAAATTATTAGAAATTTTCACTATTTCGAATAGGTTCGAAATGTTATCGAGGCGCCTCCGTAATTTT
>JACZXA010000309.1 GCA_022571865.1 Pseudomonadota bacterium
TTATTCCCGTACCGCCGACGGCCTGGCGGTGCTGAGATCGTCGCTGCGCGAATTCCTCTGCAGCGAGGCGATGTTTCATCTTGGGGTGCCCACCACGCGAGCGCTGTCTTTGACCCTCACCGGCGAGCGCGTGTTGCGCGACATGTTATACGACGGTAACCCCGCGCTCGAGCCGGGTGCCGTGGTCTGTCGGGTCGCACCCTCGTTCACCCGGTTTGGTCACTTCGAGATCATCACCGCCCGCGGCGAGCTCGATCTGTTGCGCCAGTTTGCGGATTTCACCATCCGTACCGATTTCCCCGATCTATGCGAGCCTGAAACCGAGATCGACAAGGCCGTTTATCTCACCTGGTTCGAGGAGGTGTGCAGACGTACGGCACACATGGTTGTCGAATGGATGCGCGTTGGATTCGTTCATGGCGTGATGAACACCGACAACATGTCGATTCTGGGTCTCACCATCGACTATGGTCCCTATGGCTGGTTGGAAGACTACGACCCGAACTGGACACCCAACACCACCGACGCGGCGGGGAAGCGCTATCGCTTCGCCCATCAACCCGCCATCGCCCATTGGAACCTGGCCCGGCTTGCCAACGCCATCTACCCGCTGATCGAAGACGCTGGGCCATTGGAAAAGCTGCTGCAGGATTTTCAGGAGATGTACTCCCTGGGGTGGCAATCGATGATGGCGGAAAAACTCGGTTTCAAGACGTTTACTTCGGGCGACGCGAAGCTGGCGGAAGAGCTGGATGCCGTTCTTCAACTTGCGGAAATCGACATGACGATCTTTTTTCGCAGGCTTGCGCAGCTCGATGTCGCAAGCGCAGGCGATGATCCACTCAAGGAACTGATGGATGCCTTCTATGTGCCGGAACAACTCGACGAAGAGGTGAGCGCGCGCATCAACGATTGGTTGAACAGTTACCTCGCGCGATTACGCGTGGACGGTATGGAGCAAACGGTTCGTCGCGCGCGGATGAACGCCGTCAACCCCAAGTATGTACTGCGCAACTATCTCGCCCAACTCGCCATCGACAAGGCCGACGCGGGTGACAACTCTGTCGTAAACGAACTGCTGGACCTGTTGCGCAAGCCTTACGACGAACAACCCGAGCGGGAAGAATATGCGCGAAAGAGACCGGATTGGGCTCGTACCCGTGTCGGTTGTTCGATGTTGTCCTGCAGTTCTTAACCGAGATTACTTTCGCTCTACTCCACGGCGAGAAGCAGAGTATTCCTGCTTGAGGATACTGCGCCGCCCTCACGCGGTAACAAGCCACGTCGTCCTACTCGACGTTGCCTGATGGAGACTCAGGATCTACCGACGGGCACTTGCAATCGATGAGTTCGAAGCGATCGGTTTGCCTTGAGTTGAACTCCATCATTCAATGCGAATGCGCACGATCAATTGATCAGCAGATGAATGTGTACATTCCGATAGTCGATATGCATGCTGCGTACCGCGTCTCGGGAACCACTGAAATTAATTGTGAATGGTGCGCGGTTAATTGAGAATGGTGAAAGCGTCGTCACAGCAACCGTTCTTAATTCGCCGTTCACCCCCAAACCCCCACATGAGCATTCCGGTTTGTCAACGCAGGAGCGCCGGGCCAAGGAGAACAACCCCCGATGTCTACACCATCCCCCATCACCCCATATCTCGAGAAACAGGAGGTGTTGCTGCTGGATGGCGGGCTGGCTACGGAGTTGGAAAATCAGGGGTTGGTGCTCGACACCGCGCTCTGGTCGGCGCAACTTTTGTCGACCCACCCTGAGGCGATTCGCGCGGTGCATCGTGCCTACCTCGACGCCGGAGCCGACTGCATCACCACCGCGAGTTATCAGGCGAGCATGATTGGTTTTCTGGCAGCGGGATTTTCAGAACGAAAAGCCCGGTCGCTGTTGAACATGGCGGTAACGTTAGCCAACGAAGCGCGTGACGAATATCTTGCGCAGTCAACCACGAACGGCGCAGCCGCGGGCTTGCGTCCTCTGGTGGCGGCGAGCATCGGACCCTACGGTGCTTGGCTGGCAAATGGCGCGGAATATCGCGGAGACTATGGCATCTCGA
The DNA here is from genome assembly GCA_022571865.1 of Pseudomonadota bacterium. Lineage (GTDB taxonomy): Bacteria > Pseudomonadota > Gammaproteobacteria > Pseudomonadales > Azotimanducaceae > SMWK01. The sequence continues at coordinate 2,075 of JACZXA010000309.1, forward strand.
ACCAGACATTACGGGCATTTCACGAGCCGCGTTGGGCGCTTCTGGCAACCGCAGGTGTTGATCTCCTGGCCTGCGAGACGATCCCCAGTTACCAGGAAGCGGAAGTGCTGTTAGCACTGCTCCAGTCCACTCCGGATCGATTCGCCTGGATGAGTTTTTCGTGCCGCGATGGCGTGCACATCAGCGACGGAACGCCCATCGTAGAATGCGCGGCGCTGTTTGCCACTTGCGATCAGGTCGTAGCCGTGGGCGTCAACTGCACAGCGCCCCAGTATATTACCTCCTTGATCGAACAGGTCCGCACCGGTTGCCCCGGCAAGCCGGTCGTCGTCTACCCGAACTCGGGAGAGGTCTACGATGGAGCAACACGAAACTGGGTAGGAACTTCGGACCCCATGGATTGCGGCCTTGCCACCGATGACTGGTTTGACCGAGGCGCACGCCTGATAGGAGGCTGTTGCCGAATGGGCCCGGCGCACATCAAAGCCATGCGGGCGGCGTTGTTGAAAAGCACCCGCTAAAGCTCCACCACCAGCGGGTTTCATCTACCCGTCTGTTTGAGCAAGCGAACACGAATTCCAGGAACTTCAGGATCGAAATCGGCCGAGACCTGACATCACGCGGGGATGATGTGTATCCAACTAGAGTAGGATCGGCCAAGCCTAACGGAATCTGGAATACAGAACCCTTTCGTTGCAGCCATAAGTTCAATCTCAGGTGGATTCGGGTTGGACCGAAGCCATACCCCTTCTTGCACCACCGTAGCGCTCGTATCTCAATCGAACCGCAGCGATCACTGACACCTACCACCGCATCAATATGGCACCTCAGGTTAGAACGTTTAATCGGAGCGGAGCCTGGCGGCAAACAGAAAAGATAGTCGATTGCTACAGAGACATTACTTTGCTGGCTGTCTGGGGTGGGATTATCTACGGCAATAATAGCCAAGCGAACGATCACTTCGTGGGTTCGCATGATGTAATAACGGCAGAGAGCTGGAGGTCCGTTCAGGGCACTTAGAGCATTCGCACCATCCCGGAAAACGTCCGCTCCCTGAGTATCCTAGAAATTACATGAAGTATTCCCGAAAGCCGACGTTCCTGGGACAGAGGCTCAGCGGTAAAAACGGCCAGGACCGGCCACATGGCTGCGGCGTAGGGAAACAAAAAAGGGCGGTCTCAAAGACCACCCTTCATCTCGCGAACGGACGCTACCAGCGCCTAGTTCACGTGGTTCAGCCGCACCAAGGTTACCCGCTGCTTGTTTGCCGCGTTCCTTAACAACTT
>JACZXA010000130.1 GCA_022571865.1 Pseudomonadota bacterium
GCACCCAGCCTGCGAGGCCCGGCGTCTTACTACTCTGGCAGTTTGCTTCGCAAACTGCTTAGCAATTCGCTTGCGAATTGCCCTCGACCCAACCTCGCTACGCTTCTTCATGAATAATCCAGGCTAGAGAATCGCACTGAAATATGAAAATTAATCGGACTAGTTGCACAGTGAAGGGCCAATGGATTATAAGGAACTCTGTATACATGTACAGTAGTCTCCCATCCATCCTGAGTGGCAATCCATGGACCCATTCCCATCGTGCATCTGCGTAACCGTCAGCCAGAAGGCGCTTCGGGTACTGCTGGAAAATTCGGGCGCGGGTACCTATAAAGACAGCCACCCCTGGCTGGTGGCGCTCGAATTGTTCGACCAGGCAAGCGTTGCCGGCCAGCGTCTGCCAATACTCTTTGCAACCGGAGCGCCGAGCGAATTTTCTCACTGGGGGTTCGTTGAGGGTATCGAGGTGGTAGAACTACACCGAGCCACCTGGGAGACGGCTTGCACCTTCACTCAACTGCAACCCGTGAATCCGATCTGGACCAGCCTCGACAGCGTCTTTCTGATGCCGAGCGAAACTCGTTTGAGAAGGGAACGTCTGGAAGAAATACACCAGCACCGTTACGGTCTCACCGAAGGTGAGATTCGACCTTATGCTATTTGTGAAACCCCGCCGTTCGTCGCAAGCGGTGACGGCGCCTCATAGGGTAGTACGACAGGCGCCCGCTTACTTCGGATCTGCGGCTTTGGGCTCTCCATGGATTCTGAGCCATACTTCCTTGCGATGTACGGCTGCTTTTTTCGGTGCATCGATCCCAATATGCACTTGGCTACCACGGATCTTGAGCACCTTCAGCTCAATATCATCGTCAATCATTATTGACTCTCCGGCGCGCCGGGTTAACACCAGCATTCTTAATCCTCGCAATCCTTTTCTGCTTGCCCAATCTACTGACTTCACGGCATACGTTCTGTGAAGCTCATGGAACTTCTCGACACGACGACTGCCATTTTTGCCTCAAAACGAGAACTTGCTCACACATTTGCCTCTCGAGGGGATTTCGCGAGCCTGTTTCAACTAACATTTCTTCTAAGGGGCATCCACGAGCGGCTACTGATCGTCCATTGCGGCATCTTCGATCAGGCTTTTCGGCAGCGGTTTTTTGATCTTGGCGCCAAGCTCACGAAACTGTTCGACCTGGCGTACCAGATTGCCCTTCCCCGTTGCGAGCCTGTTGTAGGCAGATTCGTAGGTTTTCTCCACCGCACCCAGCTGTTTACCCAGCTGGTCCATGTCTTCCACCAGTACTCTGAACTTGTCGTAAAGCGCACCGGCCTTGCGAGCGATCTCCTGAGCGTTGCGATTCTGCTTCTCGTAACGCCACACGTTGTGGATGATCCTGAGCGTCATCATCAACGTTGTCGGGCTGACAATGACGATGCGTTTTTCAAACGCTTCGGTGAACAACCGCTGGTCATACTCCATCGCCATGGTAAAAGCAGACTCAATGGGAATAAACAGCAGCACAAAGTCCAGCGAGCGCACGTCGCTCAACTCATCGTAATCCTGTTCCGACAAGCGTTTCACGTGCGCGCGTAAGCTCAGCATATGCTGGCGCATAGCGACTTCCCGCGCGTCCTCATCGGTGGCCGCGAGCGCTTTCTCATAGGCCAGTAAAGACACTTTGGCATCGATCACGACGTCTTTGTCATCGGGAAGCCGGATCAACACATCGGGGCGCTTGAGCTCACCCGCTTCCGATCTTCTGGCTTCCTGGGTGAAATACTCATGGCCGGCACGAAGACCGGATTCTTCCAGCACCCGCTCCAGCACCATTTCACCCCAGTTGCCCTGTACCTTGACATCGCCTTTGAGGGCTCTGGTGAGGTTTTCCGTCTCCTGGTTGATGCGCTCGCTCGCCTGTTGGAGATTGCGGACCTCATTCAAAAGCGAAGCGCGATCCTTCGTGTCGGTGTGATACACCTCCTCGATTCGTTTGCGAAAATCGATGATCTGGTCTTTGAACGGGGTCAACACCGTTGCGAGCTTCTTCTCCTGCCTCTCCCCCTGGCGCTCGAATATGCGATTGGCCAGCAGTTCGAACTCTTGTTTCAGCGCGTCACTCGACTCCTTGAAGAGCGCTTCTTTTTCGACGAATGCTTTGCGGGTTTCCTCCAGGCGAGCCTGAAGCGCCGCTTCCGACGCCAACTGCTCGCCGAGGAGAGTCGTGCGTTCGTCGAGTTCCTTACGCTGAAGGGTCGCTTGAGTTTCCAGCAGCTCAATTCGCGCTTCGAGTCGAGTCATCTCGCGGGTGCGAATGTCCAGGCGTTCATCCAGCAGACGACGCTCGGCCGTATTTTTTTCGGCATCCTGAGTGAGGCCTGCTTCGAAGGCCGTGCGTATTTTAACGTTGTAGCGCCAGGCCCACACCGCGCTCGCGAACGCGATGCCAACCAGTATTCCGACGATGAACAACCCGGCGGGATCGAACTCACTCACCTTTCAGCCATCCTCTTCCTCAACTTTAAGGTTACGAAAGTCGGCCGGGCGTTTTTCCAGAAACGCGGCGATCGCTTCTTTATGTTCCGGTGTGACATAGGCTTGCTTCAGCAGTTCCACCTCCCGCTGCTGAACCTTCTCGAGGTCCGTGTCGGAACCATTCTCCGTCAACAGGCGTTTGATCCAGCGAAGCTGGGGGGCGGGGTTCTGCGCAATGAGGTTCGCGAGTTCGAGCGCTTTGTCCATGAGTTGATCAGGAGGAACCACGTGATCGGCAAGTCCAACATCGTACGCTTCGGTTCCCGAATACATGCGCCCGGACAGACACATTTCGCTCGCTCGACCAAACCCCATTCGCTGTACGAGAAAATGCGAGCTCGCAAGTTCCGGGACCAGACCCATCTTGATGAAACCCATTGAGAACTTCGCACTTTCCGACGCGATGATTACATCGCACGGCAGAATCATGGTGGCGCCGACGCCGACACTTGCGCCATTGACCGCCGCGATAATCGGCTTCGAAGAGCGTATCAGGTCGACCCAGTCACGACGGTTGCGCCGTTCGGGCGCCGAATCGCCGCCGTCCAGGCGGGTCTTGAAGGTATCTTTGATGTCCGCGCCGGCACAGAACCCGCGGCCTGCGCCGGTAATTATCATGGCGCCGATGTCGTCATCGGCGTTGCAGGTGTCGATTGCATCGACAAGCTCCACACTCATCTGATGAGTCCAGGCATTCAACCGCTCGGGCCGGTTGAGGGTCATGACACCCACGGCCCCCTGCACATCGAAAACGATCTGTTCGTAGTCCACAATGATCCTCTTAGTTGTTCCTGATTCGTCAGACCTGGCTCGTCTGGAGGGGCTCGATTCCTGCGCTAGTATGCGGGAAACGGGAAGGGATTCCAGGATCGCTGGATGCTCGTACCCAATCATAAGATACTCGTCGTCGACGATGACCCGGTACACGGTGCCAGCGTTCGCGAAGTGCTGGCCGCACACGGCGACGACACCCATTTCACCGAGCAGAGTCAAGAAGGTCTCGAACGACTCAGACAAGGCAATTACCAGGTTCTCATCCTCGACCTGAACATGCCCGGCACCTCGGGTATGAATATTCTCGAGGAACTGGCGGCAACGAAAGCCAAGGTAAAAACAATCGTTCTGTCCGGCGAATCCACCCTGGATTCCGTCACTCCGATCCTGCGCCTTGGCGCCTACGATTTCCTGCAGAAGCCCTTCCAGACCCAACTGCTGCTCACCAGCGTCACCCATGCCCTGGATCACTACCCACTCGAAGAACGTAACCGTTCCATGGCCGCTGCCGCCGAAGCCTCTCACGAGTTGCACGAGTTTCTCGTCAACTCGCCACCAGATATTATCTACATGTTGGATGAATTTAAGAATTTCAAGTTTATAAACAATAAGTTAATGAGCTTATTTAAAGTAGAATCTAAGGACTTGGAAGGCGAACCCTGGGAGAAACTACTCGGCGAACGACCTGCCGGATGATGCGACACCGTTTTGACGAGCGACGCACCGAATCGCGTACGACGGGTAACTACGAGTTCGATTTCCTGACGCCAGACGGCCAACTGCGCACCATGGAGTTTTCCGCAACGGGACTCTATGACGATAGCGGCAGTGACAAGAAGGGGGGTTTCATTGGCACCTATGGCGTGCTGCGCGACGTCACCGAGTCGCGCATGAACGCATGACGGCCCGTCAACTCGAACAGAGCACGCAAACATTTTGTCCAGGCGCTGAAAGAAAAGCGCATAGTGGCGCTACGCAACGAAAAAGAGCCCAAATAGGGACCGCTGTGGTGCTTTCGCGCTGCGGTACTAATACCCGGTCTTTTCCGGCTCCTTGGACAAGCCTCCCCGGGCGGTCGCCAGATCTTTGTATGCCCCGCGAGACATGAAACCGGAATCGGTCCCGAGCGTGACGAAGTTGAATTTCTGAGCCAGGTACTTCTGCGCGTATTCGAGGCTCGAGCAATGAATGCCCACCCCCACCCCGTTATCCGTGCAGGTCTTGCGAATGCGCTCTACCACCTCGGCGTGTTGCGGGTTGTCGTTGTCGCCTATCGGCGCCATACCCAGAGCGAGGGCAAGATCTGAAGGGCCGATATAAACCCCGTCCAGACCCGGCGTGGTGACGATTTCGTCCAGGTTCTCGATGCCATCGGCAGTCTCGATCATGGCGATGCAGGCGATCTGGCCGTTGGCTTCGGCCGCGTATCCACGGCCGCCGTACAACGCTGCCCGAATCGGTCCGAACGAACGGTTACCGAGGGGCGGATAACGACAGGCGGCGATTGCCTGTTCCGCTTCCGCACGGGAGTTGATCATCGGCACGATGACGCCATACGCGCCGGCGTCCAACACCTTCATGATCTCGTACGGTTCGTTCCACGGCACCCGTACGATGGGCGTGGCATCGCTGGTGGAGATCGCCGGAAGCATGTAGGTCAGATCCTGATAGTCGATCATCCCATGCTGCAGATCGACGCACACCCAGTCGAACCCGAGCTTCGCAAGCGACTCCGCACTGTAGGCGTTGGCCAACGAAAGCCAGCAGCCGATAGTCTGCCCACCCGCGCGCCAGGTCTTGAGCGCCGTGTTCTCCCGCATCATCACCTCCTTAAAGTGTTCGACCAACCTTAACACAGCGGTTCGAACCCTCACGGAAGCTCTCATCCGGGAATCATGCGAGAATCGCGCCCTCTGACGGGGGATACGCGTAACGCGATCGTAAGATTCTCAACCTCGCCCTTCTAACAGGCATTTTCATGGGTAAGAAACATGGGTAAGAAAAAAGTTGTCGTTCAGTTACCCCGAATCGCGCGAGCCGAGAGCATCGCGCAACGCTACGCGCTCGAACTCGAGGCGCTGGACCCGGTAGCTGAAATCGTCGAAGTCGAAGCCAGCGGTGTCGAGGAGTTTCTTGCGATTGCCGGCGATGCGGATGCGCTCATTACTTCCTGGGGGATCAAGATCGATCAATCCATCATCGACGGTCTGGAAAAATGTGTCGTGATCGGCGTTGGCAGCGTCGGCGTCGATATGGTGGACGTGGATGCAGCCACGCGCGCTGGCATCGTGGTCACTAATGTGCCGGATGTATTCATCGAGGAAGTCGCCGACCACGCGATGATGCTGCTACTGAGCACCACCAGGCGAACCAAACAGATGGATCAGATGGTCCGCGATGGTGACTGGTTCAAGGGTCGGCCGTTGCTGAACGACACACCGCGTTTGCTCGGCCAGACGCTTGGACTGGTTGCATTCGGTAACGTTGCCCGTTGCACGGCCAGGCGCGCGGCCGGCTTTGGGCTGCACATCATCGCGCACGATCCGTACGTCAGCGAGCTGACCATCAGCGAATCCGGTGTTCAACCCGTTGGCTGGCAGGAGTTGCTCGAGCGATCCGACTATCTTTCCATCCACGCTCCGCTGAACGCAGAAACGCACCACCTGCTCAATGCAGAGGCCTTTGCCCGCATGAAACCGACCGCCGTTGTCATCAACACCGCGCGCGGTTCGATCATCGACGAGGTGGATCTGATTCAAGCGCTGAAGGACAACACAATTGCCGGTGCCGGTCTCGACGTGCTGGAGAAGGAGCCACCGGATGGGAGCAACCCGTTACTCACCATGCCCAACGTGGTGGTTACCCCCCACGTGGCTTCAGCCACCGACCGCATGCGTCCCGAAACCCGCCGACGGGTCGGGCGCGAAGTTGCCCTGGTGTTACGCGACCGCTGGCCGATGAGTTGCGTCAACCCAACCGTGCTGCCACGCGTTACCCTGGATCGCTGGCAACCCTACCCCATGAACCGTGGACCGAACCGTTAGCTGGCTCTTGTCGAAAGGAAGACAAGAACCAACCATTAATCGAAAACTACGAAAACCAAAAGGATGTCCGACATGACCAAACGACTCACCCCTGTCCTGACCTTCGCGCTTCTGTGTGGCGTATCAATGCTGAGTAGCGCCGATCTGAAAGAAGATGTGACCGCCGCCATGGCCAGCGAACAACGATCGGATGCGCACAAGGCCCGAGACCGCAATCGCAAACCCGTCGCGACGCTGGAATTTTTCGGGCTGACTTCAGACATGCGCGTGCTCGAACTGCTGCCAGGCGGGGGCTGGTACACCACCCTGCTCGCACCCGTGCTCGAGAACAACGGCAAGTTGTATGTGGCTGTTGGAACCCAGAATATCGAAAACGCCAAAGCCCAAGGCGCTTACCCATCCGTGGAAGTGATCACCATCGGCGGGCAGTTTGAACGCAAGGGACGCTTCACGGAGATTCCCGGACTCACCATCGATGTCGACGACATCGACATGGCTTTGACCTTCAGGAACCTGCACAACTTCACGCCTAACGGTCGCAAAGGTATGAACGAGGCGGTCTTCAAAGCACTGAAGGCGGGTGGAATTTATGGCGTTGTGGACCACACCCGACGACATATGCAGGGCGACAACGATGAAAACCGCCGACGGGTGGATCCTGTGCTGATGATCAAAGAGATCGAGGCGGCCGGATTCGAGTTTGTCGATTCCTCCAATCTGCATTACCGACCCGATGATGAACTGGTCTACGAAGTCGGCAGGAAAACGGTTACCGGCAATACGGATCGGTTCACCTTGCTATTCCGCAAGCCGGAATAGGCCTCCCGAAAATTCCCGTAAGCAGAAAGGGTCAGTTCAAGCTGACCCTTTACGCCTCCAGACAACCGTAGGTTGGTTTGCATCTGCTCAATGGCAATGCGGGCGTTACCGGGTGGGCGCGCTGACCAGCCTGAAGGCGCTGCAAAGCTAAAGAGGCTCTAGTAGAATGCGCGCGCTCACGAGGGCTGCGAGCGTACAGGTGCTTGTGGTTACTTAGCGAGAACCTGCCCAGGTGTTGGAACTGGTAGACAAGCTGGATTTAGGTTCCAGTGTCCTTTGGACGTGGGGATTCGACTTCCCCCCTGGGCACCAATTGAATTGTCGGGGCTCGGCTGACAAGTTGCTGACCACGACCGCAGTAATCCCTCCTTCAAGTTCTTTCGGGAGTCAAGTGAAAGGCGCGATCACCAACATTGCGATTTCCCTGGGAACGATCCTCACACTCCTTGTTCTGTTTGAGGTTTACTTGTGGATTCGTTACGAACGTGAATACGAGCGTCTCGAGGCACGCTATGAAGATCACGAGCGATGTACTCGTCGCGCCAGGGATCCGGCTCTCATCTATGAGTTCATACCCAACAAGTGTGGCTTCAATTCCAGCGGTTTTGCGGATATTGACCATGCCTTAGAGAAAACCTCCTTCCGAATTCTTCTTATCGGTGACTCGGTCGCCCAAGGCAATGGTGTGGCACGTGACAAACGCTTTGGCAATGTGCTTGCGAAGCACTTTAATGCAACACCGGAACTCTCCGAAGTCGAGATTATCAACCTCGCGCGAGGCGGGTATTCCACATCGCAGAAGCTGATTGTTCTTCAACAGATGGGTTTCGCCTACGATCCAGATCTGATCCTCTGGAGCTACGTGCTGAACGACCCGGCGCATCCGCTGTTCCACGATGCCAATGGTGAACTTGGCCGGTATTTTTATCGCCCACGATGGCGCGGGCTGCATTACCTCGAAAAAAAACTGTTTGAAGCTCGCGAGAACTCGAAACACGACCATTGTGGAACAGAGTTTCACCGCATACTTCACTGCGCTTATCGCGACCAGGTCGCCACACATATTCGTCAGCTTGGTGCGCTCTCGCGAGAACGGGCCATTCCGGTGATGTTCATCATCCATCCCATTTTCGAGGAGAATCGAAACTGGGAGAACTATGGCCAGAGCGCAATTCACGAAGATCTCCGGCAGATGGCCGAAAGCGCCGGTATGCGGGTGGTCGATCTCATCGAAGCCTTCCGGGGGGTGGCGACAGAAAAACTAACGCAGCAACACAAACCCTGGTTCGATCCCTGGCATCCAAACGAACTGGGGCATCGGCTGATAGCGGATCATCTGTTCAAGGAACTGCAGAATCTTGAACTGGACGTTCTCAGGTGACCGTTGATCCTCATAACAAGGACACCAAGCTAAACAGCGTGACTGGACATTCGTTGTGCCGCTAAAACAGACGTTGAAAAACATTGCGCTAGTTTCGTCTTCACTTGCATTGGCCTTCGGTTTCCTGATTGTCGCCGAACTTCTCGTTCGCTGGACCACCGATGTGGGGAGACTCGGCACGAGTGCGGATCTGTTCGTCAATCAAGCATTTGGCGACAGTATCGGCAACGCACCCAATGCCAGAACCACCGCCTTCGGCGTTGAAGTCTACACAGATGAACAGGGATTCAGGACCAACCCGAACATGGCCGCACCCGGTCAGAACGATGATGCGGTAATACTGATTCTCGGAGACTCCGTCGCGTTCGGCGCAGGGGTCGAATTCGAGCAAACCGTGGCGGCTCGTCTGGCTTTCACGTTTCCCGAGTTTCACCTCCTCAACACGGCCGTCATCGGCTACGGCATAAACGACTACGACAATGTAAACGGCATCGTCTTTCCGCGCTATGCCAACGCGATCAAGCAGGCGTTGATGATCTTCTGTCTCAACGACGTATCCGTAGTAAGTGCGTCCGAAATCAGAACGACGGTGACTCGAGCGATCGCTGACCAACCCGTCGCCTTAAGCGCGGGTATCGACGTGCAATCCCTCAAAGAAATGCCACTCGTTGATTCACTGAACGGCTATCTTCGAGCTCGATCGAGCTTATACGTCTGGGTACGTGGTTTGTTGACAGATCCGCAAACACGGTACTGGCAAAGCGAATTGGCATATTATAACAAGCTGTCAGAAGAATCTCTGGCCCAGATCCTCGACCCGATTGATCGCATCGCCAAACGCTACGGCACCGCCGAAATCCCGTTCGCCGTATTCGTCATGCCCTTTGCGGGTCAGATGGGCCTAAGCGAGTCGTCGCTACCACAGAAAAACATTACCGCTTTTTTCATGCGTAACGGAATCGATTTTGTTGACTTGTTACCCCGGTTTCGCGCGGAAAAATTCTCGAAAGACCTTTTTCTCCCTTACGATCCGATGCATCTGTCACCACGAGGGCACGAAGTCCTGTTTCAGGTAATAGGTGAACAGATCCGCGGTCATCAAACCGCATCACTCGAGCGATAAGCGGCCAACTACCCCGCCTTGAGTTTTGGTGTGTGCGAACCGAAACTCCAGGTAATGCCGTAGCCTGCAGAGGTCCCTGCATGTCCGCTGACAATTTTCGGCAGTACGACAAATTCCATCACAAGATCCAGCAGCGAAGCACGTACCTTCATGTCTGCAATCTCTTCAAAAATCCGTTGGTTCGAAGGGATTCGCAGCGCATTGAGTGAATCCCCCGGCATCATTTCGATCACCCGGGAACGCACCTCACCGTCGAATGCATGCCCCAGAACTTTGGTCAGTATTTCCCGGGAGTTCGACACTTCCAGCACCTGTTGGCCGGCGCTGGTTTCCGCCGCCAGGCGAGCCTCGGTACTCAATGACTGTTTCGCGTTGGCGACGGCCGCGGGCAGGCCGACAAACTGTGAAGCTTCCTCTTTGGACAGTTGGCCGAGCAGATCCGCGAGGTACGAGGGTTCATCGAAACATCTCAACGCTTCCTGACGCGCCATGCGATTGGGGTCATGAAACAGAATCGAATGGTCCAGCGCGGGGCCGATGTCGGGCGCACTCCAGAACAGTTCACCATCGGGTTTGAGTACTTGAGCGATTCCGCGCACGGCTCGCATCAAACCGGGCGGCTGGATCAAGTGAAATACCATGCTTGCCATCACCACATCCACACCTCCCACACCGAGGAGCTTTGGCAAGGGGATGAATTTCTTAGCCACAGCATCGAACGAGTCGTGGAACTTGACGAAATCGAGATGTCCCAGCAGTTCTTTCGAAAAGTCGAACCAACGACCGGGCAGATCGAGCAGGTTGAGTTCGAAGCGAATTCCCTGTTGTCGCACGCTCGCCAGCACTCCGCTGTCATCCAACGATTTGATCAGCTCGTAGGCGGCCATGCCGGTTCCGGTTCCATAATCGACAACCCTGATTTCGGCAGTCTGGTTCGTCGCCCGAAGTTCTTTTTGTCGTCGCTGGATAGCTCGAATCGCCGATTGGACAAGCGTCTCGGTAGCAGGCCCGGCCCAGCCTTGCGGCCGATCCAGATTTCCGTCGTCGTAAAGCAGCCGATGCAGAGCCCAACCGTCTTCGTTGGTTCTGAGTTGGTTCACATCCACGATCTGCACCGGTTCGAATTCCTCTTTGATCACGTAATCGGATACCCCTTGCTAATTCAGATGACCGGTCCAGCGACCGGCTAATACAACCCCTATCCACAGGATGAGCGAAATCAAACCTGCAAGCTTGGCGCTGGCAGGAGTTAGGGCGTCTGTATCCCACTGTTCGACTCCGCGCATCACTCTGGTGTGGAACGCTACTACATTGAGACCCGCCAATGCGAGTAACACGAGTTTCGTCTGGAAGGCCGGGTTAGCCGCATAAGCGCCGGGCCGGGAGATAAACATACCCGTTCCGGTAATGGTGGCAACGACAAAACCAACCCAGGCCCACGGGACCAGTTCACGAGAAATTCGAGTGAGCGCATAGGAGCGGGCCGTTACCCCAATCAGACGCAAATCCACCATGACGATCGAACCCACCACCAGCGCAAGCGCAATGACGTGGATCGATTCGAGCAACGGAAACCACCAGGTTGCCCCGATCGCAAACGCAAGGTCGGTGTTCTGCAGCCAATCCCAGAACTCATCGAGTGGCATCATTAGTCCGGCCAGAACAGGTAGTCGTAATAGGCGATCCAGCGTCCCGCCATCATCACACCCAGCCAGAGGATCATCGAAACTGCGGCAATAGCCCGAGCCGAAACTCTGCGCAACACCGACACTTCCCAATATCCCGGCTCCGACGAGTTCTTTCGATGGATGATCCAGGCAAACAAGACCGCCGGTGTCAGCAGTGCGAACTTTATTCCGAATACCGGATTGAAAAAGTACTTATCCGGCCGGGCGATGATGAACACTACCCCCGAGATGGCTAACAATAACAACGCCCACCAGGTCCACGGCAGCAATCGTTGGATCATTTCGCTCAACCGCTGACTGGGCACGGCCACGCCGAGAATCTTCAGATTGATGAAAACGATGGAGCCCATCACCGCAGCGATTGCCAATAGGTGCACGGTCTGGATGATGGGCGGAAATCCAGGCACATTTCGAAGCAGATAAATAACAAGTTCGCGCACCGAACTTTCGGCAATGAATGCGCTCAAGCTAGCTAGAATATCTGTCACGTACTCGTCCAGGGCTTATACGGTTATAGTTGTTCTTGTAAAAGACCGTCGAGGAATCAGAGACTCCCGTTGATTCCTCGTTGTATCCCTTGTTATGTTACTGAAGCGGCGAATAGTCCGTTGGCTCTAGAAACAGATTAACGATACCGCCCTGGACCACAAGCGGTCCGTCGCTTTGCGATTCAACGTAGACCTTCCCCCAGTCCGGATCTTTGATGAACGCCTGCCAGGAGGCTTTCGCGGCTTCATCGTTGGCGTGGGAAATCAAGTAGACGAGCGTGTCAGCCGGAGCATCCTCTCCCACCGGCGTGGTATACACGATGCTCTCAATGCCGTGGCGACCGAAAAGATCGATCGTGTGGTCGCTGAAACGTGCGTGGAGACTCGGCAACTTGCCTGGGTTGGTGGTGTAGGTTCTCAGCTCATACAGACGCGCTGACCCGGTCCCCGAAATGTCCTTCGAACTTTGTGCGGGAGAGTACTCGGTTGCCGAGAGAAACTGGTTCTCGATGTTGGCGACCAACCGTCCATCTGCAATGGAGTCGGCGTAAACCTTGCGCCACGCAGGATCTTCGCCGAATGCTTTCCAGGCAGGCTTGATCGCGTCTTCGCTCTCGTGTGAGATGAGATACACCAACGTGTTCGGTTTATCCGTCGGCGTCCAGTACGCAACGTTCTGCATCCCGTGTTTCTCGAACAGCGCCATCGTGTGATCGCGAAACCGGGCGTGCAGGTTGTCGAGCTTCCCCTCGAAAGTCGTATAGGTTCGAAGTTCGAAGACGCTAGCATCCGCCGCAACGTTGGCGCTGATTGCAATCGTGCAAGCAAACAGAAGCGATCCAGTGAAACCAATGCGCATCCCGTCCATCCTGTCTTTTGTGGTCAGGCCCCCATGGTGACCAACTTGATCCTCGTGATCAACCAGCCTCTTTAATCAAACGGGTACCCGGCACCCGAGTTGCGGTAACACGAATTCGGTAGGCTGCCGGAGCCTGTTGAACGAAAAAGTTCTGTGGCAACGCGGTACAGCCCAGCGGCACAACCCGATGGATGGGCTACCGAAGAAACTGCGAGCGGATCAAATTACCAGCACCTTCGCTCCACGCACTGATTCTCGCTTCAGACTGACCAGGGCGGCATTGGCTTCCAGAAGTGGATAGGTCTGGACCTCCGAGCGAATCGGTATTCGAGCAGCTATAGGCAGGAATTCGGCAATATCAAAGTGGGTGATGTTGGCAACCGATTTGATCTCGCGTTCCATCCACAAGTGTTCATGAAAGCTGAGCCGGGTGAGAACCGACTTGTCGAGTTCTTCCTTACGAATCGCGTTGATCACCAGACGCCCGCCAGGCAGGAGGTTTGCCATCGCCTCGACGACGGGAGTCCAGGCGGGTGTCGTATCGATGATGGCATGTAACGGCTG
>JACZXA010000007.1 GCA_022571865.1 Pseudomonadota bacterium
GTTAGCGTGCACGGTTACCTCCCGTGCGGCCGGGCGCTGACGCGCAGCAAAGCCAAACCAGGTGATGTTGTGTTTGTTACCGGTTCACTCGGTGGGGCGGCGGCGGCTGTGTGCGATGGCGGCCTGGCCGATTTCCAGAGTGTGGAAGATCTGAGTGGCTCCGCGCTGCGCTATTTCATGCCACAAGCCCGTTTGCAGGCCGGTATGGCGCTTCGTGATATTGCGAGCAGTGTCATCGATATCTCCGACGGTCTACTGCAGGACCTCGCACATATTTGTGTTGCCAGCGGTGTCGGCGCGCAACTCGACTCAAACGATGTGCCCGTAGCCGAGGGTGCGGATCTCGACCAGGCACTCAATGGCGGCGATGACTATGAACTCTGCTTTACGGTGCCAGCCGAGCTTGCCGATCACCTGCCACCACTCGGCGTCGAGGCGACCCGGATTGGGTCGGTGCGCGCAGAACCCGGCATAGAGCTGGATGGAGAGCCCGCGAGCGGCGCCGGATACCGCCACTTTCAGCGATGAGCGCACTTGGCTGGAGGGATGGAAAAAACCCGGAAGTGTTGCTGGTCTGCGGTGTTGGCAGCGGCTTTTTACCGAAGGCGCCGGGTACCTGGGGCAGCGTGCTCGGGTTGCTTATCTGGTGGTGGCTATTGGCGCCGTTGGACTGGTGGGTGCAACTTGGGATAACAGCCGCGACTTTTGCTCTGGGTTGGTGGTTCATCGAGCGGGTTACGCGTCGCTTTGAGTGCCATGATGATCCGGCTATCGTCATCGACGAGATTGTCGGGATCTGGGTAGCACTGCTCGGTATCGATCAGAGCGCGATGCTCGCTTTGTTGGGTTTGTTACTGTTCCGTGTGCTCGATATTGCCAAACCCTGGCCTATCGGTCTCGCCGATCGGCGCGTGCCCGGCGGGTTTGGCGTGATGCTCGACGATCTCATTGCTGGAGTTCTCGTCGCTATGGTGTTGCAGCTCTCAGTTTTTGCGACTGTTCAAGTGCTTTGAGCCGAGTCACGATAGACTGACGATGCTCCTGCACAGGCGATTGTCATGAAAGGATTCCTCGTAGTCGCACTCACACTGCTTACGCTTCTAGCGGCGAATTTCGCGTGCTCGGTTGCCCCGGTCGAAGTCGTGGGGTTATTCAAAAATCGAGCCGTTGTCCGCGTTGCCGGTGGCGAAGCACTGATCAAGGTGGGTGAGACCTCGCCCCAGGGAGTGATCCTGATATCTGCCGATGCAGAAAAAGCCCATGTACGTTATCGCGGTCAGGACTATCACCTCTCACTCAGTACCCGGGTGGGTGGAGGTTTCAAAACGCCCGAAAAGGCGCAGATATCCATTGCGCCGGACCGATATGGCCAGTATCGGATCAGAGGATCCATCAACAGCAACTTCGCCGATTTTTTGATCGACACCGGTGCGTCCGTTGTCGCACTGAGTTCTGAAGACGCTAGAGGATTGGGTCTGCTTTACGAACGCGGAAAGAAAGGTCTCGTGCAAACCGCCCAGGGCACGGTGGACTCATACTTCATGATTCTCGATGAAGTGACGGTGGGCAACATTACCGTTTATAACGTCCAGGCGGCCGTCATTGAAGGCACTCACCCCGTCGATATCCTGTTGGGCATGTCTTTCCTACGCCAGGTAGGCATGCAGGAGGTGGGCGGCGTTTTGACGCTCACCCAGAAATATTGAATCCCGGACGGCTATTCGACGTTCTCAAGATCGTTCGCTAATTCGACAACGGCTTTCCGGAGCGCAGATCTGCCCTGGTTTGGTGTTGAAACGCCCTGCGTTTCCATTTATCGCCCCTAGGCCGGTAACGGCGATGCCGTGAGGCTTGACGTGTCGATCGAGATTAGAACTCGCGATCGATAGCCAGTTGCGCCAGCTCCGCTAATTCATCGTTTTGCAGCCCGATGCGGGAGAGCATTGGCAGGGCCTCGGCCAGCAGTGCCTCTGCCATTTCCTGTGCGGGTTCCAGGCCCAGCAGCGCCGGGAAAGTACTTTTGCCGGCATCGGCATCGGATCCGGCGGGCTTGCCGAGTACTTCGGTGCTTTGGGTGACGTCCAGCACGTCGTCTATGATCTGAAAGGCGAGGCCCAGCCGGTCGGCGAATTCACTCAGCAAGACAAAGGTTTCGGGTTTGCTTTGTTCCACCCCGGCCAACACCGCGCCGATTTGCACCGCGACCTTGATGAGGGCGCCGGTTTTTGCCGCATGCAGGGTTTGCAGCTCGCTCAAGCTCAGGCTTTTCCCCGTTGCCTCGAGATCAAAGCTTTGACCGCCAACCATACCCTCCCAGCCAATCGCGCGGCTTAACAACTGTACGGCTCGCAGCCTCAGTGCGGGCGCGATGTTGGGCGCATTGGCGAGCGTTTCAAAAGCGAGTGAGTGCAATCCGTCACCCGCGAGTATCGCGGTTGCTTCGCCGAATTTGACGTGGGTGCTTGGCAGTCCGTGGCGAAGCTCGTCGTCGTCCATGGAAGGCAGGTCGTCGTGTATGAGGGAATACGCATGTATGTATTCGATTGCGCAGGCCGGAGCCAACGCATCAGCGAGGGATCCGCCAAGTCCGGTACAGGTCGCGCAGACCAACATGGGTCGAATTCGCTTGCCGCCGCTCAGGCTCGCGTAACGCATTGCATCGATCAGCGGCTGGGAGGTGGCGGATTGCTCCGGTTGGTAATGACGCAATGCATCCTCGATAGTCTCCCGGAGGGTACGAAGGTCAGTCGTCATCCAGCTCGGCGATGTCGTCTAATTCGAGCGCTTCTAGATCGCTTCCGGCGTTCTCGGTCAGCACTTTCACCTTGAGTTCTGCGGACTTCAGCGCCGCCTGACAGTGACGGGTGAGTTTCACTCCGCGCTCGAAAGCAGCGAGGGAATCTTCCAGCGATAGTTCCCCACTTTCCATCTTGTGAACGAGGGCTTCGAGTTCATCGAGTGCCGCTTCGAACGCGAGACCCGCTTCTGGCGCGGCTTCTGACGGCTTTTTGGTGTTTTTTGTCATCGCGCCAAGGTAACCGCGCCTGCCAGCCATCGCAAGGTGAAATGCACAATTAACGTCTAGACTTTCAAGGTAACCGAACATTGAGGAATTATGGATCTCGCAACCCTGGTGGGTTTAATAGGTTCGTTTGGCATCGTCATCGCGGCCATGCTGATGGGTGGGACGGCGGGTATGTTCGTCAACCTACCGTCGCTGCTGATCGATGATAGTCGACGCGCTCATGGCGATTCAGGGTGGCCAGAATCCTCGGATCATCGATTCCATGCTGAAAGCCTGTCTTCCAGAGTCCAAGCGCGCCGAGGAGGAGTAACCGGTGGACGACGCGCAGGTGCAGGGGGGCGAAGAGGACTCGGGTTTGCCCGCTTGGGTCATGACGTTTGCAGACCTGATGTCGCTGCTCATGTGTTTTTTCGTTCTGTTGCTCTCGTTCTCGGAGATGGACGTATTGAAGTTCAAACGACTTGCCGGTTCCATGAACCAGGCTTTTGGCGTACAGCAGAAATTCACAGCCAACGATCCGCCCAAAGGAACGAGCATCATCGCTCAAGAGTTCTCACCGGGAAAACCCGAGCCCACGCCGTTGAACCAGATCTGGCAGAAGACGACCGACTTGTCGAAAAACAGCCTCGAGGTTGCCTGTCAGGATATGGGATCCGGCAACATTGGTGAAAGCGGGGACGCACAGAAACTTCTGGTGGTGGACAAGATCCGCGATCTGGTGGGTGAGACCGAAGAGAGTGCGATTTAGCTCGCAACGGCGTTATCCAAGGAAATCCGGCGTCATCGAGGTGGAAACCGAAGGGCGACGCATCATCGTACGGGTGAAGGAACATGGCAGCTTCGAATCGGGCTCGGCTACGCTGTCACCCAACTTCAAGCCGGTGTTACGCATTATCCAGGATGTACTGAAGGCAAGTGACGGCAGAATCCTCGTGGCAGGTCATACCGACAATCGGCCCATTTCAACAACACGGTTTCGCTCCAACTGGGCGTTGTCCAGTGCACGCGCGGTGAGCGTCGCACACGGATTGTTCGCTGATGGCGCCATCGATGAAAGCCGTTTTACCGTGACGGGTTATGCGGCAACCAAGCCCCGCGTCTCCCACACCACTGCCGCCGGTCGTGCGCGTAATCGGCGCGTAGAAGTGGTGGTCTATCAAGCTCTGGATGATGAACTCAACAAGGAGCTGGAAGTGTTGCGCACGGAGGATCCAGAGGTTTATCAGGCGGTGCGCAAAGAGCTGATGCAGCGCTTCAATCTGAGCCCTGACGAGATTTTCCAGCCGATTCGTCGAAGGGTTCTCCCCTTTTGTCTGCGACACCGCGGCCCCTTCCTGCTTCGGAGTTAGCGGGGTCAGAACATTGCGTTCCCCGACAGGGTCTTTAAACTTACCGGCCCTGATTTCCATCAACCCTTAGATTCATTAATCGACACCCGCGACCCGGGGGACACTAGAGAGAGTACGAACGCATGAAAACTTACGACAAGTTCTACATCAATGGCCAGTGGGTAGCGCCCGCCGGCAACGAAACATTGGACGTCATTAATCCAGCGACCGAAGAGGTGTGCGGTGTTGTGCCGATGGGTGCCGCCGCTGACATCGACGCCGCCGTCGCGGCTGCAAAAGCCGCGTTTCCAAGCTGGTCGGCGCTCACACCCGAAGACCGTGCCCAATACCTCGACAAGATCGGCGAAATCATGCAAGGCCG
Source organism: Pseudomonadota bacterium (assembly GCA_022571865.1). Lineage (GTDB taxonomy): Bacteria > Pseudomonadota > Gammaproteobacteria > Pseudomonadales > Azotimanducaceae > SMWK01. The sequence continues at coordinate 4,736 of JACZXA010000007.1, forward strand.
CATGGGCGAGTTTGCCAACACGATTTGTGAAGAGATGGGCATGCCGCTACCGATGGCAACCGCCATACAAGTCGGCATGCCGATGGCTAACTTTGGCAACTACGCGCGCATCGCCCGCGAATTCAAGTTCGACTACGCGCAGGGTAAAACTCAGATCGTGAGAGAGCCGATCGGCGTATGCGGCTTTATTACCCCCTGGAACTTTCCGTTGCACCAGATAGTCGCCAAGGTGGCCCCTGCATTGGCCGCGGGCTGCACCATGGTTGTGAAGCCCACGGAAATGGCACCGCTGTGCGCGTTCATGCTGTGTGAGGTGTTTGAACAAGCCGAAGTGCCCGCCGGGGTATTCAACCTCGTCAACGGTCTCGGTCCCATCGTCGGCGAAGCCCTCGCGGCTCACCCCGACGTCGACATGATCTCGTTTACCGGTTCTACCCGTGCCGGTAAGCGCGTAGCGGAACTTGCCGCCCAGACAGTTAAACGAGTCACCCAGGAGCTCGGCGGCAAGTCGCCGAACATTATTCTCGACGACGCCGATTTCCCGACGGCGGTTGCCGCCGGGTTACAGGGTTGTTACTTGAACTCGGGTCAAACCTGTTCCGCGCCGACAAGAATGCTCGTGCCGCGTGAACGCCAGGAAGAAGCCGTAGCCATCGCCAAGCAAACGGCTGAATCGCTGAATTTCAACGACCCGATGGCTGATGGCACCACTCATGGCCCCATTGTCCATGCTGCACAGTTTGAGAAGGTGAAAGACCTGATCAGAAAAGGCATAGAGGAAGGTGCGACGTTGGTAACGGGAGGCGCGGATCGTCCGGAAGGCCTCGAGAAGGGTTACTTCGTACAACCGACCGTATTCGCGGATGTCACCAACGACATGACCATCGCTCGAGAAGAGATTTTTGGCCCGGTGCTGTCGATCATTCCCTACGATGACGAAGAAGAAGCCATCGCAATCGCCAACGATTCGATATACGGACTCGCCGGTTGCGTGTGGTCAGGGGACAAGGATCGCGCGATCCGGGTTGCGAGGCAAATGCGGACCGGCCAGGTGCAGATCAACGATGCCGGCTTTGATATCAACGCCCCGTTCGGTGGCTACAAGCAGTCGGGTAACGGGCGAGAACTGGGCGAGTTTGGTATCGAGGAATACCTGGAAACCAAAGCGCTGCTGGGTTTTAACAGCTAGCTCGTCTTTTCGCGGTGTCCTGGACCAGGCCCCAGGCACCGCTTTGTTCATTGCAGGTAATGAGTCCCTCACGTTCGAGCGTGCTGAATTCACCGCGAATTTCCCAGGCTTCCAGAGGCTGATCTGCCGCCCGCAGCTTCGCACCCACATCTCCCGGTTGGAAGGTAATATCGCCGTTACCGGTGATCTCGAGAATCACCTGGTAAATCTTCTTTGTGCGCTGCTGTTGGATACTCACTTTAAGTTTGTGGTCCTAATACTTGATAAACGGGCGCTTTTTTTCCCGAAACCCTTCATTCCCGCCAGGGTTTCGCTTCCAGGTAGGTATCGAGATGCTTCCGAAGCTCCTGCGCAAGCTCGATCTGTTGTTCCGATACTAAGGATAGCGCCTGCTCCTGGAATTGGATCGCCTCGGCAAACTGACCCAATTCCGCATGGGCCGCCGCCAGCGTATCGAGGTAGGCGGCGGTACGATTTTTTTCCACCGCGCGTAACGCATGTTCAAGCGACAACGGGCCGTTGCGAAGCTCTTCCGAGTGGCTGGTGGCCAGCAGCCAGGCATAGTCGTTGTGTGCCTGAGGATGATCCTGTGCGACCGCTTTTCCAAACCAGTTGAGCGCCTCGGTCTGGGATTCCGCGTTGCCATCGGCGAGTAGCAGGTAGGCGAGTCGCAACTGGGCAGCGGACAGGCCGGTTTCGGCCCCACGCCGGTACCAGTGTTTGGCGACTTCGAGGTTTTTCGGCATCCCGAGACCCACTTCGGACATGTGCCCGAGGCTCATGAAACTGGCAGGTGTGTCCTCGGCTGCCGCCTGCTGAAAAAGCTCCAGGGCGCGTTGGTAACTCTGGTTGACTCCGGTGCCGGTGAGATAGGAGTGACCCAGGCTCACCAGACCCGCACCCGATCCTGCCTCAGCGGCTTGTGTGAACAGTTCTATGGACTTTGCCAGGTCTGCCTCACCGAACTCGCCGTTCTGGTACATATAGGCAAGCGCGACCAGCGCATCGACTGCCCCGGTGGCATAGGCCTTCTCATACCAGACTTTTGCAGTATCCGGCTCGGGCGTCTCTGCAACGCCTTGCCGGTAACTTTTGGCCAGATGGGTCATTGCCGACGTGTGCCCGCTTTCGCTCGCCTGGGAAAGCCAGGTGCGAGCCTCCTCCACGTTTTTCTCTGTGCCATAACCCCTAAGGAACGCGTAACCCACATGGAACTGGGCCGAAACGTGACCGAGACGCGCGGCTTTCAAGAACAGTTGATAGGCGACAGTTCGATCCCGGGTGACCCCTTGTCCGTAAAAATGCAGTCCAGCGAGTGCAGTAATGGCGCTCGGATTATCGGGGTTGAACTCGAGCGCACGGTGGTAATCTTTGCGAGCCGAAACGAACAGATCCTCCGCGTAAAACGAGTAGCCACGCAGGTAGTAGGCGCGGGCACGTTCGGCTGCACTCAATCGGTGGTCGATTAACGCCGGTGCTAGATAGGTGCGCGCAAGTGCGAAGCGCCCCTGCTCGATGAGGCTGACGGACCGCTCTACATTCTTATGGGAATCTATTGTCGAGGCGAACGAGCTTGCCGTCATCAAGAGTGAGAGGTACGTGATCTGACGCAGCCAACGGGTCATCGGGAACTCAACGTCTCCTTTTCGGGTCTGATTATTATGCCGGAATGAGGCGCGTTGCACGGAATCCGTGGGAATTAGACTGCTGTAAACGTGATAAACTTCACGGTTCCCTTGGCTTGAGGGACGTTAACGCTGCTTTTGCAGTCCACATGGGGGCGACTTGGCTTCGACGTGGGTAGCGGAGCTTGCGGTGCATGCCGAGAGGGTAGTGACTCTCGTAAAACAATCGCTGTAACTTTATATAGTTGCCAACGACGAAAACTACGCACTAGCGGCCTAAAACCCGCTTACACCGATGATCAGGGCCTGTGATGAGAACTCGGTGGCAATGTTCGCAGGATCGCGCGGAGGTCTCGCCCGGGGCCAAAACGTTAAAACCAATCGGGATCGCCCAGAACACCCTGATCGTCGGGTCGTTCACGGGCAAAATTAATAGACGAAGCTAAGCATGTAGAGCCAATAGCCGAGTGCCAACGGACGCGGGTTCGACTCCCGCCGCCTCCACCAAGTAAACGTACAACAAGACCCAAGGATGTCTTTAAACCCCAGTAAAAATGGGGTTTTTTGTGTCTATTCGGTCCAACTACATCCAGCTTCGTCCTACTAATTGGCTAACACACGCCCTTGCCCGGAAACTCATATACTTGCAAATCTGGAGAAACGAATAGGGGAAGAAACATGGCGCTGCAGAACCTGGAACCCATCAATGATCAATTAGCGGACATCATCGTTCGTGCTGATGAACCCTGGATAGAAACAGAGCCAGGCAAGGCGTGGATGAAGGTCTTGTGGACAGGTCCGGAAACTGGCCGTTGGGTGGCGCTGTTTCGCTGGAAGAAGGGCTATATCGCCGCCCCGCACAAGCATCTGTCTGATGCACACACATACATACTCAAAGGAAAATTGGGGGTGCGCGACGGTGTGCTGAATGCCGGTGACTACGACTACGAGCCGAACGGAGTCCTCCATGGCGCAACCGAGGCACTCGAAGACACCGAGTATCTGTTCGTGTGTGAGGGGCCGGTGCTGTTCTACGATGAAGACGGGTTGACCAGCTATCTGGGTTGGGAGGAATTGGTGCGCATGCGTGACGCAGCTAAAGCAGGGGCGGATGCATCGATGGAGCTCTCCGCGACTGGCGCCAGTTAGGTCCCGGCACGTCCCAGGTAAAGTCGTGACTTTGTGACTTCGCCACACACTTTCATGGGCTTACAACCTGTGGGGGATGTCTTACGCGAATCCCAGTCAACGGACCAGCTCGAAAGCTGGGCCGTGGCTGGAATATCGGCGTTTAGTGGTATCGTCGTTGCAGTTCCCTGTAGGCTTCCTCAACGGCTTCCAGGCTACCAGTTCCCTCGGCGTGGGCGATTCGCACATCGTAAAACTCGTTACGCAGGCTGTCCTCGATCCAACGGCGTGTCACGGCAACGCGGTGATCAGACTCAACCTTCCAGGCCGGTCGTGGCGGCGGGAGCGGCTGGTATTCAGGTTGCGGCTGTTGATTCCCACCGCCAGTGTCCGATCCGGAAGTAGACGAATCGTAGTAACCAGGTGCGGCAAGTTCCGGGATGACGGATTCCACCTCCGGACCTGCTGGATCAGCGCTGAGGTCCAGGGTCGGTGGGTCGATGCGAACCGAGGCGGCTTCGCCGAAATACGGTCTTATCGTGAGCTCTCCCTCGAACCCGTCCAGATCGTCGTCCTCTGAATCACGCGTATGGGGCTGGTCTTCATAACGCAGCCGAAGCTGGAATGGGTCTCCAAACGAATACTCGACGTCGAAGTTCGGGCCCGAGTCGGAGTCGTTTTGATCCGCCGGATCATCATCGAATTGAATGCTGGGCGGCTCGATGTAGACATCCGAACTGTCTTCTTCGATCAGATAGGAAAGACCGGGCGGTAAGAAACCGTCATCACCTGCGAAGGGTTCCATGGTGAATTGGTGTTCTTCCTGATCAACCGACCATGCGCCGAAGAGTCCGCCGCTAGGCAGTACGTCCCAGCCGAGTCCCAGACCATCACTCGGAGAACCGGCGTCTTGTGCGGGAGCGGGCTCGTCTTCCAGACTGGACCAGTCGTAACGCAGCGACAGTTCCAGTCGGTCGCTATAGTCGCCGTAGGAGTACCGTGCCTCGAAGCCGAGATCCGAGCCGTTCGTATTCGGGATTGAATCCCGACCACCTTCGGCGTATTCGTGGTTGCCTTGTAGCCAGCCGTAAGGCGGGTCAAAGCGCTCAGTTCGCTCTTCGGGTCGTAGGCTGAGGTTGTAGTCGAAACTCCGCGGACTGGTCGGAAGCGCCTCGATATCGCGGCTGAATTCATATCGGCTACCGGTATCGTAAGCCTGTTGAGCCGAGGCGGTTGCGGTCGCGGTTGCGGCCAGAACGAAGGCCGCGGTCATACGGAAACTCACGGCGGTAAATAGGGTCAAGGGCATAACTATCTCCACATTGGTTGCAGTCTCGAGTGGGTCACAGCAGGCGCGCAACAGGTTCAATTCGGCGAAAATAAAGCTTCTGGTTCACCAGAGTTCTGCTGCGGCTATGGACGCATTATTTTGGTAAAGCGGTGTCTGACATCGACATCGCTTTACCGGGTTAATGGTTGATCGCTACCAGCTGTAACGAGCCTCACCTCTGGCCAATCGGCGATCCACTTCCTGCCAGGCGTATTGTCGTGCGCAATTCTCGTTGTGGGTGTCGTCCATCCACAAAGACAAGAGCTTCCGCTCGGAGTCTGTCTCGGACATCGCTATGAGTCTCTCTCTTACGGTCGTCATGATGTTGTCTCCTCTCTCAAGCTTTCGTTGAGAGTTGTTGAATTTGGTAAAAATCATGTGCTCTCACCGTTTGGGTAACGGTCTTTGCCAGATAGGTTCAAAACGAGTGTGTGAACCGCGGATAGGGCTTGCGAACAGCAGCACTAAGTGTTTTGAGGACCTGAATATCTGGTTTATTGGCGCTTTTTCGCTGTTGAAACGGGTCTAAGGCGGGCGTTTAATGGTCTCGATAGGGGGAAATGGCACAGTTCATCCGTAACACTTTTGCAGGATGGCAATTGCCGTGGGATGTTCGTTGCCAGCAGATACGGCCTTTGGGCTGTGAGTGATTGAACCGTTTTTCCCTGAGTGGTTACTCAACCGTTGGATGCATTGATTTAGCAATCCGTATGAGGAACATCAGGTAGCGCTGCATGGTAGACACCGATCCCGCCCGCGATGCTGATATCGACCTGGTTGCCCGCATTGCGACCGGCGATAAGCAGGCATTTGAAACCCTGTTTACCAGCTATGGTGAGCGGGTTTTTCGCTATGCGCACCGTCTGATCCACGATGTTCCCAAGGCGGAGGAGGTAACCAACGACGTGATGATTGAAGTATGGAAAAACGCCGCAAAGTTCGAAGGTCGATCGAAGGTCTCTACCTGGATCCTCGGCATAACCCGGCATTTAGCGCTGAATGCGGTACGAGGTAAGAAGTTCGACACGGTAGACGTCGACTCGGCACCCGAGATCGTCGACCCGGGGTTAAGCGCGGAACGCGATAGCGTTGCCGGTGAACGCGAGGATCTGAAGCAGAAGTTACGCCAGGCGCTTGGCCGGTTGTCTGCCGATCACCGCGACGTCATTGAACTCACTTTTTTTCAGGGCTGCTCATACCAGGAGATTGCGGCAATCGTCGGCTGTCCGGAAAATACGGTTAAAACCCGAATGTTCCATGCCCGGAAACAACTGCACGGTATCTTGTCGGGTCTTGGCCTCGATGCAGGCTCCTATGGTGCGGAAGGGGTGGCGATATGAACCATCGTGAAGTCGAAGCGCTGTTGCCCTGGTTCGCAGCCGGTACCCTGGAAGCGACAGAAACCATGGCGGTGGAAACCCATGTGGCCGATTGTGAGCAATGTGCGGTGGAACTTGCTGAACTCGGGTTTCTCAACGAGGCGGTTATGGAGCACGGAGCCGAGGAACCGGCGTACGACCCCGAGATCCTCACCGCTGCCCTGAAACAGATCGATGCGATCGAGGCCCGGGACGAGGGGGAGATTATCGTCGGCGAAGTGCCCGGGCGGTTCAGGGCTTTGTTCCAGGGTCTTGTCGAACGATTGCAGTGGAGCATGACGCCGCCTCTCGCAAGAATCGCCATCGGCGCGCAGTTTGCGCTGGTATTGGGATTGGTCGTGGCGCTCAACTCAGGCCAAACGCCTGAGCAACCGCTACATGATGTGGTTGCTACCGAACAAAGGGGTGACTACACCCTGGGTTTTGCGCCCGGGGTGAGTGAACTACAGATCCGCACGCTGTTGTTGGAGTCCAACGCCACCATCATAGGCGGGCCCAGCTCGATCGGGTTCTACGTCATCGATATCGATGACAATGTGGATGAAGCCGCAGCCGTTGCCAGGATCCGTGCAAGTGGGCTCAGCGCATTCCTGCAACCGGTTCCGCAAGCATCGCTCGATACCGGACCGGCTCCATGAGATGGGTTTTAGTGGCTGCACTTAACTTCGGTCTTGTCTGGGCGATGGATGGTTTGGCCGAGGAGGGCGAAACCGCGGGAACGGACGCAGTCGCAACGGAGCTTGCGATAGAAGATCAGGTAGATTCGAGCGGCGTCGTGGACGATCAGGCTAGCCCCGATGTTGAGACCGTGCCGCGACGGTCGTTTCCAGACGACCCCTTCTACCACACGGAAGGTTCGTGGGAGCAGGACTTCGCCGATCAGTGGGCGCTTCGAGACCTGCGCGTATACACCGACGTGGCGTTGTCCTTCGGGCATGGCCGGCGGGAGGCCCGACGAGTTGTAGACCCTGTGAGTGTCGAACCCATTGATGAACCCCAGCCGGCAGGTCCGGTATTAGTGGATACACCGGATGGTCCGGCGCTGGTTTTTCTCAATCCTCCCGCAATCAAACCAGTAGTAACCTCTGATACGGTTGCGGAGGTGGCTCCGGTAATTGTTGCGGTCATCGATACCGGTGTGGACTATCTGCACCCGGACTTCGGCGCGGACCATCTATGGCGCAACCCGAACGAGAAACGCAACGGCCGTGACGACGATGACAACGGCTTCGTGGATGATCTGATCGGTTGGAACTTTGTCGATAATTCCAATAACCCCTGGGATCGCAGTGGTCACGGCACTCACATCATAGGGATCATCACGGCGTGCACCGATAACGGGCTCGGCATCTCCGCGATCAATCCCGATGCGGTGGTGATGCCGCTCAAGGTGGGTAACTTTGTCGGTCAGGCGCGCAGCTCGGCGGTTGCCGGAGCCATCTATTATGCGGTGGACAACGGTGCGCGAATCATCAACTTGAGCCTCGGCGGTGAGGTGGTCACTCAGGCTGAACGTCTGGCGTCACAATACGCGGCCGACAACGACGTGCTCATCGTTGTGAGTGCCGGTAACAAAGGGTTCAAGGCGTCGAGTTTCGGCTATCCAAGCCTTCCGAATGTACTTGTCGTCGGCGCGAGCGACATCTCAGGCGATCGGGCCGGGTTTTCCAATTTCGGTGCGGAGGTGGAGTTGCTGGCCCCAGGAGTGGACGTCTTGTCGCTCAGGGCGCGGGATACGGACTTTATTGCGCTGTCCGATCCACCTGATTATCCCGAAGGCTCGGCCGTTGTCGGCGATGATGAAAACTACTATCGGGCAAGTGGTACTTCCTTCGCCGCGGCAATCGTGACCGGCATTGCGTCGCGTTTGATGACGTTGCGCCCGGAGCTGACCACCAGACAGGTTCGGCGAATGCTCGTACACAATGCCATCGACGTAGGCGTGCCAGGTGTGGATCAACGTTCCGGGTACGGTCGAGTGGATCTCATCAGGGCACTGGGTGCAGACCCGGAGGTTTTCATTGAGGCACAGATTTCCAAGGTAGATCTGCAACTGCTCGATGAGCAGGTTTTGTTGAAGATCATAGGCACGGCAAACGCGGATAATTTTGCCTCGGCTCATACAGAAGTCATTCCCTGGAGCAACGCAGATCAGGTTCAATCCGAGCAACCATTGCAGGCTGACGCAGCTTGGCAGCGTTTTGGCAGCGCGCTGACCCAGCCAGTATTGAACGGTCAGCTTGCCGAAATGAATCTCGAAACGCTCATCCTGATGACGGGCGGCGCTAGATCCTGGCAGGTCCGGGTGGTGGTTGAACATGCTAACGGTGAGATCCGGGAATCGAGGATGGTGCTGGCGTTGCCAGAGCCTCCGACCTACGGAGGAGCACCCGGTGAATAACAGGCACATTTTGGTATTGATGTTCTGCGTAACATCCGGGGCGTTACAGGCGGATCCTAAAAGCGACTGGGAGGCACCCTTCGACATTGTTCTGCCCGAGCCTGCGCGCAACATCCTGCTGAAAGCGAGCGTCAATGCGGCTGACTGGGCGCGTAACCAGGGTATTGAAACATTTTCTCTGATCCCACGCGGCCCGCAAGGCACGATCCTCGAGACTCGGCTCAACGAAGACGAGTGGCGCCACCTCGAGGCTCGGGTCTGCACAGATCCAGGGGTTGATGGTTGTGAAACCGTCGCTTGCCAGACCATTCAGTTTGAGGGAGAGGTTACTGCCGGCGCTGACAGCGCGCAGACGCTCAAAGGCCGCCTCGTCAAAAATTCACCCGAGTTGTTACCCGTGCCCGACGACGCGAATCTCGAGGCGGTTTCCTGCGCACGCACTCCGCTGCTGGCGGGTCTCAACGCTGCAGGAACAGGTGAACAGAATCTGGTTCTCGATCTGGAATTTATCAGTGACAGGAGTTCTGACAAGACGTTGGACGCCACACCTCAACAAGCTCCCGATGAAAGTGTACAAACCGCCGATGCCGAACTTGGAGGAAAGCGCGCTTTCGAGTTCAGTCTCAAGTCCACATTTACCGGCAGCGGGTCGGTCCGTTTCGATGCCGAACAGCTACCCGCAGATACCAGTGATTGGACTTTGGTTGTTGGCGTTGGCTGTAATGAAGTTTCAGTCCCGCTCAATTCCCTCGCTCCGGCAAGAGCGCCGGGTCAGGTAGCGGCAATCGTGGACGCGGGTGCCAGTGCGGCAATTGCCGCGACGTTCAACCTTACCGTCGTGCGCGAAGTAACACTCGCGACCACTAACGAAACGCTCGCTGTGTTTGCAACGGCGGACAATATTTTTGCCTTGATCGCCGCACTCGTACTCGACCCTAGAGTAGCGAGCGCCCAGCCAGACTATATTTATACGACCACGGCAACCCCGGTACATTCCGACCCGTTCGCTTCGTTCGTTTATGGACCGGAAATGATCGGCGCACTTGCGCTTCACGATGACGCAACCGGAAAGGGTCAGCTCGTGGCGGTGATCGACACAGGCGTCGATGTTGAACATCCGGAACTCACAGGCAGAATCAGAGAATTCATCGATGTCACCGGCAAGGGTTGGACCGCGGACGTTCACGGCACGGCAATAGCCGGCATCATCGCCGCAAACGCCGATAACGGGGAAGGTGGATACGGCGTGGCGCCCGAGGCAGACATCCTGGCAATTAAAGCCTGCCAGCCGAAAACTGCCGGTGGGATTGCTGCGCGATGCTGGACGAGCACACTCGTAGCGGCGCTGGACCTCGCCATGACGAAGGACGCGAGCATAATCAACATGAGCCTGGCCGGTCCACCGGATGAATTGGTCGAACGTTACGTTCGACTGGCGATCGGGCAGAATCGCCTGGTTGTAGCGGCTGCAGGAAATGGGGGTCCCGAGGCAAAACAGAGTTATCCAGCGGCAATTCCCACCGTACTCGCTGTCACAGCGATCGATTCGGCAAACAGGCGCTACCGCGATGCAAATCTTGGCGAATTTATCGACGTGGCAGCTCCGGGTGTGGATATCGTCAGTCCGACACCCAACAATCAGTATCCGCCTTTATCCGGGACTTCCATGGCGGCCGCACACGTAAGCGGCGTGGCCGCACTCCTGCGTGAACTTGTTCCCCTGTTGAGTAGCGCCGAGCTACGCGCAATCCTGAAGACAGAGGTCGTAGATCTCGGAGTGGCAGGTCGCGATGCCGAGTTTGGTGCGGGGTTGATAGACGCCTGTGCCGCCGTTAAGTTGATGACCGCTGATGCGGTCGTATGCACCGAAGAGGGAGAGACTCATGAGCTCGACAGCCCTTCAATCTAAGATGGGGGTATTTGCGTTAGCTACGGCGATCCTCGCGTTTTCCTCCTCGGCGGGAGCTCGAGCGGATGCTTTCATCCCCTCCAGTGACAAGGGCGGATTCCAGTATTCCGAACCAATGGATTGGCCGGAGCTGACACTGGATCTTTCCGCTATCGAGCGGCAGGTGGCGGAGGCCGCTCGTTTGCGCTGTGGTACCGCGTTGGCGGCAGCACCACTCGATCTTGGTGACGCCAACAGTTTCATGGGCGACATGATGGGCAAGGTCGCCAGTGCCGCGGTCGGCAAATTGCTGGGTAGCGTGTTTGGCGGTGGCGGTGGCTCCTCCAAGCAGAAGAAACCCAGGATGTTCAAGGACCCCATCAAGAAAAAGTATAAAACTCGATTCGAAGATCCCGAAGGTAAAGTACGCGTTCTTGTGGGCGGAAAACAGTACGACGACGGCCTGTTGTTGAGTGCTCGAGTAGATAAAGCTCGCGGTAAGGGGACTTTTCATACGATGTTTCTGGAGCGTCCGGATTGTACCCGCATCTGGCCCATTCAATACCTGGGTTACAGCATGTGGGGCAACTGGAGCCTTTCTGTTTCAGTCACCAAAACCACCAGCACCTACCGCGATAGCCAGTTGATTGATCGTAGCGTAGAGCGTTCCGGCTGGTCCAAATCCGGCGACTTCGACTTTTCCCGGGGATTTTCCGTGTGGGATCAGCTCGATGACGAGAGCCGCATGGTGTTGGACCCGAATGAAGCGTTCAAGAATCAGCTGCGTACCGAGATTGGTGACCCCGCGTGGCGGCAGATGGGCTACGCCCGGCCGACAGAAGGTATTCGCTCCGCCGGTGGGTTGTTCCGGGTGGACCCGGCAGAACTCACACCCGGGACCATTGCGGTCATCCACATCACCAACGTTGAGGCGGGTCGTTACCGAACCGTGGGCTTCCCGTTTCATTTCTCCGCAGGAGAGGATGGCATGCTCACTTTGGAGCAGCTTGATACTGCGGGAATCTGACGAAAACTAAATCCATGAGAGACTTCATGCGCTGAATTCTCGATTCTATCGTTCCTAAAACAGAACGCGTACGTGTGTGGTCTCGTGTCTGACTGATTCTTTTTGAACCTCCCCACCTCTCCTCGTTACTCAACGGGTAAGGCAACTTGTAGTCGCCGAAATCATGTAACGAAAACTCAAGGAGAGTATTTCTATGAAACCTTTCATTCTTGCTTCCAGCGTCGTTCTCGCTGGCGCCCTTTTCGTTTCGGCGGGTGCCCAGGCCGATAGCCCCTACCCGTTGTGGATGTCTCAGGACGACAACAGCGTAAAGATCAGCGATTCGTTGAACCGAACCTCTACGTATGCGCCGGTATCAACCTATGCGCCCGTGTCTGACGACGACACCACCACGACAACGACCACAACAACCTCTTCGGACGACGACTTCTGGTACAGCAACCGTCAATGGTGGAGCACCGATTTACGGTTCACTCAGCAGACGCCCACCGTCACCTCCTACGACGATATCGATCAGCGCGGCCACACGGGTTATAACGGTGCTTCCAGCAGTGCATCTGGCCCCATAACCGCAGTACGCGGTGGACCGACCAATGTAGTCGCCGGTAACGAGCAGACGACGGTTTTCGGTCACCAGATCACCAACATCAACCAGAATCCGAGCAACACGGCCGTTGTGGGTGGCGATGCTTATGGTCTCGTCCAGTCCATCCGCATGGCGGCTGGTGATATGGACTCCCCAAGAGGCATTTTTGGATCTGAAATCGGTCGCACCAGCGCCGATATCTATGCTCCGGTATCGAGCGGCGCTAGCGCCAACCAGGCACAGAGCGGGCCCGTCAGCAACTCTGTTGTAGACCCGGTTGATATCAGCTTCTAAGAACCCTCCCTATCCACTGGGGGCTTCGGCCCCCTTTTTTTACCTTCATACACGTAACCGGAGGCATCATGAAAAAACTAACTTTTCTCGTCGGGTTCATCCTGGTTTGCACGATGCCGAGTCTCGTACTGGCGGATCAGGAAGCAGATCAGAAGATGCTGAAGCGCCTTTATGAGGTGCGGATGCGCCTGGATCGGGATCGCCTACAGGCCGACAACGAAGCCCGCGCCAATGTGCGTCTCCTTGCCCAGGGCAGATCCATAGCCACCCGGGCAGATAACCCCACCGTGACTCAGATGCGCAACGACATGCGGTTTCAACTCGCCCAGTTCGCAAACAGCTTCCGTTGTCTGGATGTAGATGTGGAGAACAACGGTGGCAACACCGTAGTCATCTGTGGCGACAACAACGGCAGCGTTAGCGCTGAGAACACGATTGCCGGAGACGACATCATCACGCTCGTAGGAGGTAACCGATGAGCCTACCGAAGAAATTGTTAGTTGCCGGGCTGGTCCTCGCGAGCAGCAACCTCCAGGCGATCCCCCCTGTGCATCATGGAATTGTCGTCGTGGCCGAGTATCGTTTCGACCCAGCGGTGCAACGGTATATGGCCGAGCGTGAGCTGAAGGCTCTGCCAATCAGCGGCGGCCGGTTGTTTTACCTCGTGCCCGCGTTCAGCGACCCCCTGATCGAGGAAATGCAGATCCGCTACATCGAACAGTTGCTGGATAAGCGCCGACCTATTGAACCTCAGGAACGCCAACCGTGACCTATGTGCCAGATACCGAATTAGCAACCCTGTAGGGGACAAACATGAAAATCAATCTTCGACTGGTGGTACTGACCATCATAGCCGTCGCCGCAGCCATTCTTAGCGCAGTTGCGGAAGCCCGAACTCGCGACAATGGCCAACCGAGACTCGAGCCGGAGGAAGTTCAAGCGCGGCTTCAGGAGCTGGATTGTCCCCGACCTAAGCCACGAGTAGCCATTTACAGCTTCAACGCGACAGGGAAACTCGCTGCTTTTGAAGGTTACAACGTTGGCGATGGCCTTGCGGCTCAGCTGGCGACCGAACTGACCCGTACCGGATGTTTCATCGTCCTCGACAGAACCGGACTGTCCAACGTGTTGCGCGAACAGGAAATGACGCTTGCAGGTGTGGTCAACCGCGAGACCGGTGCCCAAGCCGGGCGGGTGATCGGGGCAGAAGTCATCATCAAGGGCACCGTTACCGAATTTGAGCCCAACAAGCGCGGACGTGGTTTGACTCTGGGACTTGGTTTGCCGAACACGCCGCTCGGTATTCGCCTTGGTCGCAATAGCGCGACCGCACACGTCGCGCTCGACCTGAGCATCGTCGATGCCACAACGGGCCGAGTGAAGTTTGCCCACCGGGTGGAGGCGGATTCCAAGTCGGGAGGTTGGACCATTGGACTCGACTACAAACGTGGCAGCATCGGTGGAGACACGTTTTCCAAATCCCCCCTTGGCATGGCGTCGCGCAACGCGCTTGGCGAGGCGATCCTGCACATTGCAGCTGATTTGCGGGGGATGCCCTGGCGTGGCCGGGTCGTTGATTCCTCAGAGAACATGATCTTTTTGAACGCCGGGCTCGATAGTGGAATCCGCGAGGGGGACACCTACCGTGTCTCGACCGTTGTGCGGACATTGATCGATCCTTCGACCGGGCTGCTGCTCGACAACATCGAACGCGAAGTCGGCCGGGTGCGGATCGTATCGGTAAAAAGCAAATATTCGATTGCCGAGCCGATTGATGGAATTCGGGTGAAACGAGGTGATTACGTACACCTTTAGACGACGGGCACGGCTCGATCGTCCCATTGGAACTACGCTGGACGAACCCGTTTGGAACACCCCTGCCGGACCTCATTGAGGAACTGCGGGGTTTTCTACCCTCGGGGTAATTTTTGAACCTGATTCTCACTGCCTGCCACTCATTCGATAAGAGAGGCAAGAGGAGATCAGGGAAATGTCAGCAGCAATCATCATCGCAACAATGGGAAGCGCTTTCGTACTGATGATCGTCGTCAAGCACATCAGAGATCTGCTGCACCAACGCGAACGAACGTTGATGGCGTATAAGCGTACCCGCATGCGCCAGGAGCTAGTCCGGTTTGTCCGGGCCCATCGTTAACACGACGAGCACGACATTCATAAGATGTAACTCTCCTGACCAACCTTATTGGAGAGGGCGTACAACGTGACCTTACGATCCCATCGTCAAGCTAGTGTTTGCTGCCATTTCCAGTATGCTAACCATCCCCCTGTGAATACCTGTTGCAGACCTGTGGCTAAGGAGTCTCGTGGCACAGACCGCTGTTGATCTCTCCAAGCTTCCCACAATCGAAAACCCGGGCAGGATCGCGATTCTCAAATCCAAGTGGTATTCGGAACTGGTCGACAGCCTGGCGAGCGCTTGTGAGGGCGTTTTGCGCGACAAGGGATATGACCGCATCGAAACTCACACCTTACCGGGCTCGTTAGAACTGCCGTTGGCCGCCGCCGATCTCCTGGCGAACGACCCGGCGAACGAAATAGATGCCGTGATCTGCTTTGGGATAATCCTCAAGGGCGAAACTCTGCACTTCGAGATGATCTCCAACGAGTGTATCCGGGGGCTTGGCGAAGTGTCGCTCAAATACCGGCGACCCGTGGTGGTGGAGGTCTTACCTGTGTTCAATATGGAAGAAGCGGAAGCCCGGACGGGTGATAACGAATTCAATAAGGGGTTGGAGGCGGCGGCCGCGGCGATCGAGATGATTCATTGGCGTCGCTCTATCGGCGCAAAATAGTCTACACGTTTGACGCTAGTTTTTTATACTCCCTAAAGGGTCTGCTTCATTAAACGCGCCTTCTGACGACTCCAATCTTTGTCTTTCAGGTCCGCGCGCTTGTCATATTGTTTCTTACCTTTGGCAAGCGCGATCTCGCACTTGACCTTGTTGCCCTTCCAATAAAGAGCCGTGGCGATGCAGGCGAAGCCTTTCTGCTGTGTCGCCGAAAATAGACGGGCGAGTTCTCTCGAGTGGAGCAGCAGCTTGCGCGTCCGCTGCGGATCGGCGACCACGTGTGTGGAGGCGCTGGGTAGCGGCGTAATGGTGGCACCGAGCAACCACGCCTCCCCGTTACGAAGCAGCACGTAGCTATCGGGAAGCTGCGCTTTACCCGCGCGCATGCTCTTCACCTCCCAGCCTTCTAGAACCAAACCCGCTTCGAATCGCTCTTCCAGGTGATAGTCGAACTTCGCTCGCTTGTTCAATGCGATGGTGTTGGTGAGTGCACGTTTCTTTTTGGTGGTCTTTTTCGCCATGCATAGATTATAGGGGTGCGGTTGTGACGGTAATAGCGTTGCGCCACAATGCGCCGCCAACGGGGTGTGCATTGGGGCAGAGATGGCGAAAGATACCGAATCCAGGCATGGCATGTGGTCCAGCAGCTGGATCTTTGTTCTGGCGGCTGCGGGTTCCGCCGTTGGTCTGGGGAACATCTGGAAATTTCCCTACATCACCGGCGAAAACGGTGGTGGGGCTTTTGTTTTGCTCTATCTGGGATGCGTCACACTCGTGGGTATTCCGATCATGATGGCCGAAGTGCTGATCGGTCGCGAAGGCCGTTACAGCCCCATCAACACGGTGCGTGCGCTGATTCAGCAGCATAAGAGCAGTTCCATGTGGGTGATCATCGGCTGGATGGGCATGTTGGCCGGTTTTCTCATTCTCTCCTACTACGCGGTGATCGCCGGCTGGGCCCTTCACTACATCGTGCAGTTGGCGAATGGCAGCTTCGATGGGGCAACCGCCGAATTTGCCAACGATGCGTTTGATAGCTTTCTTGCGGATCCCTGGCGCATGGTTTTCTGGCAGACCGTATTTATGGTCGCGACGATATTCATTGTCGCTCGTGGAGTGACGAAAGGGCTGGAAACAGCCATCCGTTGGTTCATGCCGATGTTGTTGATCCTACTTGTCGTGTTGCTGGGCTATGGAGTTACCTCCGGTGGATTCGAACAAGGCTTCGATTTCATGTTCAGCTTCCACTGGGAAAGCGTCACGGCCGAGTCGGTGCTCATCGCCATGGGTCAGGCGTTTTTCACCTTGAGCCTTGGCATGGGTGCCATCATGGCTTACGGCGCTTACATGCCGAGCAACGCGTCCATAACCAAAACGGTGGTAACCATAGCGGTGCTGGATACGGTCGTCGCCATCGCAGCGGGGTTGGCCATCTTTCCGATCGTATTTGCCAACGGGTTGGAGCCGAGCCAGGGTCCAGGGCTCATGTTCGTGACGATCCCGCTGGCATTCGGCCAGATGCCGTTGGGAGCCTTGTTTGGTGTAGTTTTCTTCACGCTGGTGAGTTTTGCGGCGATCACTTCGGCCATCTCGCTCACCGAACCGGCACTTGCTTATCTGGTGGAAGAATACAATGCCAAGCGTTGGCGCGTGGCAGTCTCTGTGGGCGTCATCTGCTGGGTGCTGGGAATAGGCACCGTATTGTCATTCAACCTCTGGTCAGAAACCTACGTTGTGGGTGAACTGACCTTCTGCGGGTTCATCGACTATGTTTCTCAGAACATCATGTTGCCTCTTGGTGGCGTGCTCATCGCGTTGTTTGCCGCGTACGGGTTGCCGAACACCGTGGTTGGGTCCCAGCTTGGATTGCGGGAAGGTCCATTTGCCTTACTCTGGAAGGTCGTAATCGGGTTTATTGCGCCGGTGGCTGTACTCATCGTGCTCATTGCGCCGATTTTCGACGTTGTTCTGGAATTCTTGGGCCTTGGCTGAATCTCCAGGACGAAGCGCAGGTAAGTCTGCCGAGCGCAGTTAGTCGACAGGCCGGAACGAGCAGCCCTGCATGAATATCGAAGTCGTCTACGCGCTGCCAGACACCCAAACGGTGCGCCGCATCGAGCTTGAGTCAGGGGCGACGGTGGCGGATGCCCTTCGGGCGGTATCTGGAATCCCACCATTCGTGGATTTGGTGCTCGAAGAACATACCGTCGGTGTTTTCGGGGAGCCGGTGGAGGTCAACAGGCCGTTGCAGGATGGTGATCGCGTTGAGATCTATCGAACGCTCGCCGTGGATCCAAAGGAAGCGCGCCGATTGCGCGCAGACTCCTAACCTGAATTAGCGGTTACTCGCTTCGAAGCGGTGTCTTGTGGTTCCGCTTCCGCCGGTGTCTCACCATCCGGGTGAGACCCGGTTGGTGCGTAGTCTCCGGTGAAGTAGGCCAGTACGTCGTTCTCGAAGTAAAGGCTCATGCGCTTCTCATCCTCATACACACCAGGTACGACTACGGTATAAATATAGTCCCAACGATCTTCGTTGAACGTGTTGCGCGCAACCGGTTCACCCATGACGAACGCGACCTGGCTGCGGGTCATGCCCGGCTTGAGCTGATCGATCATCTCCTGAGAAATCAGATTGCCTTGCTGGATGGTGATTTTGAACACGCGGGGCATCTTGGGCATGCTGCAGCTCGCGGCGACCACCAGCAGGGAACAAATAATGAGCCGGGACAACATACGCATTAACAGCCTGCTCGAGTTTCAAGGCGCCGCATCTTACCGGGGGACCCCTGGCGGTTCAATACATCTGGGCTAGGAATCTTTTCTACCGCGCAGACTCCTAATGAACCGCATCGGCATTCGCCTCGGACAATAGCGTGCGGGCATAGTCCCGGGACTCCTGGGTAACGTCCGCTCCCGCCAGCATGCGGGCCAGTTCGTCGATTCGCGTATCCTCGGCCAACGGCTCTATGTGGGTGTCCTGCTTTGCGTCTTTGTGTACGCGTAAATGGCGCTGTCCAAGCGCCGCTACCTGCGGAGCGTGGGTTACGCAGATTACCTGAGTATGCTCGGCCAGCGCGCGCAGCAGGCGACCGACCACGTCTGCGGTGGTGCCGCCCACGCCGATGTCCGCTTCGTCCAGTACCAGGCAAGGCAAAGCCGTTTTCTCGGCGGCAACAACCTGTATGGCCAGGCTGATTCGTGCTCGCTCCCCACCTGAGGCAATTTTACTCAAGGGTGCGCCGGGATAGTTGGGGTTTGTGACGATGTGAAACTCCACCGATTCGAGCCCGCGCTCCGATTCCGCTTCCGAAAAACTCAGATTCAACTCACCACCCTCGATGCCGAGGGTTTTGATGCAGCTGCTAACGGCGGTTGCGAAACTGTTGGCGGCGCTACGGCGTTGTCCGGAAACCACCTTGGCGCGTTTTCTGTAGGCTGCCTCGTGTTGCTGGGCGGATTCTGCCAGCGCGACAAAGGCGGTTTTGTCCGTAGAGATCTCGTCGAGTTCGACTTGTAGTTTACCATAGTGGCTGGCGAGGTCCGGGGGCGCCACTTGATGCTTGCGGGAGAGATCGTGCACCAGAGCCAGCCGCACATCGATGGTGGTCAGATATTCGGGGTTCACTTCCAATGAGTCGTCGTAACCGCGCAGGTCGCGTACCGCGTCGTCGATCAAAGCCAGTGCAGAATTGAGGAACTCCCGGGCGGCGACGAGTTGTGGCTGGTCGTCATCGATTCCTTCAAGGGCGCGCAAAGTTCGACCAACTGGATCCATATCTTCGAGTGTAGTCAGTGAATCCGCGACGATTCCTCGCAGGTCCTGTGCTTGGTTCAAGCGCTTGTGTTCCTTCTCTATGCGCTCGAATTCGCCTTCTGCCAAGGCAAGCGTTGCAAGCTCTTCGAGCTGATAGTTGAGCAAGGAAGCTCGGTCTTCTTTACTGGCGAGGAGGTCGCGCAACCTGTCTGCCGCCGCGAGATCATCGCGCCAGGCACGGTAGCTCACCCGCATTGCGTGGAGATCGGTTTCTTTGACACCGTAGTCGTCGAGAAGCCTCAGCTGCACATCTTTGTTCGCAAGCCGCTGGTTTTCGTGCTGAGAATGGATGTCGAGAAGTCCTTCGGTGAAAGTGCGTAATACCTGGCGAGTCACGGGGGTGCCGTTGATGAAAGCTCGCGAGCGCCCATCGCGGCTGACGATACGCCGCACCAGGCAACGGCCGGGTTGGTCCTCGTCACATAGCGCAAGCTCCGAGAGATAGGCAAAGGCGTCTGTGGTCTCGGCCAACTCGAATTCCGCGCTGACATCGGCGCGCTGGGCACCAGGACGGATAACTTCGGTGTTGGCCCGCTCGCCGATCACCAGACCGAGGGCGCTGAGTAAGATGGACTTACCGGCGCCGGATTCCCCGGTGATCACCGTCAGACCAGGGGTCAGATCGATGTCGAGGAATGAAACCAGGGCAAAATCTCTGATAGTGAGCTGTTTGAGCGTGGCCTGTCGCGTTGCTGCGATTTTTTTTGCTTTTGTCATTGCCGCCGATTGTCGTAATTACAGGTGTTAGATCAAACCATCAAGCCTAATATGCGCCTGGGATGCCTGGCTGATGTGGGATCATGAGCCTGGGCCGTGTCCGAGAATACGCATCGAGAAAATAGCACATTAAGAAGCGAAAATGCTTAAGACGCTGCCAAACTGTGTTTGCATGTGTAAAGTAACGTTAGGGAAATGAAGAAGAAGACCGAAGAGCCAGTCGATAGCCGCGCCAAGCACCTGTTCAAGATGCTGGTGGAGAGGTACATATCCGAAGGTGTGCCGGTCGCCTCGAAGATGCTCGCCACCCAGCCCGGGGTGGATGTCAGTCCGGCCACCGTGCGTAACATCATGGCCGAATTCGAAGCGCAAGGACTGGTACGCTCGCCTCACACTTCGGCAGGTAAGATACCCACCGACTTGGGTTTGCGTTTTTTTGTGGATTCACTGTTGTCGATCCAGCCGCTGAACGAAGCCCAGGTTCATCAGGTGGAGCATGAGCTCAATCCGGATTTATCGCCCAAAGAACTAGTCGAATCGGCGTCTCTCCTTCTTTCTCACATCACCCATATGACCTGTGTCGTGACCCTGCCGAAGCGTGATCAGGTTGCGCTCAGGCAGGTCGAGTTTCTACCACTGGCGGGAAACCGACTGTTGGTCATTCTGGTTTTGAACGACCGTGAGGTGCAGAACCGGGTGATTCATACCGATCGGGAATATGATGAAACCGAGCTCACCCAGGCTGCTAACTTCATCAATCGTGAATACGGTGGCCTCTCGCTGATGAGTATTCGAGAAGCGCTCCTCACAAGCATGCAGGAGGACAAGGATCGAATGAGCACTCTGATGCAGACAGCCCTCGATGTGGCGACACGCGCTTTCGAAGACATTGGAGATGATGATCATCAACAGCTCGTGGTGTCCGGGGAAACCAACCTCCTCGACATCACGGACGATACCAAAACCGTACGCACGCTGTTCGAAGCCTTTTCACGTAAAGGAGGCATTCTGCACCTCCTCGATCGCTGCCTCGATACCAACGGGATTCAGCTGTTCATCGGTGGAGAATCCGGCTACGAACTCTTTGATGAATTGAGTCTGGTCACGTCCCCTTACGAAGTGAACGGGCAGCTGGCGGGCGTGCTGGGTGTACTCGGACCCACGCGGATGGCTTATCAGGATGTCATTCCGGTGGTGGACATCACCGCGCGGGTCCTTGGCGCGGCAATGAACTACTGAAAATCCCCCGATTTTAATACCCGCGTACGTACCCACTCGGTCTGACGTGGTTTGAACGCTGCCTCTTGAATTTGTTATACCCGGACATACATACCTCGATGAGCGCGAGCTAGCCGTTCGGGCCGACTTTTTGGCGAAATGGAGCAGACCAGAACATGGCGGATGAAAAATCACCCGACGAAGAAGGTGTCGACAAGGCCTCAGAAGCGGGTGGAACGGATGCTGAGGTTGAGAAAGAGGAAAAGGCTGGAGGATCAGAGGAAGAGGAAGGATCAGAGGAAGAAGTAGAAAACGAAGAAGTTGCAAAGGAAGAAGTTGCAAAGGAAGAAGGAGAAGAGGAAGAAGGAGAAGAGGAAGATACCCCTGAAGCCGAGGCGGAAGACGAACCACCCACCGTCGAATCGCTGAGTGCCGCATTGGTAGAGGCTGAAACCAAAGTCGCAGAATTTAAGGATCAGGCGTTACGGGCGAAGGCCGATGTGGAGAATATTCGCCGGCGGGCGGCCCGGGATGTCGAGAATGCCCACAAATATGCACTCGAGAGAATGACTGGCGAGCTTCTGCCGGTGCTCGATAGCCTCGAAAAAGCTGTGGAGAGTGCGGCGATGGCAACCCAGGCCAGTGCCGTGGGCGAGGGTGTCGAGCTTTCCTTGAAGATGTTTCTCACCGCGCTGAGCCGGGTTGGAATTGAGCAACTCGATCCTCTGGGTGAGCCGTTTGATCCTCAATTCCATGAGGCACTCGCCATGGTTGAGAAGCCGGATAGCGAGCCGAATTCGGTCATGGAAGTCATCCAGCGCGGTTATTCGCTCAACGGGCGCCTGGTGCGCGCTGCGAAGGTTGTCGTCGTTAAGGCTGCCGGTGAGGATGAAGAATGTGCCGTGAATGCCGATGCGTGAGCGTCGTGAGTGGATTAAGGGTTGAGAAAGCTTAAGAAGGCCAAATATAGCTAGTCGTGGAGGACTTGATTCCTCCGAGTAGAAAAGAATTGGAGATTAGAACAATGGGCAAGATCATCGGCATTGACCTCGGTACCACCAACTCCTGTGTGGCGGTGTTGGAAGGCAAGGAAGCCAAGGTCATCGAAAATTCCGAAGGGGATCGCACCACGCCGTCCGTCATCGCCTATGCGGAAGACGGCGAAATTCTGGTTGGCCAGAGTGCCAAACGCCAGGCGGTCACCAACCCGGAAAATACCCTGTTTGCCGTTAAGCGGCTCATTGGCCGCAAGTTCAAAGACGACGTGGTGCAGAAGGACATCAAGATGGTGCCCTACAAAATTACCGGGGCTAAAAACGGTGACGCCTGGATCGATGTGAAGGGCGAACATCTCGCACCGCCACAGATATCTGCGGAAGTCCTGAAAAAAATGAAAAAAACGGCGGAAGAATATCTCGGTGAACCCGTCACGGAAGCCGTGATCACGGTTCCTGCATATTTCAACGACTCGCAACGCCAGGCCACCAAAGATGCAGGGCGCATTGCGGGTCTGGAGGTCAAACGCATCATCAATGAGCCGACCGCGGCGGCACTGGCGTACGGGCTCGACAAGAACCGAGGCGACGCCAAGATTGTCGTCTACGACCTCGGTGGCGGGACGTTCGACATCTCGGTCATCGAGATTGCAGAGATCGACGGTGAGCACCAGTTCGAGGTGCTTTCGACCAACGGGGACACCTTCCTTGGTGGTGAAGATTTTGATCTGCGCATCATCGATTACCTGGCGGAGGAATTTAAAAAGGACAACAGTGTCGACCTGCACAAGGATCCGATGGCCCTGCAGCGCCTGAAAGACGCCGCGGAAAAAGCCAAGATCGAGTTGTCCTCCAGCCAGCAAACTGAGATCAATCTACCCTACATTACGGCGGATCAGTCGGGGCCGAAACACCTCGTGTTGAAGCTCACCCGGGCGAAGCTCGAATCCCTGGTGGAAGAACTGGTGGAGCGAACGATCGGCCCATGCCGCATTGCCATGCAGGACGCAGGGTTGAAGTCGAGCGATATCGACGATGTGATCCTCGTTGGCGGGCAAACGCGGATGCCACTGGTGCAGGAAAAAGTGAAAGACTTTTTCGGCAAGGAAGCGCGCAAGGACGTCAACGCGGACGAAGCGGTGGCTATCGGCGCATGTATTCAAGCGGCGGTTCTTGCCGGGGACGTGACGGATGTGCTGCTGCTCGATGTAACGCCGCTATCACTGGGTATCGAAACTCTGGGCGGGGTAATGAGTGCGCTCATCGAAAAGAACACCACCATCCCGACGAAGAAACAACAGGTATTTTCAACAGCGGATGACAACCAGACGGCTGTAACCATTCACGTGTTACAAGGCGAACGGAAACAGGCGGCACAGAACAAGTCGCTCGGCAGGTTTGATCTGCAGGATATTCCACCGGCGCCGCGAGGGCTCCCTCAGATTGAGGTGAGCTTCGATATAGATGCCAATGGGATTCTCAATGTTTCGGCGAAGGACAAAGCAACCGGCAAGAAACAGTCCATCGAGATCAAAGCGTCCAGCGGGTTGTCGGAGGATGAAATCGACCAGATGGTTCATGATGCCGAAGCACACGCTGAGGAAGATCAGAAGTTCGAAGAGCTGGTGATTTTGCGCAACCAGGCGGACAGTCTCGTTCACGGCGCCCGTAAGGCCGTAATCGACGCGGGCGACAAAGCGACGGATGATGAGAAAGAAGCGATCGAGAGTGCAGCCGTTGCTTTGGAAGAAGCGCTGAAAAACGGCGACAAGGAAGACATCGAAGCGAAGATTCAGACGCTCTCCGAGGCGTCCGGCAGCCTTGCCCAGAAGATGTATGCAGAAGCCGAACAAGCCGAGGCGGGTGCTGACGAGGGGTCTTCAGATGATGCCGATACCGGCGGTGATGGTGATACGGTGGACGCGGAGTTCGAAGAGGTCGAAGACGATAAGGCCGAAAAGTAAGCAAAAGGTTGAATGACTGGTAATTGTACCGACGCACGCGCTTTGCGTGCGTTGCTTTGTTTAGCCAGGCAGCAGCCGAGGGTCATGCAAGGCCTTGGTTCGCAGGTTGGATGCTACTGGTTGATAAATGGCAAAACGTGATTATTACGATGTGCTGGGAGTAGGCCGAGACGCCCCGGAAGCGGACGTCAAGAAGGCCTATCGCCGGCTTGCCATGAAATATCATCCCGACCGTAATCCTGACGATGTCAGAGCAGAAGAGAAGTTCAAAGAAGCGACCGAGGCGTACAAGGTGCTTACCGACGAGGACAAACGCCGCACCTATGACCGATTCGGGCACGCCGGGGTGGATGCGAGTGCCGGGGGTATGGGGGGCGGTTTCGAGAACACCAGCTTCGGCGACATCTTCAGCGACGTTTTCGGCGATATCTTCGGAGGTGCCTCCGCCGGTGGTCGGGCCCGTACCTCGGCTCATCGTGGAGCCGATTTGCGTTACGCGCTCGATCTGGATCTCGAGCAGGCCGTTATCGGTGATACCATCGAAATCAAGGTTCCGGTGCTCTCGGCCTGTGACAAATGTGACGGCTCGGGGGCAAAGTCGGGCACCGGGCCAAGCACCTGCCCCGACTGTAAGGGCGCGGGCCAGATACGCGTTGCGCAAGGGTTCTTCTCGCTGCAGCAAACCTGTCCTCGATGTCGGGGCGCAGGCCAGGTCATCAAAGATCCCTGCGGAAATTGCGGTGGTGCGGGACGGGTAGAGAAGCGTAAGACACTCTCGGTGAAGATCCCGGGGGGTGTGGACGTCGGCGACCGCATCCGCCTGGCGGGTGAAGGGGAAGCGGGTATCAATGGCGGGCCTTCAGGTGATCTCTATGTGCAGATCGAGGTGCGTGAGCACCCGATCTTCCGTCGTGACGGTAAGAATTTGTACTGTGAGGTACCGATATCGTTTGTCGATGCGGCGCTAGGGGGAGATCTGGAAGTGCCGACGCTCGCTGGCCGGGTGAAACTGAAGATTCCATCGGAAACCCAGACTGGAAAACTATTTCGGCTGCGCGGTAAAGGAGTCACCCCCGTGCGTGGTGGTGGCGTGGGAGATCTACTCTGTCGCATATTGGTCGAAACGCCAGTCAAACTATCCGATAAGCAAAAGAAATTGCTAAAGGATTTTCGCACGAGCCTCGCCGAGGGCGGCAGC
Source organism: Pseudomonadota bacterium (assembly GCA_022571865.1). GTDB lineage: Bacteria > Pseudomonadota > Gammaproteobacteria > Pseudomonadales > Azotimanducaceae > SMWK01. The sequence goes on from JACZXA010000007.1 coordinate 30,299, forward strand.
AAACACTCGCCCCAGGAAAGCTCCTGGTTTAAGTCCGTGAAGGACTTCTTCGATAGATTAAGATAAGCGCCCGCACGATCGCTCGTTGTTTTTTTGAAGGGGGATGAATGACGCGTATCGCAGTGACCGGCGCGGCCGGTCGAATGGGTAAAACGCTGGTTCAGGCTATTCACAAAGGGGCGGATGTCACCTTAGCTGCTGCTTTTGAGCGCGCTGACTCGAGCCTGATTGGTGTTGACGTCGGTGAGCTTGCCGGAATCGGAAACATCGATGTGAAGCTTTCTACGGACCCATCGGCCGAACTCGACCGTTTCGATACTCTGATCGATTTCAGTATTCCGGACGCGGCGTTGAGCGCGGTCAGCACCTGCGCGCAAGCCGGTAAGCGGCTTGTGATCGGCACGACTGGATTCGACGATGCCGGATTGGCGGCCATCCGCGCAGCAGCCGAGATGACGCCGATCATGATGGCTCCGAACATGAGTGTAGGGATCAACCTGTGTTTCAAACTGATCGAGATGGCGGCCCTGGTGCTCGGGGATGATGTGGATGTCGAAATCATCGAAGCCCACCATCGTCACAAAATCGATGCGCCATCCGGAACTGCCCTGCGGATGGGTGAGATTGTCAGCCGGGTTCTTGATCGCAATTTCGCGGAGGTGTCCGTGTTCGGTCGCGAGGGAACCGTTGGCGAAAGGGATCGGCGTAGTATCGGCTTCTCGAGCGTTCGTGCCGGGGACATCGTGGGGGAACACACCGTGATGTATGCAGGCAATGGCGAGCGGATAGAGATTACCCATCGTGCCAGCAGCCGCTCGAATTTTGCCGAAGGAGCGTTACGGGCGGCAAAATTTCTGGAAAACCGGTCCAACGGCCTCTTTGATATGCAGGATGTGCTGGGCATCAAGAGTTGAGTTGAGTAGACTACGCCCCGGGAAATAAGGCGAGATCGAAGGCGTCCCTTAAAGTGGGGTAGCGAATCGACCTCGCCTTTTTGTAAGCGTCCCTGATGGGCGCCAGTTGGTGCCTGTCCAGACCTGTGACCGCGGAATGCGGGAACTTCCGGTTAGAAACTTCGAAGAAGTTTCCTGGCAGATTCGGACGGGCACTGGCGCGATGGACATGGATGCCCGCTACGTACGTACTACGTTCGCATCTTTCGGAAGGAAAATGCGAGTCTTACGGAGTCAGACGACGGAAGAAACTGCTCTCGATTGAGAGGGCAATTTCTGGACAAGATAGCTAACCTGGGAAGAAGTATTGATACCGGCGTTGCTCGCCCTCGAAGACGGCAGTTTATTCCGCGGTCAGTCCGTTGGTGTAACCGGAATGTCGGTGGGAGAAGTCGTTTTTAATACGGCGATGACCGGATATCAGGAAATACTCACCGATCCTTCCTATGCCCGCCAGATCATCACGTTTACCTATCCGCAGATCGGCAATACGGGCGTAAATCTCGAAGACGTTGAATCCGACAAGATCTGGGCGAGTGGGCTGGTCGTGCGCCAACTTCCCCGACAGGGTAGCAACTGGCGCATGCGGCTGAGTTTGAGGGAATATTTGACCCAGCAAGGCATTGTGGCGATTGCCGATGTCGATACCCGCCGGTTGACCAAGCTGATACGGAGCAAGGGAGCGCTCTCGGGGTGTATTGCGGCAGGAGAAGAACTGACCGAGACGGCAACCCTTGCGGCGGCAAGGGGATTTCCCGGGTTGATGGGTATGGACCTGGCCAAGGAGGTAACGCGTAGCGACACGGTTGGCTGGGACGAGAGTACCTGGGATCCGGGCACGGGTTACGGTAAGCGGAGCTCGGAAAAATTTCATGTGGTTGCCTATGATTTCGGCGTGAAGCGCAACATATTGCGTATGCTCGCGGAGCGTGGATGCCGCTTGACGGTGGTTCCGGCGACAACGACTGCGGCCGATGTGCTGGCGCTCGCGCCTGACGGCGTTTTCCTTTCCAACGGCCCTGGCGACCCGGAGCCGTGCGATTACGCGATAAAAGCCATTGCTGAACTGTTGGAAGAAGCCCTGCCGATTTTTGGCATCTGTCTCGGCCACCAGTTGCTGTGTCTGGCCAGTGGCGCGCGAACGATAAAAATGCGCCATGGACACCACGGAGCAAACCATCCGGTCAAGGATCTGCGAACCGATGCGGTCATCATCACGAGTCAGAACCATGGTTTTGCCGTTGACATCGAAAGCCTGCCTGCTTGTGTCGAGGTAACCCACCTATCGCTCTTCGATGGCACCTTGCAGGGGATTCGTCGTTCCGACAAGCCGGCATTCAGTTTTCAGGGGCATCCGGAAGCGAGCCCCGGTCCCCATGACTGCGCTTACCTTTTTGATGAGTTCATCGAATTGATGGAGGCGCGAGTTGCCTAGACGTTCCGACATCCAATCTGTTCTGGTTCTGGGCGCGGGCCCCATCGTCATCGGCCAGGCTTGCGAATTCGATTACTCGGGTGCACAAGCTTGCAAGGCACTCCGGGAAGAGGGCTGCCGGGTAGTGCTGGTCAATTCGAACCCGGCGACCATCATGACCGATCCGTCCATGGCAGATGCAACTTACATCGAACCCGTGGAATGGCAAACGGTTGCAAAAGTCATCGAGAGAGAGCGACCGGATGCCCTGTTGCCGACGATGGGCGGACAGACAGCGCTCAACTGTACGCTCGATCTGGTTCGTGAGGGCGTGCTGGAGCGGTTCGGCGTCGAGTTGATCGGGGCCAGTCAGGACGCAATCGACAAGGCCGAAGATCGGGAGCGGTTTGATCGCGCCATGAAGCGAATCGGCCTTGAGACACCCCGTTCCGCCATTGCCCACAGCTTGGAAGAAGCTGTGCAGGTGCAAAGCCAGTTGGGTTTTCCGTGCGTCATCCGGCCGTCGTTTACCCTCGGGGGCAGTGGTGGTGGGATCGCCTACAACAGTGAAGAGTTTGCCGAGATTTGCCGTCGGGGGTTGGATCTATCGCCTACGGACGAGTTGCTGATCGACGAGTCCTTACTGGGTTGGAAAGAGTTTGAGATGGAGGTGATTCGCGACAAGCGCGACAACTGCATCATCGTTTGCTCTATCGAAAATTTTGATCCAATGGGGGTACATACGGGCGACAGTATTACCGTCGCACCAGCACAGACGTTAACGGACAAGGAATACCAACTGCTGCGTAACGCATCCATTGCGGTATTACGCGAGATCGGAGTCGAAACCGGGGGCTCCAACGTGCAGTTTGCCATCGATCCCAAAGATGGCAGGATGGTCGTCATCGAGATGAACCCGAGGGTATCGCGTTCTTCGGCGCTGGCATCGAAAGCAACGGGTTTTCCCATCGCGAGGGTGGCGGCGAAGCTGGCCCTGGGTTACACGCTCGACGAGTTGGACAATGAGATCACGGGGGTCACCCCGGCGTCATTCGAACCGAGCATCGACTATGTGGTAACGAAGGTGCCGCGGTTCACGTTCGAGAAATTCCCACAGGCGGATAGCAGATTGACAACGCAGATGAAATCCGTTGGCGAGGTCATGGCGATCGGCCGCACGTTTCAAGAATCGTTGCAAAAAGCGTTGAGAAGTCTGGAAACCGGCATGACCGGGTTGGATTCGGTGCTCAATGCCGAAGGACGGGAAGCACGTTCGATTCTCCAGAGGGAGTTGACCACGCCGGGTGCGGAACGCGTTTGGTACGTGGCCGATGCTTTCAGGCAGGGTATGAGTCTCCAGGAAGTACAGGAACTGACCACTATCGACCCATGGTTCCTGGCCGAGATAGAAGATCTTGTTGCGACCGAACTGAGTTTGAGCGGATCGGATCTGGCATCCCTTGACGCGGGCAGCTGTTATCAGCTGAAGCGCCAGGGGTTTTCGGATGCCCGCCTGGCATTCTTGTTAGGGGTCGCCGAGGACGATTTTCGCGCCCATCGCTTGTCGTTGGGCATCAAACCCGTTTATCGACGGGTCGATACCTGTGCTGCCGAGTTCCCGTCTGCCACCGCCTACATGTATTCCACATACGAAGAGGAGTGCGAGGCACAACCTTCAGACCGTAAGAAAATCATGATACTGGGGGGTGGGCCGAATCGCATCGGGCAGGGCATCGAGTTCGATTACTGCTGTGTACACGCGGCGCTGGCTTTGCGCGAAGACGGTTTTGAAACCATCATGGTCAACTGTAATCCCGAAACCGTATCGACGGATTACGACATATCGGATCGGTTGTACTTTGAGCCGGTGACGCTCGAAGACGTTCTGGCGATCGTCGATGTCGAACAGCCAACCGGAGTCATCGTTCAGTTCGGCGGACAGACTCCCCTGAAGCTGGTCGAGCATCTCGAACGCGCGGGTGTGCCAATTATCGGCACCAGCGCCGACGCCATTGATCGCGCCGAAGACCGTCAACGGTTTCAGAAGATGATCGAGAAACTTGGCCTCAGACAGCCGTCTAACCGCACGGTTACGGATGCGGAAACCGGGTTGGCTGGCGCGCGCGCCATCGGGTTCCCGATCGTGGTGCGACCTTCGTACGTACTCGGTGGACGGGCAATGGAAATTGTCTTCAACGAGGAAGAACTTACCCGTTATCTGAAAAATGCGTTCGACGTTTCCAACGATGCGCCAGTACTTTTAGATCGGTTCCTCGACCAGGCGATCGAGATCGATGTCGATGCGGTGTGCGACGGTGAGCAGGTTGTGATCGGGGCCATCATGCAGCATATCGAACAGGCCGGCGTACACTCAGGTGATTCGGCATGTTCCCTGCCCCCTTACCAGCTTCCGGACGAAGTGCAGAACCAGATCCGTGAGCAGGTCAAGGCGATGGCCCTGGAACTCGAGGTGGTGGGTCTCATGAATGTGCAGCTTGCGGTGCAGGATAGGGACATTTACGTGTTGGAGGTAAATCCTCGCGCTTCGCGCACAGTGCCCTTCGTGTCCAAGTGCATAGGCATATCGCTTGCGCAGATCGCCGCACGCTGCATGGTTGGCACGAGTCTTGTCGAACAGGGCTTCACCGAGGAAATCATTCCCACCCGGATCTATGTGAAGGAATCGGTGTTTCCCTTTGTGAAGTTCCCGGGAGTCGATCCAATCCTTGGACCCGAGATGAAATCCACCGGCGAAGTCATGGGCGTGGGCGACAGCTTTGGTGAGGCCTTCGCCAAGGCGGCCCTTGGTGCCGGGGTGTTGCTGCCGGATGGTGGCAGGGCTTTCATCAGCGTCAAAGAATCGGACCGGCCGGGTCTTGCCGCGCTCGGTCGAGACCTGGTGGATCTCGGGTTCAGTCTGGTTGCGACCCGAGGTACGGCGGCGGTGTTGCGTGAAGCTGGCATTGAGACAGACACCATCAACAAGGTGACACAAGGCCGACCGCATGTGGCCGACATGTTGAAAAACGAGCAGATCGATCTCATCGTCAACACCACCGAAGGGCACCAGTCGATTGCCGACTCGGCAGTCATTCGTCGTCTGGCGCTGCTGAACAAGGTTTGTTATACGACGACGCTCACCGGTGGAGAGGCGTACTGCATCGCCATTGCCTACTCCAGGGCAAACCCGGTGGATACCGTTCGGTGTCTACAGGACCTGCACGCCACAGGTGGAAAAAGTCGTACGGGATAGAAAACTACTGCCAAAAAGCACACCATAAACACACACACTTCTCTTGGAAGCGTGCAACATAAAAGAGCGATTCCAATGCCTACCCCGATGACAGTTGAAGGTGCTGATGCGCTTCGCCAAGAATTACAGCACCGCAAAACAAGCCTCCGCCAGCAGATTACCAAAGCGATTGCCGAGGCACGCGAGCATGGCGATCTCAAAGAGAACGCGGAATATCATGCGGCACGTGAACAGGGTGGCTTCAATGAAGGCCGCATACAGCACATTGAAAGTATGCTGGCCGATGCACAGATTATCGACGTCACCAGGATTACCGCGACCGACAGGGTGATTTTTGGAACGACGGTTACCCTCATTGAGATGGCGACAGGTAAGGAGATCCGCTACAAGATCGTTGGTGAGGATGAAGCGGATCTGAAATCCGATAAAATCTCGGTGATGTCACCGATTGCCCGTTCGGTGATCGGTAAATCCGTCGGAGACGTTGGCTGCGTGTCGGCTCCGAGCGGCGACGTAGAATATGAAATCAATCGGGTGGAGTATGTTTAAGGAAACGGTGAGGGACGGCGCCAGCGTTACACAAACCGCATCAAGTTGGACAGTTTCGGATCCGGCTCGGGATTAGCACGAAACAACACGATGATTTTTCCGATCCGTTGCACGATAGCGGCGTTGCATGCTTTCGCAAGCTGAGTACCAAGCGCCCGACGCTCCTCTCGCGAAAGCACATTTATTCTTACCTTGATGAGTTCGTGATCGGATAGCGCCCGTTCGGTTTCGCCGATTAATCCTTCGTTCATACCTTGGTCGCCGATACTCACAACCGGGTCCAGATGATGGGCGATTTGGCGCATCCGACGCTTGGTTTTCGCATCGAGGGCGATGGTTGAGTTCTGCGATAAGCTGTCTGTCATGGCGGGCATTATAGTGGTTTGCGGGGCATCTTCCGTATGGGCGAGAAGGGCTAGCCTGGATTATTCATGAAGAAGCGTAGCGAGGTCGGGGTCGAGGGCAATTCGCTATGCGAATTGCCAGAGTAGTAAAACGCCGGGCCTCGCAGGCAGGGTGCGCGGACTGGAAGGCGCGGGTCTCGTCCCATGGGGACGGGCGCGGGCATCGACAGCACGCGCAGTTCGCCTTGCAAACTGCCGAGCACCTGGAGGGAGCACGCCCGCCTGCGAGGCCCGGTGTTTTGCTGCTATCGGCGGCCGCAGTAGCTTGTTCATGAATAATGCAGGCTAGGAGTCTGCGCGGTAGAAAATTCCGTCACGAGCAAGTACCAAGGCGAGGACGGTTTTTCGCTCTTTTGAGGCGCATAGTGGCGCTACGCAACGAAAAAGAGCGCAAATATGGGCCGCTGTGGTGCTTTCGGAGTAGGAATCTTTTCTACCGCGCAGAATCCTGGGAAACCTCTGCTCGATTCTCGTTTGCTCACCTGCCTTTCAGGAGCGCTCGAGAGGGCGCGATAGCAGTTTTAGTATCGCAAACTGCCCAGCAACCCGAAAGGGTTGCCGAGGACGCAGCGTGGTAGGTCCCACCCAAGGACGAGCACGAAGCCAGGGGCGAAAAAGAGCTGCGAATTGGAAAAGTCATTTTTGGGACAGTACGCCAGGTGGGAAAAAATAAATCAAGACGCAGCGGATCCAGTGATCGTTGGCTCAAACGCCAGCGGCGTGATGTATTTACCAGGCAGGCAGCCGAGCTGGGACGGTTGTCCCGCGCTCACTTCAAGTTGCAGCAACTTGACGAGCGGTTCGGCCTGCTGAAGCCGCGAATGAAGGTCTTGGAGCTTGGGGCGGCGCCCGGTGGCTGGACGAATTACCTGGAACAGCGAGTAATCGGCGGTTTGCTGATCGTATGCGATCCGCGACCGATCGCGGCAGCGGCGCAAACGGTGGTCATTGAAGGTGTCTATGGCGAGAAGGAAACCGACCAGGAGATCATGGAACATCTCGAAGGAAGAACGCTTGATCTTGTATTGTCAGATATGGCCCCCAACATGACAGGTATCAGAACCGCCGATCAGGCACGGTCGATGGATCTGGTCGAACTTGCCGCCGATGCCGCCAGCAGGTGGTTGAAACCTGGAGGCAACCTGGTGGTCAAAATATTCCAGGGAGAGGGTGTCGAGGCGTGGGTGGCCAATACCCGTAAACGATTCGGAACAGTGAAGATGGTGAAACCCAAAGCATCCAGGGCGGAATCACGGGAAGTTTATGCAGTTGCGCAGGAGTTCCTTGTCATTGACTAGTCGTGTAACCTGATTCGTTAGTTTGGAATTTTGGGTCTAAAATTATGGCAGGTGCCGAGCGAAGAAGTGGGGGCCGGGCGGCACCGGTGGTGAGAGGATAAGACCTTGACAGATATGGGAAAAAATCTACTACTCTGGCTGATCATTGCCGCCGTGTTGTTGACGGTGTTCAACAACTTCAACGTCACGCAGGAACCGGAATCGGTGCCCTATTCCGAGTTTATCGAACAGGTCCGCACCGACCAGATTCTCTCAGTTGAGATTGACAGTCTGCTTATCCGGGGCGTGCGGAAAACGACGAACGAACAGTTTCAGGTCGTCCGTCCCAACATCGAAGATCCAAAACTCCTCGACGATCTCTACAACCACCACGTGGAGACGGTGTTCAAGCTCCCGGAGCAACAGAGCATCTGGACACAACTGCTCATCGCCAGTTTCCCCATTCTCATCATCATCGCTGTTTTCATGCTCTTCATGCGGCAGATGCAGGGGGGTGCCGGTGGCCGCGGTGGGCCGATGGCATTCGGCAAGAGCAAAGCGAGGCTCCTTTCAGACGATCAAATCAAAACCTCGTTTGACGATGTTGCGGGTGTGGATGAAGCGAAAGAAGATGTCCAGGAATTAGTCGAGTTCCTGAGTGATCCAAGCAAGTTTCAACGCCTCGGTGGCAAGATCCCCCGAGGGATCCTCATGGTAGGTCAGCCGGGAACCGGTAAGACGCTGCTGGCGAGAGCAATTGCGGGGGAGGCGAAGGTGCCTTTCTTTTCGATCTCCGGTTCCGATTTTGTCGAGATGTTCGTTGGTGTTGGCGCATCTCGTGTTCGAGATATGTTCCAACAGGCCAAGAAACAGGCTCCCTGCATCATCTTCATCGACGAGATCGACGCGGTGGGTCGTCACCGGGGTGCCGGTTTGGGCGGTGGTCATGATGAACGCGAACAGACATTGAACCAACTGCTTGTCGAGATGGACGGCTTCGAAACCAACGATGGAGTTATTGTCATTGCAGCGACAAACCGTCCGGACGTACTCGATCCCGCGTTGCTGCGACCCGGCCGCTTCGACCGTCAGGTTGTGGTCAGCCTGCCCGACATCCGTGGCCGTGAGCAGATCCTCAAGGTACATTCGCGAAAAGTCCCGGTTGCCGATGACGTGGACGCGAGCATCATTGCCCGTGGTACCCCGGGTTTTTCGGGTGCCGACCTTGCCAACCTCGTGAACGAAGCTGCGTTGCTTGCCGCGCGCGGTAGCAAGAGACTGGTTGAGATGGATGATTTCGAGAAAGCGAAAGACAAGGTACTGATGGGTGCCGAACGCAAATCGATGGTCATGTCGGACAAGGAAAAACGTAACACCGCATACCACGAGGCGGGTCACGCAATCGTCGGCAAGTTGGTGCCGGATCACGATCCGCTGTACAAAGTGACCATCATTCCCCGTGGCCTTACACTCGGGGTGACGATGTTCCTTCCGGAGGAGGACCGCTACAGTTTGAGCCGCCAGACCATTACCAGTCAGATCTGCAGCCTGTATGGCGGACGTATCGCCGAGGAGATGATTCTTGGCGAGGATCACGTGACGACTGGCGCTGCGAATGACATCGAGCGGGCTACCGGGCTTGCCCGCAACATGGTTACCAAGTGGGGCTTGTCCGACAAGATGGGTCCGTTGATGTACGAAGAAGAGGAAGGTGAAGTCTTCCTCGGGATGTCTGTCGCTTCCCAAACCAGAACTCACTCCCAGGAAACCGCCCACGACATCGACTTGGAGGTGCGGCGGATAATCGATGAGTGTTACGGCACAGCGAAGCGGTTGCTGGAAGAGAACATCGACAAGCTCCACGCTATGGCGGAGGCGCTGATCGAATTCGAGACGCTCAACCCGGACCAACTCGATGACATCATGGCTGGCGCTCGACCGCGCGACCCCGCCAAGTCGGGTAATTCCGGCTCGCCTAAGAAAGACAAATCCTCTGGCGAATCACCGATCGGAGGACCCGCAGAAGAACACTGAGTGTTCGCGGCGTGACACAGATCTTTAATGCCTCAGAGCGGCTGCTGCGTTGCGGATCGCGAACGTTGTCGCTGAGCGAGCCCCGGCTCATGGGTGTGCTCAACATCACGCCGGATTCCTTTTCTGATGGTGGTTTGTTGCTCGCCTCGAACAAGCCGGACCTGCCTTGCGTGTTGAATACCGCTCGGCAGATGTTGGCTGAGGGCGCCGCGATTCTGGACGTGGGTGGACAATCAACTCGGCCGGGTGCGGAAGCGGTCTCGGTCGATGACGAATGCCATCGGGTGATCCCGGTCCTGGAACGCCTGTTGGAACTCGACACCATCGTTTCGATAGACACTTGCAAAACCGAGGTGGCCACGCAAGCAGTGGCTCTTGGCTGTCATCTTGTCAACGACGTGTGTGGGTTACGAAGCTACGATATGTGCCGCCTCGTTGCAGACAGTGATGTAGCCGTATGTATCATGCACATGCAGGGCGAACCTCGGTCTATGCAAAACGCTCCGCACTATTCCGATGTGGTGGCCGACGTTCGGTTGTTTCTCGAGCAGCAGGTTTCATTGTGCCGAGACGCAGGTATCGGCAACGAGCGAATCTTGTTGGATCCTGGCTTCGGCTTCGGCAAAACCACCGAGCACAACCTTAGCTTGTTGCGCCGGTTGTCGGAGCTCGAGATTGACGGCATACCGTTGCTGGTCGGTCTGTCACGGAAGAGTACCATCGGTAATATTACAGGTCGTCAGGTCGGTGAGCGAGTCCACGGCAGCGTAGCTGCTGCGGTGATTGCGGTGCAGAATGGCGCCAGTATCGTCCGGGTGCACGATGTTGCGGCAACGGCCGATGCGTTAAAAGTGTTACGTGCCGTCTCGCGGGGAGAGCAAGACGAGACCATAGGAGAGTAACTGAAGAACAATGGGTAGGAAGTATTTTGGAACTGACGGTATTCGCGGCCGAGTAGGTCAACATCCCATCACACCGGAATTTTGCTTGCGCCTGGCGTGGGCCGTAGGCAAGGTTTTTTCGCGTCAGGGTAATTGCCACATTCTGATCGGTAAAGACACCCGAATCTCCGGGTACATGCTGGAGTCGGTGCTCGAATCGGGACTTGCTTCCGCGGGTGCCAACGTCAGCCTGCTCACGGTGATGCCGACGCCGGCTATTGCGTATCTCACGCGTACTTTGGGCGCAGACGCCGGCATCGTCATCAGCGCTTCACACAATGCCTACTTCGACAACGGAATAAAATTTTTCGATGCCGATGGCAACAAGCTCGGGGACGATATCGAGTTGGAGATCGAGGCTCAGCTGGAACAGGAGATGGTTTGCGTGGACTCGGACCGACTGGGTCGCGCTGCGCGAATCGACGACGCCCCGGGTAGATACATCGAGTTTTGTAAAGCTACGGTCAGTCGCGGCTTCCGGCTCAACGGCCTGAAGGTGGTATTGGATTGTGCCAATGGCGCTACCTATCACGTGGCTCCACGCGTGTTCGAGGAGTTGGGTGCGGATATCGAAGTGATTGGTGTAAGTCCGAATGGCGTGAACATCAACGATGGTTGCGGATCCACGCATCCGGATAGTGTCGCCGAGAAAGTGGTAACAGTCGGTGCGGATCTGGGCATCGCGTTCGATGGCGATGGCGATCGGGTCATTATGGTGGATGCCCGGGGCGAGGTTGTCGATGGTGATGAGTTGCTTTATGTCATCGCAAAACATCGAGATTTGACCGGTAATCTCCAAGGCGGCGTTGTTGGCACGGTGATGACTAACTTTGGTCTGGAGCGTGCTCTGGAAGAGGCTCGGATTCCTTTCGCGCGAGCTCAAGTGGGCGACCGTTATGTCCTCGAGATGCTCAAAAGCAAGGGCTGGGTCGTTGGAGGAGAATCGTCGGGGCATATCATTTGCCTGGATCTGACGACGACGGGTGATGCAATCGTTGCGGCGTTGCAGGTGCTGATTGCGGTAGTTGAAAGCGGGCGATCGCTCACCGAACTCAAGAAAGGAATGACCAAGATGCCGCAGGTAATGGTTGATGTAAGAGTAGATGAGCCTGGTGCCGTCGCGACTCTTGTTGGGGTAACCCAGGCGGTTCAAGCTACAACCGAGCGCCTCAGGGGGCGCGGCCGGGTGCTGGTGCGCCCGTCCGGAACGGAGCCGGTGGTCCGGGTTATGGTGGAGGGTGAAGACCGCAGCGAAGTGACCGCTATTGCTGAGGATCTTGCCGAACTGGTAAAACGTGAGGCTGCCACTTCCTAGACCGGATTATTCATGAAGAAGCGTAGCGAGGTTGAGATCGCGCAGTCTGCGAAGCAAACTGCCAGTCGTACAACGCCCTGCCTGCGAGGCCCGACGTTTTGCTGCTATCGGCGACCGCAGTAGCTTGTTCATGAATAATCCAGGCTAGGAATCTTTTCTACCGCGCAGACTCCTAGCCTCACTATTCATGAAGCATCGTGAGACTGGGTAATTTTCAAGGTCTCAGTGGCAGCTTGTTCATGAATAATCCGTAGCCCTTCACGATGCAGACGTTGTTTGTGTGATGTTCAGCGTTTAGTATTGCGCGCCCTTTTTTAACCGCTTGAGTGCGTGAAGCGTATTGTGTTAGTCGCTGGAAACTGGAAGATGCATGGCTCGCTCTCGTTTGTCAGCGAATTTGCTGAGAGTTTCCTGCGGGTATCGACCACTTCGGAAACAAACGTTGTTGGTTGTCAGGTACTGATATTCCCGCCCATTCTTTATCTGGGTGAACTTGCGAGGATACTTGCCCATAGTGATGTGGAACTTGGCGCACAAGATCTGAATCCGGAAATGGAAGGCGCATTTACCGGAGAGGTTGCCGGGGAAATGGTTAGCGACTTAGGCGGACGCTGGGTATTGGTTGGACATTCGGAGCGTCGACAATATTTTGCAGAAAACGATAGTTTGGTTGCTCAGAAGTTCGCTGCTGCATTGCGCGCTGGTTTGAAACCGATTCTCTGTGTTGGTGAGACGCTTGCAGAGCGAGACGCAGGTCATGCTCGCGACGTCGTTTGTCGCCAGCTTCAGGCTGTATTCGATGAGGTAGGTCCGGTGCGTTTCGCCTCGGGCACGGTTGCGTACGAGCCAATCTGGGCAATTGGCACCGGACGCACGGCATCTCCTGAACAGGCCCAGGAGATGCACGCTACGATAAGGAAATTTTTGACTGCTGCGTCCAAAACCGACGCGGGTCGGATGATGGATGTGCGGATACTGTACGGCGGAAGCGTCAAACCCGAGAACGCGGCGGCGCTATTTGCCGAACCGGATATCGACGGTGGTCTCGTCGGTGGCGCCTCCCTTGATCCGGAGGCTTTTGCCGCGATCGTGAATGCGGCGAATGCCGCGACAATTGCCGCGGCGGCGGGGTAATTTTGATTGGAGTAGGAGTGCTCTTAAAGGAGCGTGAGTGCTCCGGAAAAGCGCTAGGGTGGTAAAGTAGGAAAATGTCGACGTTCGAAACTGTCTTGCTGATGCTTCTGGTGGTGGACGCTCTCGCGCTAGCTGCATTGGTGTTGCTGCAACAAGGTCGCGGCGCCGATGTGGGTGCCGCGTTCGGTAGTGGGTCTTCCAACACGATGCTCGGCGCGAGTGGTGCTGCGTCGTTTCTGACCAAGGTCACCGCGTGGCTGGCCATCGGCTTTTTCATCATTTCTTTTGGTCTCGCATACTTCGCCAAGGAGCGCGCATTGGAAGTAGAAGGGATAGGCATTCCCCAGCTTGCCTCACCCGAAACGCCTGAGTTGACTGAGGAAGAAGAAGGAGTAGATTCCGACATCCCGGATGTGTGACCCGGGAAAAGAACGCCAGGCTAGCACCGTGCCGAAGTGGTGAAATTGGTAGACACGCTACCTTGAGGGGGTAGTGGGCTTATGCCCGTGGAGGTTCGAGTCCTCTCTTCGGCACCAGTCATGTTTTAAATAATTGCCTTTGTCCTGTGGGCTCCTTCGCTGCCGTTACACGAGGGTTGACGAATCAGAAAAGTCCTTGAAAACCGCGTAGGAACCGGTTGCGGGTGCTGTGGCGCATCCATATAATCGCGCCCTTGCTGATGCGGGGTAGAGCAGTCTGGTAGCTCGTCGGGCTCATAACCCGGAGGTCGTGGGTTCAAATCCTACCCCCGCTACCAAATAATTCCCCCTTATCAGGGATTTTTAGGTACGCAGAGAATGTTGGTAATGACGTAGTAACGCCCAAACTACATCTGAAGGTGCTCCGCTTGGGTTAAGTGAGACGCCGTAGGTTCCCGCTAGCCGGCTTCTCGATTGAGGGTCGACTAGCAGTTCACCCGAACCCGAGGAACGAAGAAATGGGCGTACGCCCATTTTTTATTGGCGGTTTGGAAATGAATACGAAGGAGCAACAGTTGGAAACATTACTCGCCCCCACTGTTGCGCGCCTGGGTTGCGTGATATGGGGCGTGGAGCTGCTGTCCCATGGCAGGTACTCAAAGCTGAGACTGTTTATCGACAACCCCGAAGGTGGCGTTTCGATAGACGATTGCGCGCGAGTAAGCCGCCAGGTGAGCGATGTGCTGGATGTGGAAGATACTTTCCCCCAGAGCTATACGCTGGAAGTCTCCTCGCCTGGTATGGACCGAATCCTGTTCAACGCAGAGCAGTTCGTGGCGAACATCGGGGAGACAGTTGATGTGCGTCTCAACTTCCCCCTGGAAGGGCAGAAGCGAATAGTTGGCTTGTTAGCGGGGGTCGAGAACGACGAGGCTATCGTACGGGTGAAAGAAGAGGAATATCTTCTCCCGTTGGAAAACGTGCAGCGGGCAAGAATCGTCCCGCAGTTTGATTGAGGTGGATTGAGCGATATGAGCAAAGAAATGCTGCTGGTTGTGGAGACTGTGTCCCACGAGAAAGGAGTTTCCAAGGAAGTGATCTTTGATGCAGTCGAAGTGGCGCTCGCTACAGCTACGAAGAAACGCTACGAAGAAAACGCAGAGTTTCGCGTTGCCATCGATCGTGAATCCGGAGAATACGAAACGTTTCGGGTGTGGACGGTAACTGACATGGAGGAAGAGGAAGAGCCGAATCCGGCCGCCCAGCTGAGCCTCGAAGAGGCGCAGGAAAAGGATCCTGACCTCAAACTTGGTGACACCATTGAGCAACACGTGGAATCCGTCGAGTTTGGCAGGATAGCGGCACAAACCGCCAAGCAGGTGATAGTACAGAAGGTGCGCGAAGCGGAACGTGCGCAGGTAGTCGAGGAGTATTTGCCACGGGTGGGCGAACTAGTGAGTGGTACCGTCAAGAAGCTCGGCCGTGACAACGTCATCGTTGACCTTGGGAATAACGCCGAAGGGTTGTTGACCCGTGAACACCTGATTCCGCGAGAGATTTTCAGGGTAGGTGATCGGTTGCGAGCGCTGCTGCTCGAAGTGAAACCGGATAATCGCGGTCCGCAACTGATGCTCACGCGCACCTCTCCTCAAATGCTGGTGGAGCTTTTCAAGTTAGAAGTGCCTGAAATCGCTGAAGACATCATCGAAATCCGCGGTGCTGCGCGAGATTCGGGCTCGCGAGCCAAGATTGCTGTCAAAACCAACGATGGTCGTATCGATCCGATTGGTGCCTGCGTCGGTATGCGTGGTTCTCGCGTGCAGGCGGTTTCCGGGGAGTTGGCGGGTGAGCGGATCGACATCGTGCCGTGGGACGATGATCCCGCTCAACTCACGGTGAATGCCATGACTCCGGCAGAGGTTGTTTCCATCGTGCTCGACGAGGAGACTCGGTCGATGGATATCGCGGTCACCGAGGACAATCTTGCTCAGGCGATCGGCCGGGGCGGCCAGAACGTCAGATTGGCGAGTGACTTGACCGGTTGGACGATCAACATCATGACGGTGGAGGAAGCGGCGGCAAAGCAGGAAGAAGAAGCCAACAAATTCATGGAGGAATTCAAAGAAGCACTCTCGGTGGATGAAGATGTGGCCGGTGTACTGGTGGAGGAAGGGTTTACCACACTCGAAGAGATCGCTTATGTGCCGATCGAAGAAATGACGGCGATTGAAGGATTCGACGAAGAAATCGTCGAGGAGCTTCGTAATCGAGCCAGAGACGCCCTGCTGACGAAAGCCATCGCAGGCGAAGAGAAATTGGGAGAGAAAGAGCCGGCACAGGACCTGCTCGATATGGAAGGCATGGAACGGCGGCTCGCCTATGAACTGGCAAGCAACGACGTGATTACCATGGAAGATCTGGCGGATCTGGCGGTACCTGATCTGTTGGAGCTCGTACCGGATATGGATGAGGAAACCGCAGGAACCCTCATCATGACCGCCCGGGCACCATGGTTCAGAGACGCCGAGGAGTAACCGTCTTACAGGGGATGATCACATGTCAGAGGTAACAGTCAAACAATTCGCACAATCGGTCGGTACGCCCGTTGATAGGCTGCTGAAGCAATTGCAGGCCGCGGGTTTGCCCCATAAGGAAGCGGATGCGGCGATTTCTGCCGGGGAGAAACAGACGCTGCTCGAGCATCTGCAGGAGAGTCACGGATCGAGTGATTCTGGTCCGAAGAAAGTTACCTTGAACCGTAAAAAAATCAGCACGCTCAAGACGGGTCAGCGCAAGGCGGGACGAAGTGTCAATGTTACCGTTGAGGTGCGCCGCAGGAAAACCTATATCAGGCGCGGTGATTTACCTGACGGCGCATCGCAAACGGCTACCGCAACCAGAGCGCCCAGCCAGTCCCAGATTGAAGCCCAGCGAATTCGCGAAGAGGAACTTGCGCGCAAAACTGCGCAGGAAGAAACTCAGAGACAAGCCGCTGAACGCAAGGCGGACGAAGAGCGACGTAAAGAGGAAGCTCGGCTTGCCGAGGAAACCGGAAAAATACAAGCGGCCGAGGCGCTCAAAGCGCAAGAGCAAGCCAAACTCAAAGCTGAAGGGCCCACCAGGAAAGAAAAAGACGAAGTTGTCATTGATCCCGGTGTGGTCGCGGCGGAGGTGCAAGCGCAAGAACAGGCCGCGGAAAAAGGCGGTAAGCGCGCCAAAGGAATTGCCCACGGTGACCGGAAGCAGTCCGATGACGATTTCGGTGATGGTAAAACGCGGCGGCGACCAAAATTGTCGATGGGTGGGTCGGGTCGACCACACCGGCGACGTAAGACCGCACATATACATGTGGAGCA
>JACZXA010000008.1 GCA_022571865.1 Pseudomonadota bacterium
ACCGCGAGTCCTAAACCGGCAAGCTCTCCCGCGAGGTGCTCGGCGATGCTGACCCCACTGGCCGTACAGCGGCGCGAACCAACAATCGCGACGGCGCTGTGACTTGCAACCCCTATATCGCCACGAAAGTACAGCAGCAATGGAGGATCCGGAATCTCCCTGAGCAGAACGGGAAAACTGTCATCGTAATAGCCGACCGTGTTGATCTGCTGCCGTTGACACTCCAGAACAAATGATTCGCCATCGAGAGAAGGGTCCGATAGGTGCCGCAGTGCTTGTTCGGCGGTTCCGAAACGCGTCAACATCGCGAATACCGTGCGTCGACCATGGGAACTTAACAAGCACATCAACGCTCCATGTTCTGGTGTAGGGGTATTTGCAGGCATATCTGTCCGCGTCTCAGCAAGCGTCTTGGCAAACGTCTTTTGCAAGCATCTTGGCAAACGTCTGCTGGTCTCGCAAAGTAAATCGCCCCCCGATATGGGAGGCGATTTTGACAGGGCACTTACCCAGCCATTGCAGGCTTTATCCGCCTGCGCTTGTACGATATCTAGCCTGGATTATTCATGAAGAAGCGTAACGAGGTTGAGTCGAGGGCAATTCGCAAGCGAATTGCCAGAGTAGTAAAACGCCGGGCCTCGCTGGCAGGGTGCGCGGACTGGATGGCGCGGGTCCCGTCCCATTGGGACGGGCGCGTGCATCGACAGCACGCGCAGTTCGCCTTGCAAACTGCCGAGCACCTGGAGGGAGCACGCCAGCCTGCGAGGCCCGGTGTTTCGCTGCTATCGGCGACCACAGTAGCTTGTTCATGAATAATCCAGGCTAAGGGTTGCGAACTTCGTCGTTGATTGCCAAAGGCCTCTCGGCGGCCAACACCAACCCGTATGAGAGCTTCTCAAATGTTCTAAAGACCATGAGCAGGCCTGACCGTTCACTCGGTAAACGAATCGTTTCGTTGGCGATACGATCCCGCACCAGCGCACCGCGTTTGTAGATCGCCAAGACGTTGCCTACTTGCAGCCCTTCCCGTTCGCCTCGATTGAGAACAACGACGTCATAGGTACCTACCTGGGTCACCCCGTCGAACACGGAGATAATCTCACCGCGCGTCTCGGTGGCGGGCGAGCTGGGGAAGTAAGTGGAGTCGACCTTGCGTTCTTCCGTCGGGAGAACCCGGTCCCCAATCTGCACTTCCTGTCGCGTGCTCGACAGCAACATCGTCGCGATATCGCCATCCTGGGCAACGGTCCGACCTAAACCGATATAAGTGGCTTCCTGTCCGAGCACCTCATTGGTTTGCGGATCAATGTACAAGGGTCCGCGGCGCATAATGCTGAAGCTCTCGCTGTCAGGCAGATTACCTCGCACATAGAGCCGGTCGCCGCCCCCAAGCACGAGACGCTCGCTTTCTCCTTGGACAACATAAGGGGCGTCGGTAAGAACTTCCGGATCAACCACGCGGTTCTGCACCAGGAAGCCTTGAATGGAACCCAGGCGGATCGCCGGGATGGCGGATTCCAAGGGGGTTGAGCGGATCCGCGGCCTGAGCGACACCGTGTCTGAAGGGGTGAGCTTAAAGCTACGCCCGGCTATCCCGCGTTCGAGTACCAGCCGTGGCTGCCCCTCCACCCACACGAGGGCGATGCTGTCACCCGGGTAGATGAGATGAGGATTGTCAATCTGAGGATTGATCCGCCAGATTTCCGGCCATAACCATGGCCGCTCTAGAAAGGTCCGACTGATGTCCCACAACGTGTCGCCTTTGACGACAACGTAGACATCGGGGTGACCGGGCTTGAGATACTGGGCAAGATCTTCGCTTTCACTCCACGCGGACGCGGCCAAACTGAGGCTAAATCCGATGATGAGGTGGAAAACGGTGCGCAATTTCCTCATGTTTCCGTTCCTTTTGCTGCGCGGCTCCTTTATTTTGCTCGCCGCTCTTGATCACCTGGCGTCAGTCGTACGTTCACTCAGTTCCCCGACGGCAGACTATCCTTTGTGAATGTGCCCATCGGGCCGGCAACGACCTCGGCTAAGGGTTTTTTTGGGGTCTTCTGAGTTGAAAAAGTTATAATCTTCACCATCTTAGCAGTAGGAGTTAGACCAATACTAGAGACAGGTCACATCGTTAAAACAACCCATGGCAATCCTTGAAATACTCGAATATCCAGATCCTCGATTGCGCACCAAGGCGCAACCCGTCGAGGCTGTAGACAATCTCGTTCGTACCCTCCTCGACGACTTGTTCGAAACGATGTACGCGGCACCCGGCATTGGGCTTGCCGCGAGCCAGGTAGACGTCCACAAGCGCATCATCGTGATCGACATTTCCGAAAACCGCGATGAACCGCACGCTTTCATCAATCCGGACCTGGAAATTTCCGGGAAGGAGATCGAAGCGGAAGAAGGCTGTCTTTCCGTCCCGGGAGTTTACGAATCCGTAACCCGCGCCGATCATGTCCTCGTCAAGGCGCTCGATCGTGACGGGCAGTCATTCGAGTTCGAGGCGACTGGCATGCTGGCGGTCTGCATCCAGCATGAGTGTGATCACCTTGAAGGCAAATTATTTGTCGACTACCTGTCTAGTCTGAAACGCAGCCGCATTCGCAGGAAGCTCGAAAAGGAACATCGCATCCAGGCATTGCCTTAACACATCTCATGAGCCAGATACCCCTCACTTCGTTGCGAGTAGGCTTCGCCGGCACTCCGGATTTTGCCGCGTACATACTGCAACAACTGCTCGAAAGTGAATTCGACGTGGTCGTCGTCTATAGTCAACCCGACCGCGCTGCCGGCCGTCGGCGGACGCTGTCGCCTGGTGCGGTCAAAACCCTCGCTTTAAAACACCATCTCCAACTGTGCCAGCCACCCACGTGGAAGCACCGAGATACGTCCCGCGAGCTTGCCTCCTTTGATCTCGATGTGCTGGTGGTCGCCGCTTACGGCCTCATACTCCCACTCTGGGCGTTGTCCATTCCCCGGTACGGATGCATCAATGTTCATGCGTCTGTGTTACCGCGCTGGCGCGGTGCGGCGCCGATAGAGCGCGCAATCATGGCGGGTGATGAAATATCGGGTGTATCTATCATGCAGATGGACGAGGGTCTCGATACCGGCCCGGTTATCTGTTCGGTGACGCACCCGATCACATCCACTACCACTGGACCCGAGCTCGAGCGAGCACTCGCCGAGCTTGGCGGTAACGCGTTGTTGTCGACGCTGAAATCGCTGCCCACACTTGATCCCGTCCCTCAGAGTGAGGTGGGTAGCTGCTATGCCGACAAACTCACTTCAATGGATGCTCGTATCGACTGGCAGACTCCGGCGCTTGTTATTCACCGCCAGATTCGCGCGCCCTCTGGTCGGATACCCGCCTTTACTTTCATCGATGGGTGTCGGTTGCGGGTTCTAGCGGCTGAAATTGATACCACTGCCGAACCCAGCCAACCCGGTGAAATCGGGACGGTATCAAAAACGGGCATCCAGGTGGCCTGCGGCACAGGCAGCCTGCTGCTTAAGCGGGTACAACTCAATCGAGGCAAGGGTCATCCCGTTGCCGCGGTTGATGCGATCAACGGCTACCCTGGACTCTTCGCAACCGGCCAGCTACTCCATGGCGATGACTCTCAACAGTGAAAACGAAAGCTCCAGCCGTAAAGGTTGACGATCGGGTCCAGGCCGCTCGCTTGCTCCATCAGGTCATCACAGTGGGGTGCACGACGGATCAGGCTTTTGCCCGAACAACCGATCCAATCTCCCCCCTGAGCCGGGAAATGGTCTACGGGAGCCTGCGCTTCTTCTTCTCCATTACCGATCAGATCAGCGCCGTTCTACACAAGCCAATCGAACACAAAGACCAGGATTTATGGGCGTTGTTGATAGTGGGCACCTACCAACTCCAGCGCATGCGAATCCCGCCACATGCGGCGATCAACGAAACGGTGGGGGCTTGTGAGGGGTTGGGTAAACCCTGGGCCAAGGGCCTGGTCAATGCTGTATTGAGGAAATTGGCACTCGAAAAAATACCAGAACGAACGTTCGATCATCCACAATGGATGCTCGACTTGATCATGGCCGACTACCCGGAGCAAGCGGTCGACATTTTTCATGCAAACAATCGCCAGGCACCCATGGCGCTTCGCGTCAACAGGGCGCGTATTTCACCTGAGGCGTACCGGAACAAGCTCGCCGAAGCCGGTATCCAGGCAAGCCCTGGTTGGTTGCCGGAGACTCTGGTACTCGAAGCGCCGGTCTCGACGGAGAAGCTTGTTGGTTTCGCATCTGGACTGGTATCAATTCAGGATGCAGGAGCCCAGTTTGTCCCTGAACTGATTCCTCTCGAAAGCACCACACGGCTTCTCGATGCGTGCGCCGCTCCGGGAGGTAAACTTTTTCACCTGTTGGAGCGCTACCCCGGGATCGACGCGACTGCATTGGACGTCAGCACAACCCGCCTTAAACAGCTCGACCTGCAGGCACGAAGACTTGGCCACGACACCTTTACGACCCTGCAGGGGGACGCCAGCAATCTCGAGTGGTGGGAAGGCGATGCCTTTGATGTCGTACTGATCGATGCGCCCTGCTCGGGCAGCGGCACCATACGAAGACATCCCGATATCAAAGTGCTGCGAGGCGCAAAGGATGTGAAAAAGTACGCAGAGTTGCAGCTGGCGCTCGTCGAGAACTTATGGCGTACCTTGCGCCCGGGCGGTACCCTTCTATATTGCACTTGCTCGCTGTTTGCCGAAGAGAATGACAAGGTAGTGAATTCGTTTCTGCAGTTGTCTGGCGGAGCCCCCCAAGTCCTCGAGATTTCTCTGCCTGTTGGTCAGGCCACACAATTCGGCTGGCAGCTGCTACCGACCGACGATGATCCCAAAAAAACGACCGACGGATTTTACTTCTCTTGCCTGAAGAAAACGGTATGAAGATCTTGATCGTGGGTGCGGGGCAGGTAGGCGGGACAATCGCCGAAAATCTCGCCAACGAAGCTTTCGATATCACACTCGTCGATAACAACGCCAAGGTGCTTGAAGAGCTTCGCGACAAATTGGACATCCAGACCATCCACGGTTCTGGTTCTCATCCAGACGTTCTGCGCCGTGCCGGAGCGGACGATGCAGACATGTTGATCGCTGTCACTGGCAGTGACGAAGTCAACATGGTTGCCTGCCAGGTCTGTTACTCCCTGTTCCGGACACCCACCAAAATTGCTCGCATACGCTCATCGGCCTATCTGAGCCCGGAAGGATTTTTTACCCAGGACCACATGCCCATTGATGTCCTGATCAATCCCGAGGAAGTGGTGACCGACAACATTCGCCAGTTGTTGGAACATCCCGGGGCACTGCAGGTATTGGACTTTGCCGAAGGGCGGGTGCAGTTGGTTGCCGTCAAAGCTTATTACGGTGGTCCACTGGTCGGTCAGGAACTGCGATTCCTGCGAACCCACATGCCGAACGTCGACACGCGTGTTGCTGCAATCTTTCGTCGTGGACGCGCGATCAATCCGAGAGGCAACACGGTCATCGAGGCAGATGACGAGGTTTTCTTCATTGCCGCTCGCGAGCACATCAACGCGATCATGGGGGAGTTGCGGCGTGTCGAACGCCCATTTCAGAGGGTGATGATCGCAGGCGGCGGTCACATCGGACTACGCCTTGCGCAGGCCATTGAGCCGTATTTTTCTGTCAAATTGCTGGAAATCGATCCTGGTCGTTGCGAGGAACTGGCAGAAACTCTGAACCGGGCGGTGGTGTTGAATATCGACGCTACCGACCGTGAGGCGCTTCTCGACGAGAATATCGAGCAGTGTGACGCGTTCTGTGCGGTTACCAATGACGACGAAGTAAACATCATGTCCTCATTGCTGGCGAAACGTCTCGGAGTTCGCCAAGTCATGACACTGATCAGCAAACCGGCGTACGTCGACCTCGTTCAGGGAGGCGACATCGACATCGCAATCTCACCACAGCAGGCGACCACGAGCTCGCTACTTACCCACATACGCCGAGCCGATGTCGTGAAGGTTCACAGCCTCCGGCGCGGAGCAGCAGAAGCCATTGAAGCTGTGGCGCACGGAGATACGAAAAGCTCCAAAGTGGTTGGAAAAACAATCCGCGATATCGAGCTACCGTCTGGAACCACTATCGGTGCGATAGTGCGGGGTGAAACAGTATTGATTGCTCACGCCGATCTCATGGTCGAGTCTGAAGACCACGTGATTCTGTTCCTGGTCGACAAACGAAAGGTCGCGGCTGTCGAACGTCTGTTTCAAGTGGGGCTGACCTTCTTCTAGCCTCATGCATCTACCGATCATTCTGCGCGTCACAGGTATCCTTCTAACGCTTTTCAGTCTCGTGTTGTTGTTACCAGCCCTGGTCGCGTTGATCTACGACGAAGACACGGTTCCAACATTCGCAATTGCATTCGGTATTACCCTGGTGTCCGGTATCGTCATGTCGCTCATCGGTAGTGGTAAGAGAGAGTTACGCAGCGGCGATGGCTTTCTGATCACTGTGCTGTTTTACCTCGGCCTCGGGTTCTTCGGCGCAATCCCCTTCTACCTCGCCGACAGTATCGAAGCCAGCATCACCGACGCAGCCTTCGAGTCGCTTTCCGCTCTCACGACAACCGGGGCCACAGTCATCACCGGCTTGGACGAACTGCCGAAATCCATTCTTTTCTATCGCCAACTGCTGCAATGGCTGGGTGGCATGGGGATCATCGTGCTGGCGGTGGCGATCCTACCCATGCTCGGCATCGGTGGCATGCAATTGTATCGCGCAGAGTCCCCCGGACCCGTAAAAGATGCCAAGCTCACACCAAGAATAACCGAAACCGCCAAAGCACTCTGGTATCTCTATCTCACCTTGACTATTGGCTGCGCGCTTGCCTATTGGGCAGCTGGTATGGATCCATTCGACGCGATCTGTCACAGCTTCTCGACCGTCGCAATCGGTGGATTCTCCACCCACGATGCCAGCATTGGATTTTTTGCAAGCCCGACCATCGAAGCGATCGCGATCGTCTTTATGATTATCTCAGGGATCAACTTCGGACTGCACTTCCTGGTCTGGAATCGCCGCGACCCGATGCAGTATCTACGCGATGTGGAAGTTCGCTTCTATATTTTCGGGTTGTGTAGCGTGACCGCCATTGTTTGCTGGGTGCTCATTCAGCATCCCGAAGCAACAGATTCGCCATTGAGGGATGGCAT
The DNA here is from genome assembly GCA_022571865.1 of Pseudomonadota bacterium. Lineage (GTDB taxonomy): Bacteria > Pseudomonadota > Gammaproteobacteria > Pseudomonadales > Azotimanducaceae > SMWK01. Next base: position 7,223 of record JACZXA010000008.1, read on the forward strand.
TTTTCAGACCGTCTCCATTGCAACCACCACGGGTTTTACCACGAGCGACTTCAGCCAGTGGCCTTCGGCTGCACCGATTCTGCTCATGTTTGCGGCGTGTGCCGGTGGCTGCGCGGGGTCCACCGCAGGTGGCATAAAAATTATCCGTGTGCTGTTGATCTTCCTGCAGGGGTCAAGGGAAATCAAACGCCTCATTCACCCCAACGGGGTATTCCCGATCAAACTCGGTCCGCAACGGGTACCCGATCGCGTGATCGAAGCGGTATGGGGATTCTGCTCGGCGTACCTCATCATTTTTCTGACAATGGTATGCGCGCTCATGCTGATCTCCGATCTGGATTTCGTCACTGCCTTCTCGGCTGTCGCTGCTTGCCTCAACAACCTTGGACCGGGTCTTGGCGATGTGGCGCTGAACTATCAAGGGCAACAGGACGAGATCAAGTGGCTTTTGATGTTTACCATGCTTCTTGGGCGACTGGAAATCTTCACACTAGTCGTCCTCCTCACCCCGGCCTACTGGCGTCGCTAAATCCTTCGGGTAGACCTTGTCCACTCCCGGCGGTTGCTTCTTGAATCGCTTGTACTCCCACTGATATTGCGCAAGGTCACTGCGCACAAGGTCTTCAATCGCCTGATTCATCGCACCCACCGAACGCGCTGCATCGTCCTGATAGATGTCCTCAGACACCTTGGAAAACCGAACCTCAAAACCGTGATCAACACGGCTGACGCTCGCCATCAGTACCAGCGGATGGGTCTTTTTTATCAAACGATGAGCGAACGTCATCGTCAACGCAGGCACTCCGAAGAAAGGCGCATGTATTCCCGCGCTGCGTTCCGGGACCTGGTCCGGCAGTAAGGCGACCATTTCGCCCTCGCGCAGTGCTCGATACACGGCCCGTAAACCCACGCGGTCAATGCGCATCAGCCGAGCACCCCCGCGATCACGGGACCGCCGCATGGGCGCTTCCAGGCTCTTGATCCGGGGTGGATCGTACAGGGCGGTAAACGGGTAGTTACCGAGCAACAGGCCGAGATATTCCCAGTTGCCGAAATGGGGTATCAACAGCAGTACCCCGCGTTTTACCGCCAACGACTCTTTGATGAGTTCCTCACCGGTTATTCCCGCGAGCGTATGCGAGCGACGTTCCTTCGACCAGTACCATATCAGCCCGGTTTCGGTCATGAGTCGCGCGGTTTCCTGGACGCTGCGTTTACCTAGATGAGCCCTTTCGGACTGACTGAGCTCGGGAAAACACAACGCAAGGTTTACCTTGGTGATCCGTGCAGGTCGTCCATTTGTCATCCAGACCAGCGCACCGAACCAGCCACCCAACAGTCGCACCGACCTCAGTGGTAGCCAGCTCAGCAGCCGAGTCAGCGCCACCATCGCAAGCATCGCTAAACGATCCAATCGACCCCCAACTTTCGACACGGCGCGTAACTTGGACAATGCATTAGGTGATCATTCACCAAACCAGCGCTCTGCATGAACGCATAACACGTTGTCGGGCCAACAAAACGAAACCCTCGTTTCTTCAGTCCTTTGGCCATTGCGACAGACTCTTCGGTCTGAGCTGGAATAGCCGATAGCGATCCCCAACGATTTTGTTTGGGCGCGCCATCGACAAAAGACCAGAGATAACTCGCAAAATTATCGAACTCGAGGAAAATACCGGCGTTACTGACCATCGCCTCCAGTTTACCTCGATGACGAATGAGCCCGGAATCTTCTAGCCATAGCGGCAGGCAACCCGGGCCATCGGCGGCCAGACGAACCGGGTCGAAACCAAAAAAACAGGCTCGCATATGCTCGCGTTTGCGCAACACGGTGATCCAGGACAATCCGGCCTGCATACCTTCCAACACGATTCGTTCAAAAAGAGCCGTTTCGTTCTTTTCCGGTATCCCCCATTCGTTGTCGTGGTACTCCACGTACAGGGGGTCGTTCCCGCACCATGGGCATCTCATATAAGACAAAGCTGGGTTTTGACCATCACCAATAGATACCGTAAATTGCGCCGGCGATTGTACTCACCTGTCCAACAATGACTACATTGATTCTATTAGATCGAGATGGCGTCGTTAATTTCGACTCCAAGGACTATATAAAGTCCGTGGATGAATGGGAGCCTATTCCGGGTTCCCTCGAGGCTATCGTTGCGCTCAAGAACGGCGGCTACCGGGTCGCCGTGTGTACCAACCAGGCTGGTATCGGTCGCGGCATATTCACCCTCGAAGATCTCGCAACCATCCACGAGGAGCTGCGAAACGCCCTCTCGAGCCTTGGCGGCTACCTCGATGGTCTGGCGTTCTGTCCACATCACCCGGACGATGGATGTCGTTGCCGGAAACCCGAACCGGGCATGTTGGTCGACATGATGGTCGATCTCAATGTAACCGCCGCTGACACCGTTTTTGTCGGTGACTCGTTGAAGGATGTCGAGGCGGCCTATGCCGCCGGGTGCGAAGCGGTACTGGTGAGAACGGGCAATGGCAAAAAAGCCGAGCGAGAGGCTGCGGCACTTGGCGCTGTTGTCTTCGACGATCTTCGCGCATTCAGTCGAGCGACATTGAAAAACTGAAATGAACTCGAGTCTTCGCGCCTGCGTTTTCTATCTGGGTTACGCATCATTCACCATAGCGTGGGGGGCTGTATCCATCCTTGTTGCCTGGTTAGCGCCGTATCGAGGGCGTTTCCATTTCATCATCGGCACCTGGACTAATTTCTCGCTTTTCTGGTTGCGGTTGACCTGTGGGGTAGGGGTGCGAATTATCGGGGCAGAACATATACCGGAAAGCCCTTGCATCGTGCTCGTACGACACGAGAGCACCTGGGAAGTCGTCTTCCTGCAGACCCTGTTTGCCCCCAGGCAACTCTCGTCAAACGCGAACTCCTCTGGATTCCCTTTTTTGGCTGGGCTTTTGCGCTCCTGAAACCCATCGCTATCGATCGTGGCAACCCGCGCAAGGCACTCAGAAAACTCATCCGGGAGGGACGGCAACGGCTACATGAAAATGTGTGGGTTGTGTTGTTTCCCGAAGGAACCCGCATGCCGGTCGATGAGATGGGTAAATTTCAGGTGGGGGGTGCTGCGCTCGCCTTTGCAACCGGCGCGCCGCTTCTCGTGGTAGCGCATGATTCCGGTCGGTTCTGGCCACCCCATCAATTTCGTAAACGAGCGGGCTCTGTCACCGTGAAGATCGCCCCGATGATCGATCCCACGGGAAAGACAACCAAAGAGATCAATGCACTCGCATCCGCGACGATGGCCACTCTCATGACAGAAATCGCAAATTCCTCAGGGTCGATAACTTAGTCCTGCCCTTGGCCCTAATTGCGTCAACAATACGGGCCACGCATCTTCCAGGAAATCGACCAGCAACGGTCTCGTGTCGCGCGGATCGATAATATCCTCAATGCCAAAAGCATAAGCGTTGCGCAAGGGAGAGGATATAGCTTGTAACCGCGCTTCGATTTCGGCGCGTTTGGCGTCTGGATCGAGGGCTTCTTCAATTTCGCGTTTGTACGCGATAGCGGTACCCCCTTCGATATGCATTGAACCCCCATGTGTCGAGGGCCACGCATAACGTCGATAAAAGCCGTCGCTACGTGAATGTAGTCCACCCGCTACTCCATACAGTTGCCGCACGATAAAACAGATGTACGGCGTACGGCTGGCCGACATGGCTGTGACGATGCGCGCACCGGCCCGTACGATCCCCATTTTTTCTTGCTCGAGTCCTACTGAAAAACCCGGTTCATCGGCGAAGTACACCAGGGGTAGGTGGAAGGTGTCACATAGATCCAACAGGCGCAGCGTCTTTTCACCCGCTGCGACATCCATGGAGCCACCGTTGAATTTGGGGTTGTTTATCATTACTCCGCAAGGCAGCCCATTCACTCGGGCGAGGCCCGTCATACGTGCCCGGCCGTAAAAAGGACTCATTTCAAAAAAGCTGTTTTTGTCTAAAACGGCGTCGAGAATCTTACGGGGATCGTAAATCTTCCTGCGGTTGTTAGGCACGATGGACAATAGTGACTCCTCGCGGCGTTCCTTATCGTCATCGCACGGCAGTTTGGGCGGGGCTTCATACACGCTCGAAGGCAGATATGAAAGAAACCGGCGCACCTGTTCGATCGCGCCACTTTCACTATCCGCAAGATTCATGATTACGCCATTCCTGACCTGAACACGTTCGTCACCTAGATCTTCCTTTGAAATAGTGCGTCCGGTGGCTTGTTCCACCACTTTCGGGCCGGCCACAAATACCTGGCTGGTTTTCTTGACCATCACGTTGAAATGGCAAAGCGCCGCTTGCACCGCGGGCAACCCCGCCACCGAGCCGAGCACCGCGGATACGACCGGGATGGTGTTGAGCATCTCCGCGACGCGACCCCCTCCAGCGGCGTTGCCAGGCAAATAGGTATGCCCGATCTGTTCGAAGGTTCTGACGCTCCCTCCGGTTGCATCTAACAAATGTATGAATGGCAGCCGAGCACTCAGAGCGAAATTTTCTGCATGTCCTCGCTTGTTACCCACGTTGGCGTCCGAGGCGCCGCCGCGAATAGTGAAGTCACCACCGGAGAAAACTACTTTTCTCCCCGCTATCCTGCAAGTGCCGATGACGGTATTGGAGGGTTTCAGGTTCGAGAGCTTCTCGCCGTCCCAGGTCGGCGTACCCGCTAACGTTCCGATCTCCTGAAAGCTACCTGGGTCCGCCAACAACTCAATGCGCTCGCGAATCGTCAGCTTGCCTCGGTTATGTTGAAACTCGACGCCCGCCAATCCGCCCATCTCGCGCGCCATGGCTTCCTGGCGTTTGAGCTCTTCGACCTCTTTGCGCCAACTCATCTGGACATCACCCTCTCAATAGCCCTGACGCTCACGTTTCGTTTTACTGTTCCCCCACAGCAACGCAAAGAGGAATGTTCGTGCAGTTACATCTCAGACATCGAGATTAACGACCGACAGCGCGTTAGTTTCGATAAATGCCCGACGCGGCTCGACCTGATCTCCCATCAGCGTGGTAAACATCTGATCGGCGGCTATCGCATCGTCCACGGTAACCCGCAACATTCGGCGCACGGCCGGGTCCATCGTCGTCTTCCACAGTTGATCGGGGTTCATTTCTCCCAGACCCTTGTAACGCTGTATGTCCACGCCTCGGCGGGCTTCGCTGAGCAGCCAGTTGAGCGCTTCGCCAAAGGTGGTGATTGGTTGAGTTTTATCGCCCCGTTGCACGTAAGCGCCTTCTTCAAGCAAACCTTCAAGACGCGACGCCATTTTCGCAATCGCCCGGTACTCGGCACCAACAAAAAAACTCTGGTTCAATACAATCCTCTGAGTCATGCCTCGAATGGTCAATTCCACCAGCGGGCAGAAGATCTGATGTTCCGACTCCAGTTCCACCGTAACCACCGGGGAAGCCACCCCTCTATTGGCTAACGCGGTTTGCAAGGACTCACACCATTGGGTCATTCGAGCCTCATCCGCCAACATGGCCTCATCCACAACCGGGACATCGACGAGCGGTTCAGTCAGTTCCGGAGGATACAGACGGGCAAATTTCTCGAGTCTTGCTCGGAGTATCTGGTATTCATCCGCAAGTGCCGCCAATTTTTCCTTTTCATACGCCGGTGCGTCGGATTTGACGAACAATTCGGCATTTTCGAGGGCTAATCTCAGGAAGTAGGCCGCTAATTCAGCATCATCCTTGACATATTCCTCTTTGCGGTTCTTGCTTACCTTGTAGAGCGGGGGCTGTGCAATGAGGATGTGTCCTCGCTCGATGAGTTCGGGCATCTGCCGGAAGAAGAAGGTCAGCAGCAGCGTGCGGATGTGCGACCCATCCACATCGGCGTCGGTCATGATGATAATTCGGTGATAACGCAGTTTGTCAGGGTCGAATTCCTCACGACCTATGCTGCAACCCAGGGCCGTGACTAACGTCCCAACCTCTTGCGAAGCAAGCATTTTATCAAATCTTGCCTTTTCTACGTTCAGGATTTTGCCTCGCAGCGGTAAAATAGCCTGGGTGCGACGGTCTCTGCCCTGTTTTGCCGAACCTCCGGCCGAATCACCCTCCACCAGGTACAGCTCAGACAATGCAGGATCTTTTTCCTGGCAATCGGCCAGCTTGCCGGGCAATCCCCCAATATCGAGCGCTCCCTTTCGCCGTGTCAGTTCTCGGGCCTTGCGCGCGGCTTCTCGTGCTCGAGCGGCATCGATCATCTTCGTGACTACACAACGGGCATCCTGGGGGTGCTCATCTAGATATTCGGTGAAATACCGGGAGAGTTCCTGCTCTACGGCCGGTTTGACCTCACTGGAAACCAGCTTGTCTTTCGTCTGTGAAGAAAATTTAGGATCCGGCACCTTAACGGACAACACCGCGGTCAATCCTTCCCTGGCATCGTCCCCGGTGGTAGAAACCTGGATTTTTTTCAGCAGTCCCTCTCGCTCGATGTAGTTGTTCAGTGATCGTGTCAATCCCCCTCGAAAGCCCGCCAGATGTGACCCTCCGTCACCCTGATGAATGTTATTGGTGTAGACGTACACCTGTTCCTGGAAGCTATCGTTCCACTGCATTGCCACCTCCACCCCAATACCATCCTCTCGAATCGTCGAGAAATGGAAAACTTCATTCAGTGGGTTTTTGTTGTGGTTGAGGTATTCGACAAACGATTTCAGCCCTCCTTCATAGACGAAGGTCTCTTCCTTCCCACTGCGTTCTTCCTGCAAATGGATACGTACGCCGGAATTCAGGAAGGCCAGCTCCCGCAGACGTTTTGCGAGAATGTCGTAGTGAAATTCGATGTTGTTGAAGGTCGTAGCAGCAGGCTTGAAGTAACACTCCGTACCACGCTTTTCGGTCGCACCCACCTCTTTCATCGGTGCCGCCGGCACGCCATCGTGATAGGTCTGCTCGTAGACCCGCCCGTCACGGCGTACCGTCAACCGGAACTCCTCGGAAAGCGCGTTTACCACGGAAATGCCCACGCCATGCAGTCCACCAGACACTTTATAGCTGCTGTCATCAAACTTTCCCCCGGCATGGAGGGTTGTCATGATCACTTCGGCAGCGGAAACTCCTTCCTCAGAATGGATGTCTACGGGAATTCCCCGCCCGTTATCACGCACTGTCACCGCTTCTTCCGGGTGTAAAACCACATGAATCTCATCACAGTGGCCGGCTAATGTCTCATCGATGGAATTGTCCACGAGTTCCTGCACCATATGGTGCAAACCGGTTCCATCGTCGGTATCGCCGATATACATTCCCGGACGCTTGCGTACGGCGTCCAAACCCCGCAACACCTTTATGCTGGCGGAATCGTAAGTGCTATCTGACATTCACTTTCCTTAAATTCGCTTATCCCCGGAGCACAATCGGCACCGAAGCGTGATAATTGTTCTGTTGCCAACACAAATGGCTATTTCTGTCTGTGAACGCTTCCACGTTCCACGTGAAACACCGCCAACCCCAGCCCCGCAAAAGGGCTTTTATTGGTTTTCGGCAGCGGTAGTGGATGCGTAGACGTTGCCAGTATCTGGCAGTCCATTTCCTCCAAGAGTTCGAAAAACTGAAAGTTATGGCCTTCGTCCAACTCGGCCCCAACATCATCAATCAAGAAAACGCTCGTTCGATTATCAAGTTTGGTCAATAACCGCGCCTGGCTGAGTTTGAGGGCACTGGCGACCATCTTGCCCTGACCTCTGGACAGTATAGTATTCGCCCTTGCGGCCCCCACCCACAGCTCAATTTCGGCTCGGTGGGGACCCATCTGGGTGTGCCCCGATTTTACCTCTCTTGGGGCCAAATCACCCAACACTTTCCGCAAGTTTTGATCCCGGGGCCAACCACGCTGGTACCGAACTTCTACCCGAAGTTCGGGCGCCAGGCGAGCCAACAGTTGTTCGAATACCGGGACGAGGGCCTCCAGATACTGATAACGCCGCTCATCGATCCGTTGAGCCGCCTCAACGAGCTGTTCCGTCCAGGGTTCAAGGCGACTTTCGTCACCTTCACCTCGAGCAATCTCTTTCAACAGCGCATTGCGCTGCTTAAGCACCTGTAAGTACGCTCTCAGTTCCCGCAAATAGGCAGGTTCCACGTGAAACGTGCCCCAGTCCAACCACTGTCGTCGTCCAAGGGGTTCACCAAACACGAGATCGCTCAAATCCGGCAACATCACCTGAAGGGGAACGAGCCTTGCGGCTTCAGACAACCGATGTTCGAGAATTCCGTCGACCTTAAGTTCCGTACGACCTCGTTTGTCCTTACTGATCGCCAGGGTTTTCGAACCCTGTAGCTCGTCGCTGAGAGAACCGCGAACCGCGAGAAATTCCTGATCGTTCTGGATCAGCGTACTGGAACGCGGAGTGCGAAACGAACGCCCGCGCACCAGCAGATGCACCGATTCCAGTATGGCCGTTTTTCCTGCGCCATTGGGGCCATACAGAAAATTCAACCCGGGGCTCAGCTCCAGGGAAACGGCGGAGAGATTGCGGAAAAAAGAGATCTCGAGTCGATCAAAATGCACGACCGACTGGTTACAGGCGCATGGGCATAACGACGTACATGGTATCTTCTTTGCCGGGACTTTCGATGAGTGCACTGCTATTCGCATCCGACACACTGATGCGCACCTCATCGGTGTCGAGCACGTTCAACACATCCTGCAGATAGCTGACGTTGAAGCCTATTTCCATACGTTCGCCCTGATAGCTCACATCAACGACCTCTTCGGCTTCTTCCTGCTCCGGATTATTGGCTTGAATGGTGAGTTGATCAGTTTCGATGATCAGCCGCACCCCGCGATATTTTTCGTTGGACAATATAGACGCACGATGAAACGCTTGTTTCAGCGTCTCGCGATCCCCGATAATGGTGCGGTTCGCATCCTTGGGTATCACTTTCTCATAGTCAGGGAACTTGCCATCTACCAGCTTGGAGGTCAGCGTGTAGTTGCCTCGTGTGACTCTGATGTGGTTAGCACTCACGTGCAGGGTGACGTCCTCATCACCATCGGACAGTAAACGACCCAATTCCAGGACACCTTTACGGGGTACGATCGCCTGGCGCCGTTCTACGCCCGGCGCCCCCACATTGACGGTACAGGTAGCCAGGCGATGCCCGTCCGTCGCCACGGTACGAGTATATTCACTCGTGACCTCCAGCAGCATCCCGTTGAGAAAGTAGCGCACATCCTGCTGCGCCATCGAGAAACTTACCTGATCCAGCAGATGCTGCAAATCGCGCGTTGACAGCCGCAACTCTATATCTCCGGGGCCGCTTTCTACCTTGGGGAAATCCGCGGCCGGGAGTGTGGCAAGCGAAAATCGGCTTCGGCCAGATCGAACGATCGCTCGGTCGCCGTCCACATGTACCGAAACCTCCGCACCCGCGGGTAATGACCGCCAGATATCGGCGAGTTTCCTCGCCGGAATCGTTGCACGGCCATCCTGTTCGATCGTAACCCCATTCTCCACGACCGTGAGTTCCACTTCCAAATCGGTGCCCGTGATCGACAGGACTCCTTTTTCCGCCACGACTAACAAGTTTGCTAACACAGGCAAGGTTTGCCGACGTTCTACAACGCCCGTGACTAACTGCAACGGACGCAGCAACGCTTCTCGGTCCGTGGTGAATTTCATAACTTTCCTGGCTGGGTTAGCTTCTTGTCCACACTACTCTTTATTTGGATAGAACTAACTCGATAACGATCGAATGAGGTTCTTGTGGTCCTCGGCAATGTCTGCGTTGGTATCTCGAAGTTCGGCAATTTTTCTACAGGCATGTAAAACGGTGGTGTGGTCCCTGCCACCAAACGCCTCACCAATTTCTGGCAACGAATGATTGGTTAGCTCCTTGGCCAGGCTCATGGCCATCTGCCGGGGTCGGGCGATACTTCGGTTACGTCGCTTGGAGAGGATATCTGAAATTTTGATGTTGTAGTACTCGGCAACCGTTTTCTGAATATTCTCGATACGAACCTGGCGATCCTGGATGGCCAGCAGATCTCGAAGAGAGCGCTTGACCTGATCGATGGTGATCCGGCTCCCTGTGAAACGTGCGTTAGCTATCACCCGGCGTAGCGCACCTTCCAGCTCTCGAACGTTCGAGCGAATTCGTTCGCCGATGAAAAAAGCGACAGCGGGATCTAGATCGACCTGTTCGGCTTCCGCCTTTTTCATCAGAATAGCCACCCGGGTCTCTAATTCAGGGGGTTCTACCTGCACGGTCAGCCCCCAGACAAATCTAGATTTCAATCGCTCCTCGAGCCCATCAATTTCCCGTGGGTAACGATCGCAGGTGAGCACCATCTGGTGTCCACGTTCGAGAAGCCCGTTAAACACGTGGAAAAACTCCTCCTGAGAACGAAGTTTTTTTGCAAAAAATTGAATGTCATCGATGAGCAGAGTATCTACCGAGCGGTAATACTGCATAAAATCCAGCATGGTGCCTTGTTTCAAGGCGCTGACCATATCCTGCACGAATCGTTGTGAATGTAGATAGACGACTCTTGCCTTAGGGTTGTTCGCACGTACCTGATGACCCACTGCCTGCATGAGATGGGTCTTGCCGAGACCGACCCCGCCATACAACAGCAGCGGGTTGTAAGACTGTCCCGGGTTTTCCGCCACCTGCTGGGCGGCCGCCTTAGCGAGCTCGTTAGATTTTCCCTCGACAAAAGTAGCGAAGGTAAAATCCGGATTCATATATTGGACAGGCTGGTCACCCGCCCCGGTGCCATTAGCACGCAGCGGTTTAGGTTCGGCTTCGAGCGGATCCCCAACCGAGCCGACATCGAGACTCACCTGCAGTGGCGTACCGAGGTCGCCAGATTGGTCGAGGAGTTCGCTGATACGCTCCAGGTAGGCCATCCGGACTTGATTTTTGACATAACGATTGGGCGCCATCAGGCGCAGACGACCTTCTTCCTGACTCGCATGAAGCGGTCTAATCCAGGTGTTGAATTGTTTGGAAGACAGCTCGTTCTGAAGCTGTTCTAGACATTTCTGCCATGCGGAACGTCCCACCCTTTTTGCCCCCAATCGTGCGTTTTTATTGTCTGCGACTTGGATCTTCAGCGTTGCTCGAATCTGCAATCATTCTAGCCACTAGACAGCCGCCTTGGCTATGCAAACGGCCGCAAAAAAAACCCGTTTTTTCAGATCAACAGCAAATTCAAAAACTTAAGCTATGCTAGGGGAACGGGGCGCCGCAGAGTCAAGTCGTCTTGGCTGTTAGCAGTTCGTTGAAGAACCTGTGGATAGTTTGGGTCGGCGGTTTCAATCACGATGGGCACACAGGGTCCTGATCGGCTCCGCTCCCCTTATCCACACCTATCTAACTCCATCCCGGGCCATCATTAAAGGCTCTGCACCGCTTTTCAACAGCCATAGGCAGCCTCAATAAGCAACAACAACAAAATTTTAATTAACTCGTTATTATTCATTGACACCGAAACTGTGGATTTCTTAGAATCGCGCTCCCTTTTTTGACTTGCATGCTCAGCCGTTTCATCGCCTAGCTGTTTTGGCGGGTACCGGTTAAGCACTTCGACAACTTCTTATGAAGAGAACCTTTCAGCCAAGTAATTTGAAGCGCAAGCGCCGGCATGGATTTCGTTCCCGCATGGCTACGCGAGGTGGACGAAAAGTCATCAACGCCAGGCGTGCCAAAGGCCGTAAGCGGCTTAGCGCATAACCGCGTTGAGTAATCCCCTCGGTTTTCCACCGAGAGTGCGCCTTACTCACTCCCGAGATTTCGACCGAGTCTTCAAGCGTGCCGATATTCGAAGTCGGCATGGGGCGTTACGTATTGCCGCGGTAGCGAATAGAATGGCGTCCCCTCGGATGGGCCTGGTTGTATCCAAGCGGACCGTTCGCAAGGCGGTCGAGCGCAATCGCATCAAACGTGTTTTGCGTGAGGAGTTTCGCGGCCGGCGGCGCTTCCTGCCGGCTCTGGACATCGTTATCCAAGTGGTGGCGCGAGCGGACAACTCGGCATTGCGAGCGGATGCAGATATTTTATTTACACGATTGGCGGTTAGCCCAGGCGACGCAACATGACTTGGCAGCTTCCTAAGCGGATTCTCAAGGGCCTGATACGCGTGTACCAGGTCACGTTGAGCCCATACATTGGTCGGCAATGCCGCTTCGAACCAACCTGCTCGTATTACGCATTACAAGCGCTTGAGGAGTACGGCGCGTGTCAGGGTACATGGCTTGCCGTCAAACGGGTTGGGCGTTGTCACCCGTTTCATCCGGGGGGCTTTGATCCTGTTCGGCCAGTCCGGCAAGTAGCTCGACAAACGACCCGAGAGGAGACTTAGTTTTCATGGTAACCACGGAAGTACAGCGCATACTGCTGCTGGTCGGATTGGCGGCTACCGGATATCTAATGCTCCTTGCCTGGAACGAAGACTATCTGCGGGGAGGTTCGTCGAGTTCGACAGTCGCGCCTCAGAGTTCGGAACAATACGATACGGCCGACATTCCTTCGGATATGCCCTCCGATATTCCCGCGGTCAGTCGACCCGAACGGACCCATAGCGATATCCCCGACGACTCGCTCATTGGTTCGAGTGAGGTTTCATCGAGTGCGGTAGCGGCAGCGGTACAGCCCGGGCGAAGGCAGCTCGTGAAGGTGACCACTCCGAAGTTGCACATTTGGATCGATCGTGTCGGAGGCGACATCGTTGGGGTTCATTTACCTCTTTTTCCCGTCGCCATCGATCGGAAAGAAGATCCATACGAATTATTGACCCAGGGCAACGGGCGGACTTACATCGCTCAGAGCGGGCTTATCGGTCCGGATGGGTTGGATCGCGCCGATAGTCGACCCGTATACCGATCGGACGCCGACACCTTTGATCTTGGTGACCGTGAGGAACTGGTTGTGAACCTGCGCGTCGAGCAAGATGGGTTACGAGTGGTCAAAAGCTACACCTTCACCCGAGACGATTATCTCGTTACGGTCGATTATCGGATTGAGAACCGTAGCGGATATCCCATCGAGGCAAGCCTTTTTGCGCAAATCAAACGGGATAACCTTGAGCCGGAAGGCGGAAGTTCGTTTTCGTTAGGGCCCCAGCCCTACCTGGGTGCTGCGTTAACGACACCCGAATCGCGCTACGAGAAACTCGACTTCGATGATCTGGATGATGACGGTCCTTTTCGCCTGCAGATGCAGGGCGGCTGGATGGCGTTTCTTCAACACTATTTCTTGAGTGCGTGGATCCCACCGCCTGAGGAGACCAACACATACTACGGGCAGCGGCGCAACGATGGTTTATATGTCTTCGGGTACACCGGGCCACTAAAAAAAGTGGCTGATGGAGCGGTGGGTGAGTGGTCGACGCGCTTCTATGCAGGCCCCAAAGATCAGAAAAGTCTGGAGAAGATCGCACCGAATCTGAACTTGACCGTGGACTATGGATTTTTATGGTGGATCGCCCAGCCCCTGTTCGCGGTGCTGGACTGGTGTTACACCGTCGTTGGAAATTGGGGTTTTGCGATCATCCTCCTGACGCTGATGGTCAAGGCGATTCTGTATCCGTTGTCGGCTCACAGTTACAAATCCATGGCTAACATGCGCCGCGTTGGTCCGCAGATGAAACGACTTCAGGAGCGCCATGCGGACGATCGCCAGAAGTTGTCCCAGGAGATGATGGCGCTCTACAAGAAAGAGAAGGTCAACCCGCTTGGTGGCTGTCTGCCGATGTTACTGCCTATGCCGATTTTCATCGCCCTGTACTGGGTATTGTTCGAAAGCGTAGAGCTTCGCCATGCGCCATTCATGTTGTGGATAAACGATCTGGCGGCCATGGATCCGTTTTTCATATTGCCTCTCGCAATGGGTGCGAGCATGTTTCTGCAACAATCGTTGAGTCCGGCCGTCGGCGATCCGATGCAAGTGCGCATGATGAAGATGATGCCGATCATGTTTACTGCGCTGTTTCTTTTCTTTCCCGCAGGGTTGGTGCTGTACTGGTTGGTGAACAACGTATTGTCCATTGCGCAACAGTGGTACGTGATTCGTCGAACCGAGGCTGCACAAGCCGCAAAAAACTGACCTTTTTGGTGATGGCGGCAATAGCTGAAACCATCGCCGCGGTGGCGACGCCACCAGGGCAGGGAGGCATTGGCATCGTGCGGCTGTCGGGACCTGAGGCTAAGGCTATCGGTGAAGGTATCGTGGGCGGGGCGCTTGTGCCACGAAGGGTAAAGTTCGCCGAGTTCAAGAATCAAACGGGAAACATGCTCGACGAGGGTCTGGTGTTGTACTTCGTGGCACCTCGATCGTTTACCGGTGAGGACGTCGTGGAATTGCAGGGTCACGGTGGGCCGGTAGTCATGCAACTGCTGCTTGATGAAACGGTGAACCGAGGCGCTCGCCTGGCACGTCCCGGGGAATTCACCGAGCGCGCTTTCCTGAACGGAAAAATTGATCTTGCTCAAGCGGAGGCGGTTGCGGATCTGATTGGGAGTTCTTCACGTGCCGCCGCAAGGGGTGCGCTGCGTTCGCTCAAGGGTGATTTTTCCAAAGCCGTTTTTGATCTCGATCAGCAGGTATTACAACTGCGCGTGTACATGGAAGCCGCCATGGATTTCCCTGACGAAGAGGTCGACTTTTTGAACGGTGGTCAGGTGGTTGCGCGGCTGGGTGAAATACACGAAGGGCTCAACCTTCTGCTTCGTGGCTCAACGCAAGGCATTCTTCTGAACGACGGCATCACCGTGGCGATTCTTGGTGCTCCTAATGTGGGCAAATCCAGTTTGCTGAACGTTCTGTCGGGAGAGGAACGCGCGATCGTAACCGACATTCCGGGTACCACCAGGGATTTGTTGCATGTCGATCTTACCCTCCAGGGTTTACCTATCCGGATTGTCGATACGGCGGGTTTGAGCGATTCGAGGGATCCGGTGGAGGTAGAGGGGGTAAGGCGTGCTGAACAGCAAGCGGTTGAGGCGGATCTGGTGTTATGGGTCTCCGAGGCAGGGCGAGAGGAGATCAGAGTATGGCCGGGATCAGACAATACGATCCGCGTCGCTAATAAAGTGGATTTGACCGAACTCGAAGCGGGGCTTGCGCAAAGACCCGATGGACAGTCACACGTGTTGGTCTCGGCAAAAACCGGAGCCGGAATCGACGCATTGCGAGCACACATCCTGGAAAAAGCCGGGTTTGCCGGTGACGCGTCTACGTTCACGGCGCGCAAGCGTCATTTGCTCGCGTTGGAGGAGGCAATGGCAGCGTTACAGCGGGGTCAGACACTGATTGCCGAGAACCTCCAGACCGAACTCGTTGCGGAGGAGTTGCGGATAGTCCACGAAGCACTCGGAACCATTGCAGGGGTCGTGTCGGCGGATGATCTGCTGGGGGAGATCTTCGCTAATTTCTGCATCGGTAAGTAAAACTGTCCTTGCCGTGGTACTTTCTCGTGACGGAATTTTCTACCGCGCAGACTCCTGGCCGATGTCGGACTGGCTTCCAATCGACCAATGAGTCCGTATACTGCCCCACCCCGGGCGAATGCCAGCTCGCAACCTGCGCAAACCTCGAGTAAATGTCAGCCAGCGTCAGACAGCTAAACACAGTGGGAAACGCTTCAGCACAATGAACGCTCCGGAACAGTTCGACGTCATCGTAATAGGCGCAGGCCACGCCGGGTGTGAGGCTGCGACAGCGGCGGCACGGATCGGTGCACGAACCCTGTTGTTGACTCAGAGCATCGAAACAATCGGGCAGATGTCGTGCAATCCCGCCATCGGTGGCATGGGTAAGAGTCATCTCGTTCGGGAGATCGATGCCCTCGATGGCATCATGGCGCGTGCCGCAGACAGGGCCGGTATTCACTTTCGCGTTCTCAACGCAAGCAAGGGGCCGGCGGTGCGAGCCACAAGAGCCCAGGCGGACAGGGCACTGTACCGCCAGGCGATTCGTAGTTTGCTCGAAGCTCAAGACGGCCTGTGGATCTTCCAACAGTCGGTCGTAGATCTGTTGGTGGATGACGGGTGCGTCACCGGGGTTGAGACACAGATGGGTTTAACCCTGAGCGCACCGGCCGTGGTGTTGACGACGGGTACTTTTCTCGGCGGAAAGATTCATATGGGCTTGAACAATTTCGCTGGCGGGCGGGCGGGCGATGCGCCGTCGAATCAGCTCGCAGAACGGTTGCGTTCGCTACCTTTCCGTGTCGATCGGCTGAAAACCGGCACCCCTCCGCGAATCGATGGACGCACCGTGGATTTTTCTGTGATGGAAAGCCAGCCGGGTGACGAGCCACTACCTTGTATTTCGTTTCTGGGAGACGTTGGAGACCATCCGCGCCAGGTGGCCTGCCACATCACCCATACCAACGTCGAGACCCACCGGATTATCCGTGCAGCCCTTGATCGCTCGCCCCTGTATTCGGGTGTGATTCAGGGAGTTGGACCGCGCTATTGCCCCAGTATCGAAGACAAAGTGGTGCGTTTTGCCGATCGCTTACAGCATCAGATTTTCGTCGAACCCGAAGGTCTCCAAACCCGGGAGCTATATCCCAACGGTATCTCCACGAGCCTGCCAATGGATGTCCAGGTGGCCCTGGTGCGAAGCATCGAGGGTTTCGAGAACGCGCATATCACTCGGCCCGGTTACGCCATCGAGTACGACTTCTTCAACCCCAAGGATCTCAAGTACTCGCTTGAAACGAAGGCGCTCGAAGGGCTCTTCTTTGCCGGTCAGATCAACGGGACCACCGGCTATGAAGAAGCGGCGGCGCAAGGATTATTGGCGGGTGCAAATGCCGCCTGGAAGGTAGCGGGGCGTGAGCCCTGGTGCCCGCGGCGTGACGAGGCCTATCTCGGCGTTCTGGTCGATGACTTGATCAACCTCGGAACGAACGAACCCTATCGAATGTTCACATCGCGAGCCGAGTATCGGCTGCGGTTGCGCGAAGACAATGCCGATGTGCGACTGACTCCCCTCGGTCGCAAGCTTGGCCTGGTGGGGGAAGTCCGTTGGCGCAGTTACTGCCACAAACGGAAGTTGGTGGATGAGCTTGCACACGTACTCGGCAAACGGGTGTTGTCACCCGGCTCTGAGTTGGCGACAACCCTGGAGACGGCCACGGGTGAACGCATCAGCAAGGAAGGCTCGATGTTGGGGTTCCTCAAAAGGCCCGGGATAACGCTTTCGGGGTTGCTGGACAGTTTGTCTTCGGACCTCGATTCCGTGTTGCCTGAGCTTGCCGGTGTGGGTCGGGAAGTGCTGGACCAGGTTGAAGTCGAGGCAAAATACGAGGGTTACATCAAACGTCAGGAAGGCGAGATCGCCCGGGTGCGCAGAAACGAAAACATCCGCATTCCTGCGGCGCTGGATTATGCAGCGGTGAAAGGGCTGTCTAACGAGTTGCGGGAAAAACTGCTGGTATCACGACCGGAGACGTTGGCTAAAGCCAGTCGGATTCCCGGCATGACCCCCGCAGCGCTTTCTGTGCTGCTTATCTATATCAAGAAGCTTTCCGTCGTTGCGCAGGGGCTCGAAAAACTGCAACTACCCCCGACGGCGGCGGATGCGAGTGGCTGACGAAATCCTTCCCAATGAGGCTGGGGATGCAGTTCGAGATGCGGAGACATTGAGGGATGGAGCGCACGCTTTGGGAGTGGCATTGGATTCTCGGAGCGTCACTCGATTATTGAGTTTTGCCCGGCTGCTGGAACGTTGGAATAAAGCCTTCAATCTTGTTTCCCGCAAGGACATCGACCGCCTGGTAACCCGACATCTTCTCGATAGTCTCAGTGTGCTCCCATGGTTGCACGGTCCCCGGGTGATGGACCTTGGCACCGGTGCCGGTTTACCCGGCATTCCGCTTGCCATTGCCCGGCCGGATCTGAGCTTCACTCTGGTTGACCGAAGCGATCGTAAGATTCGTTTCCTCACCCAGGTAATTGGCGAACTCGACCTCGCGAATGTATCGGTGTGCTGCCAGAATGTGAAGGCGGGAACCGGGCAGGAGACGTTCTCGACAGTTACCGCACGAGCGGTGGAGCCGGCGAGTGATGTCTGGCGATTGATGAGCGACCGACTCGACATCGGTGGGCGGCTGATATTACTCAATCGGGTGCTCCCTGATGAGGTCGATCCCCTCGAGATGGTGTTCCCCGGCGGGGTGCTGGACCAAGTGGAGATCCAGATACCAGGATTGACCCACGCGCACGGAGTGATGATCGTTGAACGCTGTTAGGATTGTGACGTTTGAGATGGGATGCGCGGATCGATGAGAATCATTGCCGTTGCGAATCAAAAGGGCGGGGTGGGAAAAACTACCACCAGCGTCAACTTGAGCGCATCGCTCGGGCTGTCCGGCTGCAAGGTCCTGCTTGTCGATCTCGATCCCCAGGGCAATGCGACGATGGGTTCCGGGGTGGATAAAGCGAACCTCGAAACCAGCATCTACGATTGGCTCATCGACGGGGTCGCTTTAAAGGGCATCCTTCGTAAATGCAGCGGTCGCTACGAACTCGTCCCGTCGAATGCCGATCTGACTGCGGTTGAAGTCGAGCTTCTGGCACAGGACCAGAAAGAGATGAGGCTGCGCCAGAAGTTTGCCGAAGTCGACCTCGACTACGATTTTGTCATCATCGATTGTCCGCCCTCGTTGAACATACTCACGATCAATGCATTGATCGCGGCCGATGCGGTGTTGATTCCCATGCAGTGCGAGTACTACGCGCTTGAAGGTTTGAGCGCGCTTCTCGACAGTGTCGAAGGGGTACGCCGCCAAGCCAATCCGGGCCTTGCAATAGAGGGCTTGTTACGAACGATGTATGATCCGCGCAATGGGTTGACGCGGGACGTGTCGCGGCAGCTTATTCAGTTTTTTGGCGATCAGGTGTTTCGCACCGTTATCCCACGCAACGTTCGACTGGCGGAAGCACCGAGTCATGGATTGCCAGCCATTCTGTATGACCGGCAATCGCGAGGCGCGGTCGCCTACATGGCGCTGGCGGGTGAAATAAAACGAAAACATCAGGAGCCACCCGCGCAGGTTGTGCCAAAAGACACGGATCGAGGGGAATCGTGAGCAAGAGACGATTGGGACGCGGTTTGGATGCTCTGCTTTCAAACAGCGCCATCGCAGTGCCGCCCACCTCGGAGCGCAACGAAGTGCCAATCGATTCGGTCGTACGAAGCCGGTACCAGCCGAGAAAGGATTTCAACGAAGAAGCACTGTTGGAACTCGTTGCGTCGATCAAGGCGCAAGGACTCATGCAACCGATCGTCGTTCGCCCGCGCCCGCAAGGCGGCTACGAGCTGATTGCTGGAGAGCGGCGTTGGCGGGCGGCTCAGCGTGCGGGTATGAAGACGATTCCCGCGCTGATCAGAGACGCGACAGACGAACAGGCTTCGGCGATGACCATTGTCGAAAACATCCAGCGGGAGGATCTCAATCCGCTCGAGGAGGCGGCGGGGTTGGAGCGCCTGAAAGAAGAGTTCCAGCTGACGCAACAACAGATCGCCGATGCCGTAGGGAAATCCCGAGTCGCGGTGACGAATCTACTGAGGCTGTTGAATCTGGAGCCTAAGGTACGTGACCTGTTGGAGTCGGGCGCGCTCGAGATGGGGCATGCCCGCGCGCTGCTGACCCTCGATAGCATCGAACAGCTGAGAACCGCCCTACTTGTGGCCAAGAGACAACTTTCTGTCCGTCAGACCGAAGCCCTGGTGCGGCGCATCCAGAGCGCGACGAGCACTTCGGCGAAGCGAGTCCAGATCGATATGGACACACAACTTCTGGAACGTGAAATCGCCGAAAAAATCGGTGCTCCCGTGAAGATTTCACAAAACGCCAAAGGTAAGGGCCAGGTTGTCATTCGCTACTCATCCTTGGATGAGTTGGACGGAATTTTGCAGCATCTTCGGTAAGAACGACTTTTTTAGCTAGAATCTTAAGTTCTAGACAATTCTTGAAACACATTTAGATTTGAACGAGTCGTGAGGCGTCCCTATAATACGCGCCGCCTTCCGGGGCGTTATCGCCAGAGCGCTCAACAAAGTGCCACTGCCTTATCGAATTGTGACCTTGCAGCTGATAACAGTGCTGGGTGTGGCGGTCGTACTGTTGTCATCGAGTCGATTCGAATCATTGTCGGCGCTGGCGGCGGGCTTGGTGTGTGTCGTTCCCAACGGCTATTTTGCCTGGGCGGCTAGCACGGCGCGATCCGGACCTCGATTGTTGGGTCAAGGTTTTGCGAAGTTGATTCTGGTCATGTTTTTCATGGCGGGCACCTTCGTTTGGATGAAACCTGCGCCGCTGGGTTTTTTCAGTGCATTCATTGCAGTTCAGGCGATGGCACTGGTAGCCCCGTTGTTGCTGAGAGATGAGAAAGAGTAATGGGAAGTACCTGGCGGACCATCGCCGGCACTTGAAAAATGCGATAGAGACACCAGAGAAGCGTTGGCGACAGCTTGTGAACAACGGCGATCGTCGGCCCCCCTTGGACAACAAGATCAGAACCTAGATCAGACAGAAGAAGCAGTATGGCCAGTGAAACCCAGACATCCGCGGAATACATTCAGCATCATCTGACGAACCTGACTTTCGGGCAACATCCGGACGGTAGTTGGGGGCTGGCCCACACGGCCGAGGAAGCGGCGGCGATGGGTTTCAACGCGATTCACGTCGATTCGATGTTCTGGTCCATCGTCACGGGGATCATTTTTTCGGCGTTTTTTTACGCGGCTGCCCGCAAAGCAACCTCGGGCGTCCCCGGGGGCTTGCAGAATTTCGTCGAGATGGTCATCGATTTCATCGACGACATAACCCGCAGCATATTCAGCTACAACAACACGCTCATTGCGCCGATGGCTTTGACCATCTTTGTCTGGGTCTGGTTGATGAACTTCATGGATCTGATACCCGTGGACTGGATACCTGGTGTGGCGGGCTTACTCGGCGTGCATTACATGAAGGTCGTTCCAACCACGGACCCCAATATCACGATGTCCATGGCGCTGTCTGTGTTTGGCCTCATTCTGTACTACAGCATCAAGTGCAAAGGGATTGGCGGCTTCCTGGGTGAACTTGCGTTCCATCCTTTTGGAAAGTGGGGAATCCTCGCCAATCTACCACTCGAAGTGGTCAGCCTGATTGCGAAACCACTGTCTCTCGGCCTGCGACTGTTCGGCAATATGTACGCGGGAGAGATGATCTTCGTACTGTTGGCGCTGATGTTCGCTGCCGGTCCTACGTTTGGTCTGCTGGGTGGAGTGCTGCAGTGGGGCTGGACGATGTTTCACTTAATTATCATTACTTTGCAGGCATTCATCTTCGCGGTACTCACCGTCGTCTATTTAGCGCAGGCACACGAGACCGAAGAGGCGCACTAGTGCTAATCATTAATCCGAAGGGTAAAAACAACTCGTAACTGGGAGTAATCATGGAATACGCGGTTTTTCTATACGTTGCAGGTGGACTCATGATGGGTCTGGGCGCTGTAGGCGCAGCAATCGGCGTAGGCGTTCTTGGTGGAAAGTTTCTGGAAGGTATCGCTCGCCAACCTGAGCTTCTGCCGATGCTGCGCACGCAAATGTTCATCGTCCTGGGCCTGGTGGACGCCGTGCCGATGATTGCGGTGGGTATCGGCCTGTACGTGGTCTTCGGCAATCCGGGCGGCTAATGAACTCGACAGTAGAAAGAAAGGGAAGCCCATGAATATCAACTGGACACTCTTTGGTCAAAGCTTCACGTTTTTCGTGTTCATCTGGTTTTGCTGGAAATTCATCTGGCCACCGCTCCTCGATGCCATGCACGAACGCCAGAAAACCATCGCGGATGGTCTGGCGGCTGCCGAGCAGGCGGAAAAAGATCTCGAGCTCGCTCAAGAGCGAGCGGATGCGCAGCTCAAAGAAGCGAAGCAGGAAGCGCAAGCCATTATCGACGCGACCCGAAGTCGTGCCAACCAGATGATTGAAGAAGCGAAAAGTGATGCACGGGCAGAAGGCGAACGTCTGAAAGAAGCGTCGCTGGCCGAAATCGATCAGGAAATCAATCGTGCCAAAGAGGCGTTACGCGCACAGGTTGCAGCACTGGCTTTGATTGGTGCCGAAAAAGTTCTGGGTGCGACGATCGATGCGGAAAAGCACAGCGAGATATTGAACCAGCTGGCAGCGGAACTTTAGCAGGACACTCAAGCCCATGGCGGAAACTTCAACTCTGGCAAGGCCGTACGCGAACGCGCTGTTCGATATTGCGAAGGATGAACGCGATCTGGAGCGCTGGTCACGGATGCTCGCGAATCTGGGCGCCGCTTCCGGGCACCCGAAGGTAAAACTTCTGTTGGAAGCTCCGGATGTTGGGAACGAACAAAAGGCTTTCCGGCTGATCGAGATATGCGGCGACGAGCTCAACGACCGGGCGAAGAAGTTCGTGCAGGTGCTTGCGAGGAACCGGCGCCTGGCGTTGTTGGTTGAAATCTCCCAGCAGTTTGAGGCTTTGCGTGCACTTGAAGAACAGAACCTGGACGTCGAGATCGTGTCGGCTTACCCGCTGTCGGACGCTGAATCGGCACACTTGGCCTCGGTGTTGCGCGACAAGTACGAAAAAGAAATCACTCTCACCAGCCGGGTGGATCCGGATCTGCTGGGTGGAGCGATCATCCGTGCGGGCGACACCGTGATAGACGGTTCGGTACGAGGCAAGCTCGACAAGCTCGGCGAATCGTTACTGAAAAATTAGCGCGAGGGCAGCGCGTGTGCAGCGCGAACGCAGTGCGAGTGTAACCAGGATGCCGTAATTGGCCGCCATCCGGACAGAAGTCCCGGGTAACAGTTTCCGAGAGACAGTTTGAGAGACTAGAGAAAGGAAAGCGAAATGCAGCAACTGAATCCTTCCGAAATCAGCGACATCATCAGGAATCGCATCGAGAGCCTGGATGTTCACGCTGAAGCTCAGAACGAAGGTACCATCGTTGGAGTAGCCGACGGCATCGTGCGTATTCACGGTCTGGCGCAGGCCCAGTTCGGCGAGATGATCGAGTTTCCCGGCGGCCTTTATGGCATGACCATGAACCTCGAGCGTGACTCCGTGGGCGTCGTGGTCCTCGGCGATTATGAAAATCTTTCCGAAGGTATGACCGCGCGGTGTACCGGGCGGATTCTGGAAGTACCCATTGGGCGTGAACTGCTGGGGCGGGTCGTGGATTCCCTCGGAAACCCCATCGACGGCAAAGGACCCATCAACGCAACCGAAACTGCGCCGGTTGAAAAGGTTGCGCCGGGGGTGATCGCGCGTCAGTCGGTTGATCAGCCTGTACAAATCGGGCTCAAATGCCTCGACGCCATGGTGCCGATTGGCCGGGGGCAACGGGAACTCATCATTGGCGACCGCCAGATCGGCAAAACCGCCATCGCCATCGACGCCATCATCAATCAGAAAGACAGTGGCATTAAGTGTATCTACGTCGCCATCGGCCAGAAGATGTCCACGGTCGCAAATCTCGTGCGCACTCTCGAGGAGTACGGGGCAATGGACAACACGATCGTTGTCATAGCGAGCGCATCGGATCCAGCCCCCATGCAGTTTATTGCCCCATACGCTGGTTGCTCCATGGGCGAGTTCTTCCGCGATATTGGAGAAGATGCCCTTATTATTTACGACGATCTAACGAAGCAGGCCTGGGCGTATCGACAGATCTCCCTGCTGTTGCGCCGCCCCCCGGGGCGCGAAGCCTATCCCGGCGATGTTTTTTACCTTCATTCGCGGTTGCTCGAGCGCGCGGCACGAGTCAATGTCGACTACGTCGAGAAATTCACCAACGGTGCCGTTAAGGGGCAAACCGGTTCGCTGACAGCGCTGCCCATCATCGAAACTCAAGGGGGAGACATTTCGGCGTTTGTACCGACCAACGTCATCTCTATTACCGATGGTCAGATCTTTCTCGAAACGGACAACTTCAACTCTGGTCTGCGGCCGGCCATGAGCCCGGGAATTTCCGTTTCCCGGGTGGGTGGTTCGGCCCAGGTGCCGTTCATGAGGAAGATCTCGGGAGGTATTAAGCTTGCGCTTGCGCAGTATCGCGAGCTCGCGGCCTTCTCGCAGTTTGCATCTGATCTCGACGAAGCAACGCGACGGCAACTGGAACACGGCGAACGGGTCACCGAACTCATGAAGCAGAAACAATACGCACCTATGACGGTAGCGGAAATGGGCGTATCACTTTTTGCAGTCAACGAAGGTTATCTCCAGGACATTGAGGTGAATCAGGTGCTCGAGTTCGAGCAGGGACTCTTGAGTTACATGAATTCCGAGAAGGCCGAGTTCATGAAAAACATCACCGAGACGGGGGCATACAACGACGATATTGTCGCTGAGATGAAACAAGCCATCGAGGCCTACAAGGCAACGGCAAGCTTTTGATGGCTTCCCCGATAAAGAGCTAGAGGAGTCTGACGATGGCCGTCGGCATGGAAATCAAGAAGAAGATTGGTAGCGTGGAGAATACCCAGAAGATCACCAGCGCGATGCAGATGGTGGCCGCCAGCCGTATGCGCCGCACTCAGGACAGGATGCGCGAAGGCAGGCCCTACGCAGAAAAGATTCGTCAAGTGATCGGTCACCTCGCGAACGCAAATCCGGAATACCGCCACACTTTTATGAAAACCCGAGACGTTAAGCGCATCGGCTACATTGTGGTGTCTACCGATCGAGGTTTATGCGGGGGTTTGAACATCAATCTGTTTCGTACGCTTGTCAAAGACATGGCCGAGTGGCACGCGCGCAACGTGGAAGTGGATCTGGGTCTGATCGGTAACAAGGCTGCCGGCTTTTTCCGCTCCGTTGGTGGCAACATCGTTGCCGCGTTGACGAACGTAGGAGAAGCACCAGTGGTTGCCGACCTGATCGGTGGGGTCAAAGTAATGTTTGACGCATACGAAGAAGGCAAGATCGATCGGCTGTTTATCGTGAGTAACGAGTTCGTCAACACGATGACGCAAAAACCCGTTATCCGGCAGTTGCTGCCGCTGGACCCGGAGCAGGATGAGTCGTATCACCACCGGTGGGACTACATCTACGAACCGGAAGCCCAACAACTCATCGAAGGGCTGGTCATTCGATTTGTGGAATCTCAGGTTTACCAGGCGGTCATCGAGAACGGCGCCTGCGAGCAGGCAGCAAAAATGATCGCGATGAAAAGCGCAACGGAAAATGCGGAGAAGTTGATTGATGAGCTATCGCTCATCTACAACAACGCACGCCAAGCGGCGATCACCCAGGAAATTGCCGAGATCGTGGGTGGCGCCGCAGCGGTCTAAACGCCCTTGGCGTTTAGACAGAGGTAAAGCGCCGCGGCGGTCAAAAACGCCTTTGGCGTTTAGACAGAGGTAAATAGAGCCGTGGTGTTGAATCGCCGTACGGCTGATTTAGGAAACTCACTTGCAGTCGAAGCATGAACGACGGGTAAGCGACAAACAGGGAAGCGTGGGAACAACCCCCCGGCGCACGGTATGGCAACAGAACAGTTGAAGAG
Source organism: Pseudomonadota bacterium (assembly GCA_022571865.1). Classification (GTDB taxonomy): domain Bacteria; phylum Pseudomonadota; class Gammaproteobacteria; order Pseudomonadales; family Azotimanducaceae; genus SMWK01. The sequence goes on from JACZXA010000008.1 coordinate 32,752, forward strand.
GCACAAAGCATGAGCAGCGGTCGAATCGTACAAATAATCGGCGCGGTGATCGACGTGGAGTTCACACGGGAAGACGTACCCAAGGTGTACGACGCGTTGAAAGTCTCGCAAACCGGGCTCACCCTGGAAGTCCAGCAGCAGTTGGGGGACGGTGTCGTGAGGTCTATTGCGATGGGCTCCTCTGATGGTCTTTCCCGGGGGCTGGAAGTTTCGAACACCGAACAGCCAATCACGGTGCCCGTCGGAGAGGAAACCCTGGGTCGGATCATGAACGTGCTCGGTGAGCCCATCGACGAAAAAGGCCCGGTGAATGCGAAGGTACACCTGCCCATTCACCGCAAAGCGCCGTCCTACGAAGATCAGAAAGGCGGCAATGAGATTCTGGAAACCGGCATCAAGGTCATCGACCTGATCTGCCCGTTCGCCAAAGGTGGCAAAGTGGGCCTGTTCGGCGGCGCCGGCGTGGGCAAGACCGTGACCATGCTCGAACTCATTCGCAACATTGCCACCGAACACTCGGGATTATCGGTCTTTGCCGGGGTTGGTGAGCGCACCCGCGAAGGCAACGACTTCTACTATGAGATGGAAGAGTCGGGCGTGCTCGAAAAGATTTCGCTGGTATTCGGGCAGATGAACGAGCCGCCGGGGAACCGGCTGAGAGTCGCACTCACCGGACTTACGATTGCCGAACAGTTTCGCGATGAAGGACGCGACGTGCTGTTGTTCATCGACAACATCTATCGTTACACGCTGGCAGGAACGGAAGTATCGGCATTGTTGGGCCGCATGCCGTCGGCCGTGGGTTACCAACCCACCCTTGCGGCTGAGATGGGGATTTTGCAGGAACGTATCACCACGACCAAGACGGGTTCCATCACCTCGATTCAGGCCGTGTACGTGCCGGCCGATGACCTGACGGACCCATCTCCGGCTACTACGTTTGCCCATCTGGATTCGACGGTGACGTTGTCGCGGGCCATTACCGATCTCGGCATCTATCCGGCGGTTGATCCGTTAGACTCTACCAGCCGCCAACTCGATCCGCTTGTGGTTGGAGAGGAACATTATCAGGTGGCCCGGGAGGTCCAACAGACGCTGCAGCGTTACCAGGAATTGCGTGACATCATTGCCATTCTCGGGATGGATGAACTTTCCGAAGAAGACAAACAACTCGTTTACCGCGCGCGGAAAATCCAGCAGTTCTTCTCCCAGGCGATGTTCGTCGCAGAAGCGTTTACCGGCAAACCCGGTGTATACGTCCACCGGGAAGATACGGTGCGCAGCTTCAAAGCGATCCTCGAGGGTGACTACGACCATCTGCCGGAACAGGCGTTTTACATGGTTGGTTCCGTAGAAGACGCCGTTGAGAAAGCAAAAACCCTGGAAGGCTGAGGAATTAACAAATGGCCGCGACCATCCACTGTGACATCGTCAGCGCGGAGAAGGAGATCTTCTCGGGCCGAATCACGATGATGAGTGCTACCGGCACGATCGGGGAGCTTGGCATTCTGCCGGGCCACGCGCCGCTCCTGACCGGTATTAAGCCCGGGCCGGTGCGGCTGACGATGGAAGACGGTGAAGAAGAGGTGTTTTTCGCCTCCGGTGGATATCTCGAGGTGCAACCGGGTGTGGTCACGATTCTGGCGGATACGGCAGCTCGAGCGGAAGATCTGGACGAAGCGGCCGCGATCGAGGCGCAGGAATCTGCAGAGCGAGCCATCCAGGATCAGGCGGCAGACTTCGATTTCTCCCTGGCCGCGTCCCAGCTTGCCAATGCCATGGCCCAGCAACGCACGCTGGAAGAGCTCAAAAAGAGACGGGGTCGCTGATTGACCCGGTTAACGGGTATGGGGCGGGGTTAAGTGACAGGTAATTTGTCACGGGCTGAAGGGGTGACACAGTCACCCCTTTTTTGTGGCCCTCGCACTATAATTCGGACGGTTTTTAAGACTATGGACTGACCCGAGAACGGCAAATTATGAAAGTTCTGGAAGTCATCGTTCTGGCAGCAGGTCAAGGCACGCGGATGCGTTCGCAGCTTGCGAAAGTACTTCATCCACTGGCTGGGCGACCCATGATCGAACATGTGCTCGATACCGTCGGGGTGCTTGAACCCGCTCAAATACACGTCGTGGTCGGATATCAGGGCTCCGAGGTGCGCGCAGCGATGGGCGACTCAGCCGGGATCAACTGGGTAGTCCAGGAACAGCAGAAGGGAACCGGGCACGCGGTCCAGCAGGCGTTGCCTCACATCTCCGACGACGCGGTCGTTCTGGTGGTGTACGGGGACGTGCCCCTGGTTGCGTCGAACACGTTGAAAGCCTGTGTGGCGGCAGCCGCCCAAGGGGATGTTGGCCTGGTCACGGCGGACTTCGCCGATCCGGCCGAGTTGGGTCGAATCGTTCGCGATGGGGCTGGCGCGATCACCGGGATCGTTGAGTATGCCGATGCGAGCCCCGAACAGCGGGCCATCCACGAGATCAACTCCGGCATCATGGCCCTGCCAGCCACCCGTCTGAGATCGCTATTGGGCGCGGTCCAACCTCATAACGCTCAAGACGAATATTACCTGACCGATGTAATTGCCCTGGCGGTTGAAGAAAAACTAACCGTCCATGGCCTCAAAGCGGACTGTGCAGAAGAGGTCGTCGGTGTTAACGACCGGATGCAGCTTGCTGAGCTCGAACGTTGTTATCAGCGTAGGCAGGCGCACAGGCTCATGCGTGAGGGAGTAACCATTGCCGATCCGGATCGAATCGACATTCGTGGCGAGGTAACGGCCGAGCCGGATTGTTTCATCGACATCAACGTTGTGCTCAATGGTCGGGTGATTCTGGGTGCCGGGGTTTCCATAGGCCCCGGAGTGGTCATCACCGACACCGAGATCGGCGCGGGAGTGCGCATTGAGCCTCATAGTGTGATCGAAGGCGCTAAGATTGCTCCGCTGTGCATCGTTGGCCCGTTTGCCCGGATTCGGCCCGGCACCGAGCTTGGTGAAGGTGTGAAGGTGGGCAACTTCGTGGAACTCAAGAAAGCGCGGTTAGGCAAAGGAACGAAAGCCAGCCATCTTGCTTATCTCGGAGATGCAACCTTAGGGACGAATTGTAACGTGGGCGCCGGCACCATCACCTGCAACTTCGATGGAATAGACAAACACCACACCGAAATCGGCAACGACGTATTCGTTGGGTCCAACAGCACACTGGTTGCACCGCTTCAGATCGAGTCGGATGCGTATGTGGCCGCGGGTTCGACGGTGACCTCTCGGGTCGGCAAAGGTGAACTCGCTGTCGGCCGGGGAAGACAGCGCAATATTCCAGGGTGGGTTCGCCCGGATAAGCGCAAGCTTAAGAAGTAACGAGACGGATCGGTCGAGAAAACACCATGTGTGGTATCGTTGGCGCAGTTGCAGTCCGCAACGTCCCCCCTAATCCTGCTGGAAGGTTTGCAACGCCTCGAATACCGGGGTTACGATTCGGCGGGGCTGGCTGTACTCGTCAACGGTAAGAACCGGTTCGAATGCCGCCGCCAGGTGGGCAAGGTCAAGCAACTCGTTGACGACCTGGCAGCAAACCCGGTACAAGGCAAGATCGGGATTGCCCATACCCGATGGGCGACCCACGGCGTCCCGAGCGTGAACAACGCTCACCCCCACATTTCCAACGATCGCATCTGCCTTGTTCACAACGGTATCATCGAGAACTTCGAATGTTTGCGTGAGGAACTCAAAGAAGCGGGCTACGAATTCACCTCGGAAACGGATTCGGAAGTTATCGTGCACCTGGTGGACTTATACTATCGAGACGGCACGGGACTGCTCGATGCGGTTCGAGCCGCGCTCAAAAGGCTCGAAGGCGCGTACGCACTAGGGGTGATTGCTCATGATGACCCGGAGCGGATTATTGCGGCACGCATGGGCAGTCCGCTCGTCATAGGAAGAGGCATCGGTGAGAATTTCATCGCCTCGGACGTCATGGCGCTCAAGCCGGTCACCGACCGTTTCATCTTCCTGGAAGAAGGTGACCTGGTTGAGGTCACCGCTGCTGGTATTTCTATCTGGAATCTGGACGACGAAACGGTCATCCGCTCGAGCGTAAAGGTTGAACTGGGCCACGACGACGTCGACAAAGGTGAATATCGCCACCACATGCGAAAGGAGATTCACGAACAACCTCGTGTTATTCGCGACACGTTGGAAGGACGCATCGGCCGAACGCGGGTGTTGGAACAGGCATTCGGTGTCAAAGCCAAAGAGATTTTCGATCACGTACAAGCGATCACCATCGTCGCGTGCGGTACCAGTTTCTATGCAGCATCCATTGCCCGCTATTGGGTGGAAGATCTTGTGGGTATCCCCTGCACCGTTGAGATTGCCAGCGAGTTTCGCTATCGGCGGGTGGTGGTTACCCCGGGAAATCTTTTCGTCACGATTTCGCAATCGGGGGAAACGGCGGATACGCTCGCGGCGCTACGGTCGCCAAGGATATCGGTTACCTCGCGACGCTCACCATCTGCAACGTGGCGACAAGCTCCGTTGTCCGTGAGTCGGATCTTAAGTTGATGATTCAAGCACGCGTTGAAGTAGGCGTTGCGTCCACCAAAGCCTTTACGGCGCAACTGACCGATCTACTGCTATTGACGATTCTGCTGGGGCGCCGCCATGGGATGAGTGAAACTCACGAAGCCGAGTTGGTAAAAGTGCTCCACGGACTTGAAGCGGCGCTCAAAGATACCCTGGCGCTGGAGCCAAAAATCCGGTTGCTCGCGGAGCGGTTCAGCGAGAAGCACCATGCCTTGTTTCTCGGCCGCGGCCCCATGTTCCCGGTGGCAATGGAAGGAGCGCTCAAACTGAAGGAGGTTTCCTACGTTCATGCGGAAGGCTATCCCGCGGGAGAGCTGAAACATGGTCCGCTTGCACTGGTGGACGATGACATGCCGGTTGTAGCAGTCGCGCCGAATGACGAATTACTGGAAAAGCTGCGATCCAACCTGCAGGAAGTTCGCGCCCGCGGAGGTGAACTTTTCGTTTTCGCCGATGAGGCGTGTGGTTTCCGCGACGAACCTGGCGTGACGGTCATTGCCGTACCTGATGTACATAAGGTTCTTGCTCCCATCGTTTACGTAGTGCCGTTACAATTACTCGCATACCACGTCGCGGTGCTGAAGGGCACCGATGTGGATCAGCCGAGAAATCTTGCCAAGTCGGTGACCGTGGAATAATCGACTCAACGCCGCTACTGGCCGACGGCACCGATACTCGCGAGACTCGAAATATCTGTTCGTCCGAGTCGCGAACGCAAATGAATGACGCGAGAAACGTGGACGTTACACACATCCTAGAAGGCCTGAACGACGCTCAGCGCGAAGCGGTTACGGCGCCGGTCAGCAATATGCTGGTTATCGCGGGTGCCGGGAGCGGAAAAACCCGGGTACTCGTGCACCGGGTCGCCTGGCTCATCGAAGCGGAGGGTGTCTCACCCCACGGCGTGTTAGCCGTGACCTTCACAAATAAAGCCGCAGCGGAGATGCGCAACCGTATCGAGGGCCTGCTGCAACTTTCGGTGCGCACCATGTGGGTGGGGACCTTTCACGGCATCGCCCACCGGTTGTTGCGCATGCATTGGCAGGAAGCGAAGTTACCCCAGAACTTTCAGATTCTGGATGCCGACGATCAGTTGCGATTGGTCAAACGGGTGATGCGATCGTTGGACATTGATGAAAAGAAGTGGCCGGCGCGGCAGGCGGTATGGTTCGTCAATGCCCAGAAGGATGAGGGACGCCGTGCCAGGGATGTGGCCGACGGAGACGATATGTTCCAGATTACCCACAAGCGTATCTACGAAAACTACGAAAAGGCCTGTAACGCCGGTGGTTTGGTCGACTTTGCAGAGTTGCTGCTGCGAAGTCATGAGTTGTGGCTTCAGCGCGCGGACATGCTGACCCACTACCAGGAGCGGTTTCGTCACCTGCTGGTGGATGAGTTTCAGGACACCAATACCATCCAGTACGCATGGCTCAAAGTGTTGGCAGGAACCACGGGTCACACGATGGCCGTCGGTGACGACGATCAGTCGATTTATGGTTGGCGTGGTGCGCGTATCGAGAACATCCTCAGCTATTCGAAGGAATTCTCCAACGTACGTACGATCCGCCTCGAGCAGAACTATCGCTCCACCGCAACGATTCTAAAAGCAGCCAACGCATTGATTGATCACAACAGCGACCGGTTGGGTAAAAAGCTGTGGACGGCAGGTGCGGACGGTGAACCTATCAAAGTCTATTCCGCATACAACGATTTAGATGAGGCGCGATTCATCGTTGAGCGAACCCATGATTGGATTGAGGGGGGTGGTAGTCCCGAAGACGTGGGAATTCTGTATCGCTCCAACGCCCAGTCGCGGGTACTGGAAGAATCGCTGTTGCGCGCTCGGATCCCGTATCGAATCTACGGAGGCCAGCGGTTTTTCGAGCGTGTGGAGATCAAAAATGCGCTGGCGTACATGCGACTCGTGCACGATCGGCATTCGGACCCCGCCTTCGAGCGGGTGGTGAATATTCCTACCCGCGGTATCGGTGACAAAACCGTCGAAGCGATTCGCCATGAGGCTCGTACTCGCTCGGTGTCCATGTGGCAGGCGGGCAAGGAAGGTATTACCAGTGGTGTGTTCAGCCCTCGTGTTGCGAACAAGGTCGGCGAGTTTCTCAGGCTCATCGATGATCTGGCCGGGGCGATTACCGATATGGCGTTGCATGAGCTGGCCGACCACATCATCGACGCCAGTGGCCTCATGGAATTTCATAGTCGGGAACGAGGTGAACGGGGGCTGGCTCGCAAGGAGAACCTGGAAGAGTTGGTGAGTGCCTGCCGGCAATTCAGTGGTGAGCTGGTTTTTCCTTTCGAGAACTCTGACGCCGCCGAGGTTCCCGTTATCGAGGAGTTTCTTGATCGAGTCGCCCTGGATGCGGGAGAACGGCAAGCAGAATCAGGTCCCGCGGTACAGATGATGACGCTGCACTCCGCCAAGGGGCTCGAGTTTCCGCTGGTATTCTTAAGCGGCATGGAAGAAGGGCTTTTCCCCCACCGCATGTCGGCGGATGAACCTGGACGAATGGAGGAAGAACGGCGGTTATGTTACGTCGGGATCACCCGGGCGATGCGTATCCTCTACCTGACCCATGCGGAAACCCGTCGGCTACACGGCAATGACACTTACAATCGCCCTTCGCGATTTCTACGCGAGGTTCCCTCGGAGCTGGTTCAGGAAATTCGCATGAAGGGTGCCGTGCAGAGGCCATACAGGTCCGGAACGGCGATGAAACAAGCAACACAAGGCGCATTTGCAGAGTGTGACATCGAGGGTCTGAGACTGGGCCAGCGGGTAAAACACGCGAAGTTTGGAGAAGGGGTCATTCTGCAGAGCGAAGGGTCCGGTGATCGCGCCCGGGTGCAGGTTAACTTTGCGAGTGCGGGCGCCAAGTGGTTGATGCTCGGCTACGCGAATCTGGAAACACTGGACTAGGAATTTTTTCTACCACGTCCTAGCCAGGTACAGACTGACCGGTCGCTTCGTGGCTTGTTGAGTCTATGAAGGGTGGAGACAACAAATGGAGCTGAAAGTAACCGAGCTCGAAATCAAAGATCGGATCGCAACGATCTGGCTGAACCGTCCACACCGGATGAATGCCTGGACGGGTCGAATGCACATGGAATATCGCTGGTGCCTCGAGCGAGCCGAGACGGATGATGAGGTGCGGGTCATTGTGGTTACCGGCAAAGGCAAAGGTTTCTGCGTCGGGGCTGATGCCGCGGCATTGCAAGGACACGCGGAACGTGGGAGTTACGATGCGGGAACAACCGAAGACATTGCACGACCGGGTTATGGCAAGGCTGACGTGTTCAACGCGAGCTTCGCGTACCATTTCGGGTTGAGCAAACCCGTCATAGCAGCCATCAACGGACCCGCCGCCGGTGTGGGTCTTGCGCTTGCTTGTTTTGCCGACATACGTTTTGCTGCAAGTAACGTTAAGCTGACGACCGCCCATGGAAAATTGAACCTTCCAGCCGAGTTCGGATTGTCCTGGCTGCTACCGCGAATGATCGGCCTGACCCGGGCTAACGACCTGTTGCTGACGAGTCGGGTGTTTTTCTCCGAGGAAGCGCAAGAGATAGGCCTGGTGAACAAAGTATTCCCGCCGGAAAGGTTGCTGGATGAGACGTACCAATATGCGAAGAACCTCATTCGCACGGTGGCGCCGAATTCGCTGACCCAGACCCGGTGGCAGATATATCAGGATCTGCATCGTGACGTGGCAAGTTCGGTTGTTGAATCCGAGGCGTTGTTGAACGAGATGATGCGTGAACCGAATTACCGTGAGGGTGTGTCTGCTTTTCTGGAAAAGCGTCCTCCGAACTGGGACAGAACGGACAAGTAGAAGTTGCTGCCTGATTGAGTTCCGCTTTATCGAAGGGAGAAAACGTTGCGACCACGCGCCCAGACACTCACGGGTGAAGTGAGCGCGGAGAGATCGGTCAGCGGATTACCGTCCAGGAGCAGAATATCGGCCCTCCGCCCAGCCAGGAGTGCACCCGTTTGCTTGTCAATGCCGAGCGCGCGCGCGGCGTTGGAGGTTGCTGAGCGTAATGTTTCAATCGCTGAGAGCCCGGCGATCTGGCTGAACACGTTGAGCGCCGACGGTAACTCGTGGTGGAAAATACCGGGGATTCCTGCGTCGGTCGAAGCAACGAACTGGATGCCAAGCTCGAGCATTTTCACATAAGCTTTCCTTATCCGGTCGAGCACCGAACTGTTCTCGCTATCGAGCATTCGCTGCCAACCTTTGTTGACCGTTGGCGATACCCAGATTCCCTTATCGAGAATCAACTCGGCAATCGGTGCCTGATAATCCGACGCCCAACCTTCTTTGCCGACCCAGGAACAATGTTCGATGGTACTCACACCCGCAAGTGCGGCGACCTCGATGCCCTCGGTTCCGTGGCAGTGGGCGGCGACCGGGAGGCCGTGGGACTTCGCTTCCGCGACGAGAGCCGACAACGTTTCGACGCTAAATTGCGCTTTTCGCGGATCGCTCCCTGCGGTCATGCGTCCCCCGCTCGCCATGACCTTGATCAGATCCACACCATGATCCACTTGGCGTTGCAGGACGATTTTGGCTTCGTTGAGGTTCGCGGCTTCGCCACCCCAGAAGTGACAGTGACCCCGTGTGCTCGTGATCGGTTGACCGGAGCAGATCAACCGCGGGCCCGGTAACTCCCCCGCGTTGATGCGGTCACGTAGCTTGAGTTCGAGCCATGCACCACCGCCCAGGTCACGGGCAGTAGTAATACCATGACGGACCATGGTCGCTGCGCGTTCGGTCATCTGCGGGTCCTGACTGGTGTCGGTACGCTCAGGCGCTTTCTTGTGTTCCGGATTCAGCTCGAGGTGCACGTGAGCGTCGATCAGACCCGGAATGGCGGTGGCTCCATCGCAGGAGATGCGGGTACTGTTTTTTTGTAGGGATTCACCGTCTCCTACCGCGACAATATGCTCACCCTCGATACGGATGGCGTCGGCATCGACAATTTCGTGTCCGTTCCAGATGGTTAGGCCCGTCAAGGTGATGGCGCTCATGATGCCGATCCTACACCTCCCGGGATGGACAGGTCGCGACGCTCAACCTTTGTGCGGGTGGAACGGTGCTGGCTTGGTGAAACTGAGACCCTTCGCCGTGTCTGCTTGGATCATCAGGATCGGTTCGCGAACGGACTGGGAGCAGGACTATTCGTCGCCAGCAAAGAGCCAGATTTAGCAAGCAAGAAGCTGAGTCCGATAGCGAGGCTGAAATACAATGACGTAGACGGTAAGTTTCGGAATAACGGCGAATCAGGTGGTCAGGCGGTGAGCGCTTCGAGCCATGGCGTTAGCGAAAGTTCGAGAACGACACCGAGAAAGAGGGCAAAGCCGACCCACACGTTGTTGGTAAATGCCTGGAAACAGGCTTCGGGTTTTCGTTTGCGAATCAGATATTGCTGGTAGATAAACAGGCCTGCGACGGCGACCAGCCCCAGCTGATAGAAGATCCGATACTCCAGTTGTTGCCCCAACAATACGAAAACGAACAGAGCGCTCAGCTGCAGCAGCCCCACCATCGTGCGGTCTGCATTCCCAAACAGGATGGCCGTCGACTTGATACCAACTCTGATATCGTCTTCGCGATCTACCATCGCATACAGCGTGTCATAGGCAACGATCCACAGGACGCTTGCGATGAACAGGAGCCAGCCGACGGCTGGCACCTCTTCTTGAATGGCTGCAAAGGCCATGACCATTCCCCAGCTGAACGCGGCACCGAGTACCACCTGGGGCAGGTAAGTCCAGCGTTTCATGAAGGGATAGAACAAAGCGATACCGAGACCGGCGACCGCGAGCCACCGCGACAGAGGGTTGAGAAACACCAGGAGTAAAAGCGCCACCGTGCACAGTGCGGCAAACAAAAGCAGCACTTCGACTTTCGAGACGAGACCCAGGGCTAAAGGTCGGTTGCGCGTTCGTTCTACCTGACCATCGACGTTGCGGTCCGCGTAATCATTGATGACACAGCCAGCGGAACGCATCACAAAAGTACCCAAAGTAAAAACCATGATCATCGTCAGCGGTGGGAATCCGTCCGCGGCTATCCAGAGTGCTGCCAACGTCGGCCAGAGCAGCAACAGGCTGCCAACCGGGCGATCGAGACGCATGAGTACCAGATAGAGATCGAGTTTGCTTTGGGTTGTTTTCATTGATTCGAGTTGGTCGTGCGGTGGGGAGTGTAGCGGTTGGGGCAACGGCAGACCAGAATCCCGATGGGTGCGCAAAGCGCTCCATGCAGACGTTGCACCCGCGTTGCACCCGCGTTGCATTTTACAGGCCGGACAAGTAGTTTATCGCGCCTCACAGTCTTCCATCTTTTTCTTGTGAGCCAAGAGGTGAACGAACGAATGCGAAAGTGGCAATGTATCGTATGCGGCTGGATATACGACGAAGCTGAGGGTTGCGACGAAGAGGATGTTGCGCCCGGGACTAAATGGGAAGATGTCCCCGCGGATTTCGTTTGTCCCGAATGTGGGGTCAGCAAAGAAGACTTTGAAATGATCGAAATCGGCTGAGAACCCGCACGAACTATGAACCTTACTGCTCGTATTCTCACTGGCATGGTCTCCGGGTTACTCCTGGGGCTCCTGATTCAACAGATTGGATTTACCGACGAGGACTGGCTTGGATGGTTCTTCGTCAACGGGGTGATGGATGCAGGGGGTCAGATCTTCATTCGCAGCCTGACGTTGATGGTGGTTCCGCTGGTTTTCGTTTCTCTCGTTTGCGGCGCCGCGAGCCTTGGCAATACTGGCAGCATGGGACGCCTCGGTGGCAAGGCGATGGGGATGTATCTATTGACCACCGCTCTTGCGGTGACCATCGCGTTAGTGGTTGCGTTAGTGGTAAGCCCAGGCGAAGGAGGCGTCGCGGCTGAAGCGGCGACTAGCTACGAAGTGCGGGAAGCCCCAAGCTTCAAAGACACCTTAATCAACATCGTTCCCACCAATCCGATCGCCGCAATGGCACAAGGCAAGATGTTGCAGATCATCCTGTTCGCTCTGTTGCTGGGAGTCGCTTTCAGTCGTGCTGGCGAACCCGGGGCGCGGCTTTACAGCTTCTTCCAAGATGTGAATGCGGTGCTCATGAAGCTGATTACGATGTTGATTCAGCTAGCGCCCTATGGCGTTTTCTGCTTGATGACCGAACTTTTCGCTACGGTGGCCTTTGCCGAGATATACAAGCTCATTGCCTACTTCCTGACTGTGGTCGCAGCCCTGTTGATACATGTGACGGTTGTGTATCCGCTGATCTTGACGATGGTTGCCCGGGTCAACGTATTGACGTTTTTCTCCAAGATGCGCGAACCGATGTTGGTGGCGTTCAGTACCTCCTCGAGTGGCGCAACCCTACCCGTGACTTTGCGCACCGTCGAACATCGCATAGGGGTCAGCAACGAGGTGGCTTCCTTCGCCGTACCGTTGGGTGCCACGATCAACATGGATGGCACCGCGATCATGCAGGGTGTCGCTACGGTGTTTATAGCTCAGTTCTATGGGATTGATCTTTCTGTCGTCGACTATCTGAACGTCATTCTCATCGCGACCCTTGCTTCGGTTGGCACGGCGGCGGTACCAGGTGTGGGTCTCATCATGTTGACCATGGTGCTTGGACAGGTGGGTTTACCGGTGGAAGGCATCATGCTGATCATCGGCGTCGATCGGTTGCTCGACATGATGCGTACGGCGGTTAATGTCGCCGGGGACGGCATGGTCGCAACCACCGTCGCACGCACCGAAGACAAACTGGACATGGACGTGTTTGCTGACCCGGATGCCGGACGCGTCATCGAGGCTGGCACTTCGACAACTTAACTATCTAATGAGTTCTGGGTAACGCCTGCTCGTTGTCGGCGTTGCACTGCTGGCAAACAGTTGGTCCTGAACGAAAGTCAGCCCATGGACCGAGCGAAACTGTCCAGGTCGTCAAGGGATTCGTTGATGAGTTCCGCAACACCCGAAAGAACCTCCCAGTTGAGGCCAAGGCCGGCTGCCATTGCCTCGTCAAGGGGGCTGGGCGGATGGTCATTCAATCCTTGTGTGCCAAGGGTTTTTCGGGCGAGTGACAACAGGTTTACGTACGTAGCGTTGTTACCCTGGTCATCGCCCAGGTACTGAAAGCGGACAGCGTCGGAAACTTCCTGTGGAAGCGCCCAGAGTTCTAACAAGGCACTTGCAACCACCTCTCTGGGTAGCTGCAGAACTTGCTGGTCGATGAACGTATGAGGCAGATGACGGTTTGCTTCCTGTAGTGCGCAGATAGTTGGGTAATACGGCGGAAACACATGTCCTAACACGAGCGTGCCGAAGTTGGCTAGGAGGCCTGCGAGGTAACATAGTCCGATAACCGGGCGTTGGTTTGCGGGTATGTGCCGCGCGAGCGCCTCCATCGTGGCGGCGCAGAACACCGCATCTAACCAGAACGGAGGCAAACCACCGACGTGGGAACGCGGTAAGCGCAAGCTTTGCCAATGGCGATACCCAAAGCCATGCTCATTGCGGTGTCGGCACCAAGAATTCGTACTACCGCATCTTCGATCGACTTGGCTTGCGGTTTGGCGTTATGAAAAGAGGAGTTTGCCCAGCCCATGATCCTCGCCGCGATGCTTGGATCGGTCTCGATGATCCTCGTCAGTTCCCTCAGGTCATAATACGGATCAGCCTGTAGGGTGAATGATTCTTCGGGCTGTTTCAGGTAAAGGGGGAATTTGCAGCGTTTCATCAAGACGATTCTGAATTGTCAGCTCGGTAAAGCTGTTCACCGCATTGGTAACTACCGACATCCTCTGCGCGGGAGGATGGGGCCGGTTCGCGGCTCAACGAAATCGTTAGGGCGCCGGTGCGTGTTTCGTAGTAGCCATTAAGCAGGTCTGATCCCTTGGTTTGTAGATATACCCCTGGCTCGGTGGTTGTCAGCGCCAGATCGTTTTGTCCGAGCAACGTCTCATCGACGATTACGGGTACATCGTAAAACCCAGGAACCGCTGATGTGGTTGCGGCAACGTCGCAGGGTTCGGCATGCAGTTCGGTCTTGGTGATCTGTTGCAGCGCCTCAACATCGAACAGCGCTCGTTCCGGCACAATAACCTGGACGCGATGGTTCCCACGACTCATGAGTACCCCGCGTACCTGGCCTCGGCCGGGGGCTGACGTAGGGTTTCAGGTCTTTCCATTGCAGGTTTTGCTGGGCGGATGCTTGCGCCATGGTATCGAGCCTTATCGAGTCATTCATCAAGCGTAGTTCGAAAGCTTTGTTTAGACCGAAATGTGACCGGTATCGGCTGGCGCCCATGCTTCGAGGAGTCTTTGCACGGCACCAGGATCTTCCTTGAGCAGCCGGTCGCCGGTGGCGATCACCTGTGGCATCAGGTGGGCGTGTCTCGATAGATCCGCAATGCGGAATTGTTGCTCACCGGTTTGTCTGGTACCCAGAAGCTCGCCGGGGCCGCGAAGTTTTAGATCCTGCTCGGCAATAAAAAAACCGTCGCAGCTTTCACGAATTGTTTGCAACCTGCTCTTGGCGATTTCGGTGAGCGGTGATTTGTATAACAGAATACAGTGGGATGGTTTGCTTCCTCTACCAACGCGACCGCGTAGCTGATGAAGTTGGGCGAGTCCCATGCGTTCCGGCTTCTCGATGACCATCAAGGTTGCATTCGGCACGTCCACGCCGACCTCGATGACGGTCGTGGTCACCAGTGCGTCGATCGTGCCGTCGCGGAACCGTCCCATGATCTCGTCCCGCTCGTCGCGCGACAGCCGGCCGTGCAGTGCCGCGAGTCGGTGCTTGCGCAGGTGCCCCTTGCTCAATGCCTCCAGGTGCGAGTGCACGGCGGTGAGGCCCAGGTCGCTCTCGTCGATCACCGGTACCACGATGTACGCCTGCTCGC
>JACZXA010000310.1 GCA_022571865.1 Pseudomonadota bacterium
GAAAGATTTACAGTCTCGAAATCCCGCCCTATCGATTCATTGAAAAATAAAGTCACGGACATTGAGGCTCTTGGGGGTTGGTTTACTCGGAATGGGTTTCATGTGGCGTGTACGTAGAACAGAGGCGGGGGAGCGGACGAAGCTCATCAAGCTGCGTGGGTAGAAAAGGCCACATTTCCGTGGCCTTTTTTGTTAATCAGTGAGAAATCCGTTCATGCAGTTGCCTCAATACGGTCGGAGGGTTGTCGAGACGTGCAATGATACGTTCGGCGCACGCACGGGGGGTTGATGATGTGGTATCCACTTCCAGGTCGTAACCGGCGTCGTGCGCGTGCACCTCATGGTAATGGGAGGTTGCCGTGCCTGGAAAACGTCCCAGGCGTTTGCTTTCGCGTTCGTTTACCACCGCGAGGCTACAGCGAACGCCAACAAACCACGCCTCCAGTCCGTCGAGCGCGAGAGCGTAATCGAGCAGATATTCCTTCTTGAAGAGGATGTCGTCGATGATCACGTTGTTGCCTTCCCTGGCAAACGCCGCAATTGCTCGTCGCATTCCGCGTAATATCTGCTCGCCGTGGGCTCCGAAGCGAATCTCGGTAACCCGTTCACCATCCTTTTCAATCGGAACCACATTCAGCCCGAGATCCCCGGGCGTGCCGGAAGGTGAGTTGAGACCGCGGTATTTGCCGGGCATGCCGTCGCGAAACTGATCCAACGCGATATGTTGATAAGGCTCTTCGAGCAGTTGTTGCAGCATGATCGCCAGCGTCGTTTTACCGGCGCTGGAACAGCCGTTGAGAAAAATGATCCGACCTGCCCCCATCGCCGCGGATGGTAACTGGAAGCTACGTGCACCACAATTCACCCCATGATTGCTTACCCACGCCTGGTACGGCGCCTGCATGATCTGGCATGAACTCGACCCGTTGGTGACTACCATCGGTGAAGCGCTGCCTGAGGTTGAAGGCATGGCGCTGGTTGCCGGCGTTGCCGCAGACAATCTCGATGATCTTGACGAGGTTGAGCAGGCACTGGTCGCTCGGGCGGTACCGAAACGACAACGGGAGTTTTCCACCGGGCGGCAACTCGCGCGGTTGGCGATGAGTCATCTCGGGGTGCCAGGCGATGTCATCGGTCGCGATTCGCAACGCCGGCCGATCTGGCCGGAAGATTTAGTCGGGAGCATTACGCATGCGGGTGACATTGTTGTTGCGGGGGTAGCCCGTAGTGATAGCGTTGAAGGATTTGGCATAGATCTCGAGGAGGTTGATCGCGTCTCGCAAAAATTACATAGCAAGCTGTTAACAGTGAATGAAATCGAGTTGTCCAGACACTCGGATGACCGTTTACCTGCACTCATATTCAGCGCAAAGGAAGCCGGGTATAAAGCCACGAATCCCATCGTCGGAAAGTTCATCGGTTTTCACGAAGCGGAAGTGGACGTGGATTGGGCGCAGAAACAATTTGTCATACGTTACGTCGGCGACCACGAGCCAAATCGCATCATGGAACGCGGGCTGGGCTACTTCACTTTTTTCGAGCGTTACGTGTTCAGCCTGTTTATCATCCGCTGACGAATTCGCAATAGTTATCTCATGCAGGCAATTCTTGGAATCGGCTTTCTGCTGGCACTGACCTGGGCGTGCGGCGAATCACGTATGGACGTTCGTTGGCGACCGGTTGCCATTGGCCTTGCAATTCAGTTTGCGTTGGCTTTTTTGTTATTGAAAGTACCCGTTTTCAGGGAATCACTGTTGTTGCTGAACTACTTCGTGGTGTTGATAGGGACGGCGACCACGGCCGGTACGAGTTTCGTGTTCGGCTATGTTGGCGGAGGTGACAGCCCGTTTGCCGTGGGCGAGGACAGCCTGCTCTACATCTTCGCGTTTCGTGTTTTACCGCAGATTCTCGTGTTCAGTGTTCTGGTTGCCGTATTCTGGTACTGGCGCGTGCTCCCAATCGTGATTCGCGGTTTCGGTGCCGTGCTGAAACGCAGCTTGGGCGTGAGTGGCGCGGTGGGTACGGCCGCGGCATCCAGCGTGTTCCTCGGCATGGTGGAAACACCTCTCGTCATCCGCGGCTATCTGAAGAGTCTTTCCCGCTCCGAACTCTTCACCGTGATGACCTGTGGCATGTCCACCGTTGCGGGATCCATCATGGTGTTTTATGCAAGCGTTCTACAGGATGTGATTCCAGGGGCATTGGGACACATTCTCATCGCGTCGATCATCAATGTTCTGGGCGCCGTGTATATATCGCGCATCATGATTCCTCCCGGAGACGATGACGAGGAAGGCGACCTCACCGGCGGTTTGAGTTATTCCAGCCATATGGATGCGATCACGCGCGGCACCCATGACGGGCTTCGGCTGGTGGCAAACGTAGGCGCGATGCTCATCGTCCTGGTGAGCCTGGTTGCTCTGGTCAATCTGGTGTTGGGCAACATTCTGGTGGCTGATGCGCCGCTGACCCTCGAGCGTCTCATGGGTTGGGTTTTCTCGCCGGTCGCCTGGCTGATTGGGATTCCCTGGCAGGAGGCGCAAGTTGCCGGTTCCTTGCTGGGTACCAAACTGGTCCTCAACGAATTGCTCGCCTACCTGCAGATGGCCGCCTTACCGGACGATGCGCTCGGACCTCATTCCCGGTTGGTCATGACCTACGCGTTGTGTGGTTTTGCCAACTTTGGAAGCCTCGGCATCCTGTTGGGCGGCCTGAATACATTGGTGCCGGAAAGGCGTGAAGAACTTCTAGATATCGGTCCTAAAGCATTGATTTCCAGCACTATTGTGGCATTCAATACCGGTGCAATCGTCGCGCTCGTCAACTTTTTCTGATGGCCGCAATCACTCGAGCCAACGCCTCGTCGGTGACGTCGAGGTGCATCACCCAGCGCGAACCTTGCACCCAGATGTCCTTTTTTGCCATGTAGGCGCTGAGCCGCTCCAACTCGGTCTCAGGCAGGTCGAGAAACACCATATTGGTGTGGTGGCTGGCCATGCCCGGGTAACGGAGGTTGAGCGCCTCCGCCACAAGGCGCGCTCGCTCATGGTCCTCAGCCAGGCGATCGATGTTATTGTCGAGCGCGTAGATTCCAGCCGCCGCGATGACTCCTGCCTGGCGCATCCCGCCGCCGACCATCTTTCGCCACTTGCGAGCATGACGGATGAAGTCTTCATCGCCAACGAGAACGGAGCCGACAGGCGCGCCAAGGCCCTTCGATAAGCAGATGGAGATTGAATCAAAGGGAGCGGCAATCTCCAACGCAGT
>JACZXA010000131.1 GCA_022571865.1 Pseudomonadota bacterium
TTCGATTTGTGGTGGGTCGGGCAGCGGGCGTTCGGCGCGCTTATACCAGGACCTGGCATTGCTGAGATCGCCTTCCATCGTGTGCACGATCCCGTGTGCCCAGCTACCGAGTTGTGACGAGTCCGCCTGCACGATGTGGTGGGCGGCGTCCCAGTCTCCGTTCTCGAGATGCTGTATTGCTTCGTCGAAGGCTGCCATGTGTTGCGAACCTCAAGTCTCAACCGCTGATTTTCTTAAAGTACTCCAGCGGATCGGTGTAGTCGACGCTGCCATACAGGAAGTTCACCTTTTGCAGCCCCAGGAGCCGCTGCAGCCGCACAGGCAGTGACAGCCAGACCTTGCGTGGTATACCGATGTACTGATTCTCCTGTTGTCTGAGCCACGACAAGTTGAAGTTCAGGTTGATGGATCGACGCCGACGATCGCGTGTGGTATTGCCGCCACCCCCATGCCAGAGGGCGCCGTCGAATACCAGCAGGGAACCGGCAGGCATCTCGGCATAAACCACCTGCACGTCCAACTCGACGGCACGGGTCCACTTGTGACTGCCCGGAACGACCATTGTTGCACCGTTTTCACGAGTAAAGTCATCGAGCGCAATCAGCGTGTTGGCGATGAGCGGCATATGGGGCCGCGGCAATGGATAGTGTCCGTCGTCCTGGTGCAGGTGCTGGGGATCAATTCCCGGTTCGGGGCACATCGCCGTCGCCACAGACATCTGGAATTGCGGCCCGAGCACGCCTTCTATGATCATGAGCAGCATCGGATCGATCGCAATCTCATCCGCTGCACGGGTTTTAGCGAAGAGGTTATGAACGTGAACGGCCTGGATGCCGGAGTGACGGCCCCTTCCTTTCGTGTCGCGTTTACCCGTCATTCGAAAGATAGGCTCCAGCTCGCGACGAACTTCATCCAACCGATCTGATTCCAGAAAACCTTCGAGAATGCTGTAGCCCTGCGCCTTGACCTCCGCGACCGTTTTGTCCCGCAGCGCCGCCTGCCCAGCCGAAAGTTCGATATCTGAAGTCAACTTTTCGGGCGCCTCGAGCGACTCGACGCGGCGCACGTACTCGGCAAAATCGAATTCGTTTGTTTCGGCCATGAAAAACTCTGTTGTATATAAGTTCGCGCAACGATCTTCTCACTCGTACCGACGCCGGACAACCGATCAGGATAAGATGGATGAGAAGTTTTTGAGAGACGACAAATGCCAACAGACAACGACAAAGATAGAAGCGGAGCCGAAGCGCTGGTGCAGACGTTTGTGGATGCCGGGGTAAACGTGTGTTTTGCCAACCCGGGTACCTCCGAGATGCATTTTGTCGCGGCTCTGGATACCAATCCAGAAATGCGCTGTGTACTCGGACTTTTTGAGGGGGTGGTTACGGGCGCCGCCGATGGTTACGGTCGTATGAAAGGCACGCCGGCGGCGACGTTGTTACATCTGGGGCCGGGGCTCGGCAATGGACTCGCCAATCTGCACAACGCCAAAAAGGCTCGTACGCCCCTCGTTAACGTCGTTGGTGATCACGCCACCTATCACCGCAAGTACGACGCACCGCTTACATCGGATGTCGAAGGCATTGCGCGTCCCGTTTCCGGCTGGGTCAAAATGTCCCAATCGGCCGATGACGTGGCGGCGGACGGGGCAGAGGCGGTGCAAGCCGCTCTCGCGCCACCGGGACAGGTCGCTACGTTGATCTTACCGGCGGATACCGCCTGGAATCGTACCAACGCGTCCGCGACGCCCCTCGAGCCAATACCGCCGGATGCGGTCGACGGGGATGAGGTCGACGCGGTTGCGAAAGCGCTCAAGAGCGGTAAAAAGAGTGTCATGCTGATCAACGGACGGCTGACGGCCGAGCGTACCGAGCTGCTGGATCGAATTGCGACTGCAACCGGTTCGCGAGTCATCATGGACACATTCATTCCGCGTCTCGAGCGCGGTGCCGGTCGTGTGGATGTTGCTCGTTTGCCCTATTTCGGTGAGCAGGCGGCCGAAGTTCTCGAAGGTACCGAACACCTCGTGCTGATTGGCACTCAACCCCCCGTTACGTTTTTCGCCTACCCGGACAAGCCGAGCTGGCTGACGCCGGAAGGTTGCGAGTTACACACGCTGGTGAAACACGATGGTGATGTGGATGGTACGCTGGATGCGTTGGCACAGGCGGTAGGAATCGGGTCGGTTACAGCCAACCTCATGGCGCTCGAGCAACCACCCTTGCTCAGGGGTGCGTTGGATCCGCGTTCGATTGGCGCGGCGGTCGGTCATCTATTGCCCGAAAACGCCATCGTCGTCGACGAAGGCGGAACGTCGGGTGGTGGGTCGACTTACTCGACTCGCGGCGCGCAGCCCCATGACTGGCTGATCCTGAGCGGAGGATCGATTGGCTACGGAATGCCGACCGCAACGGGCGCGGCGGTCGCTTGTCCCGACCGTCGTGTTGTCTGTCTGCAAGCCGACGGCGGCGGGATGTACACCTTACAGGCGCTCTGGACACAGGCGCGCGAAAAGCTCGATGTGACGACCGTCATATTCGCGAATCGCAAGTATGCGATTCTGCAACTCGAGTTCGCACGGGTCGGTGCGCACAACCCCGGGCCCAAAGCCATGAGCATGCTGGATCTCTCCAACCCGGAGCTCAATTGGGTTTCATTGGCCGAAGGTATGGGCGTACAAGCCTGGCGCGCCACCACCGCGGAAGAATTCAACGATGCCTTGGCACTCTCGCTTGCGCAGCCGGGACCTTCGCTCATCGAAGCCGTGATCTGAAGGTTTGATACGCGACGCTCGTGGCCGATATTAACCAAGCCTGGACCCTCGCCCGCTCGCCGCCCGCGGGTTGGCCCACCGACGGTGACTTTGCGTGGATGGAACGTGATCTTCCTGTCCCCGGCCCGGGCCAGGCGTTGACACGTACCGTCTACCTTTCGCTGGATCCGTATCAGTGGGGCCGTCGTCGCTTAGGTGTAGAAGCCGTCGGTGACGTCTGCCACGGAAGAACGGTGTCACAGGTGCTGGAAAGTCACCACGACGAGTATCAGCCGGGTGATTTCATTTTCAATACCAACGGCTGGCAGACTCACGGTCTGGTGGGCGACGGCGTCGATGTGTTTGGTTACATGTTTCCACGCAAAATTGATCCTGCCGTTGCACCGATCTCGACCGCCGTCGGAATTCTTGGAATGCTGGGGCTCACCGCCTATAGCGGCTTGTATGTGCAGTGCGCTCCGCGCGCGGGGGAGACGGTGGTGGTCTCGGCCGCGTCGGGCGGGGTCGGTCAGGTGGCGGGCCAGATTGCGAAGATCAAAGGTTGTCGCGTGATTGGTGTCGCCGGGATACAGGCCAAGTGCGACCACGTCGTAACCGAACTGGGATTTGATGCGTGCGTGTCGCACTTGTCCGACTCGTACGCGGATGATCTTCGGGCCGCCTGCCCTGATGGGATCGACATCTATTACGAAAACGTGGGCGGGAAGGTCTATCAGGGCGTCCTTCCGCTCCTGAATCAGAATTCACGGATCACGCTGTGCGGGATGATCTCGCAGTACGGCAATACGGATGGCGACAATGCCGGTAAGGTCTGGCGAGAAACCGGCGCACCGTTTTTCGAGCGCTGTAACACGCAGGTGCACGGGTTGTTCGTTGGCAACTACGTAGCCTCACATCAGGCGGAATTCCTGTCTGAAATGGGTGGCTGGATACGCGACGGCCTGGTGAAATATCGTGAGGATGTGTCAACCGGGTTGGAGACGACGGTAGACGCGTTTTCCGCGATGCTCAAAGGGGGAACGTTCGGCAAAACCCTTGTCGCCGTCGGCGACGACCCTACCGCCAGCGCGTCGCTGATCGAGCGACGCGCCAGAGGTAACGTGTTAGGGGACTGACTTCATTGGTCACTCTCCAGCGTCGCACTGATGATGTCCAGAGCGGCGTCGCTGTCCATGTTCATCAGCAGGTGTAAAAGCTCGCGTTTTTCCGTGGCATCCTGACTGGCCCGAAAAAGTTCGACTACGCCTTCTTCGTGGCCGGCGACCAGCATCCCATGTAAGGCGGCTTTTCTGATTTCCTCACGACCCGCCCCGCGATAGATTTCCATGAGGGAGGCATTGGCCTCGTCTCCACCGATGATGCCGATACCCTGGATAGCTTGTAGCTGGGTTTCCGGGTTGCTTTCATCAAGCACGAGTTTGTTCAAGGCTTCCAGGTCTTCAGAAATCGCATACGCGCGAATCAAGCTTGCGGAAGCCGCTCCGCGATCGCCCAGTTGGCGTAACTCTTTCGTTGCACCCATTGCACTTAGAGTCTGTACGGCTGCCTCGAATTCTTCGTCGCTGGTGGCGTTTGCAGCTACCGCATGAACGGCGCCTGAGTCGTCAGCGATAAGATAAGCCCGCAGTACGCTGGCTTTTATATCGCGGTCGCCATTTTTATAGAGGTCAGCCAGAGCGGCCAAAGTATCGGTGTCTCCCCCTATGCCAATCATGCGAATCGCGTGGAGCTTGAGTTCCGGGCTGCCGTTACGGGCGGTTTCGAGTAGCAGCGTTTGCGCTTCGGGAAGTTCGATCTGACTCAAGATGAACAGCGCGCGCGATTTCACCGCATCGCTGTGGTTGGCTGACAACACACGTGCGACCAGAGGCAGTGCACGCTCAGCCGGTGCGGACATCAGCATTTCTATTGCGGTAATCTTGAGTCGGTCGGACTCGGTAATGTTGTCCGAGCCAGTTTCCTGTGCGGTAACGGAGTTTCCCGCGATGACTACCAGGGATGTGAGTAAAATATTCGAAATGAAGCGCATGACGGCCCTCGTCTAAATTGAATTGAAAAGTGTCCTATTGGATGTCTCTCGCGCCAGTTTGGTTTGCATGACGTTCAGTTCAAACGCCAATTGCATGCGTAACATTTCCACTTCGGTCGACGTCAGGTTTTCGGCTGCGAGCTCGGTAAGTACTGGTTCGAACGCGCGCAGAACGCGGGCGAGTTTTGCTGAGTTGTTACGCTTTGCGGCGCGTTCGAACATGCGGTTCTGTTCGATGATCTGCATCAACAACGAGATCCGATCGATGTGGTCTTCTCCAGAGAGACTAACCAGTTGCCGTTGACTCTCCTGTAGATGTAATTGCAGGCCGCGCCTGAAGGCGGAAGAATCGCGTTCAATGGGTCGCCCCGCGACTAGTTTGTCGACGGTGACAGCCGTTTCACTGGAAAAGTAAACGCCGATACCGACACCAAGTGCCAGTGCGGCCATGGCAACGGCTCCCCAGGCGAAAGACAGAAAGTGTAGCGGCGGCCTGTCAATCGCGGGTGTTGGCGCGACTCTTTCCGCGCCCGCGGCCGCCTTGATGCTGGCGTGCCAACGCGCTACGAGGTGTCGAGGCGCCTGATGAGTATCTGCCTGACGCCACTGCTCCAGTTGACCCTGAAGTTTCGCGTATCGTCTTGCGAGTTCAACATCGTGGCCGAGCGCGGTCGTAACAGCGAGCCTTTCGTTGGCCGTCAGCCCGTCATCATAATAGTAAAGCGTCAGTGTTTCTTCGTTGATCATCCTACGCTCCGAAGGCCTGCCATACTCACGCGAAGCTTCTTAATCGCGCGAAACAGGGCCTGTTTTGTGCTGCTGATGTTGCTATCCAGTTCTTCTGCTATTTCCTTCAAGCGCCATTGTTCGAGGTGTTTGAGCACGAAACATACCCGCTCCTTCTCGGTGAGTTCTTTCATGGCGTCCATCAGGTCGGTGTTGAGTTCATCGTCAGCCAGTGCCGAGTCTGGTGTTGTCGTATCGTCCTCCACGTCGGCATCCATGACTTCCCACGCATCAGGTCGCCGTTTTCTGAGCAGCTGCAGGGCGGCGTTGACGGCAATTCTGTGTATCCAGGTATCGAGTCGTGCGCAGCGATCGAACTGGTGACGCTTGTGCCAGGCGCTGAGCAACGCGTCCTGGACAGGCATCCTCCGCGAGGTTCGGATCACGAGTGATTCTCAGGCACGCCGAGTACCACCTGTCCGACCGTTTCGCGATCGCATCGTGAAATTCCGCCTGCGTTGGTGGGCCAACGCTAGTCATCACCGCCACCATGAGACTTTGATGCGTTTGCAGGCATTTTGGTTAGCAAATCTCTGAATTCGGCGAATCAGGCCAACCCGGGTGTGCTACAGGAACGCGCGACCCAGCTCTCGCGAGGGTTTGATGGCGTCGGGTTGTTGTTGAGGAATTCGGATGAATACTTCTGACGCGGCTGGCACTCGGGGCGGGTGTGCTCGTTTTGCGGGCGGGCGGGGGAGCCTCGGTATCAGCCATCAGATGACTATGCGGTGACCTTTGCCATGCGGTTGTGAAGCTCGAGAAGGTAGGGGGGTGCTTTCGACATGTCCCCGCTCTGGGAGCCGTTTGGATCTTTGGGCCGTTCGGGTGGATTTTTCGCCCAGCCTGCTAATAGTTCCGGCGTATAAACCAGCCGTGCTACGGGTAGTACCAGTTCGTATGTCGCCTGGATCTGAACATCGGCGTCGTCAACGCGGCCTTCTCCAACTCGAACGGATTTGCCATCCAGATAAAAATGCCAGGCAACAAAGCCATCCTCGTCGGCATATTCTGCGGGGGCTTGTGCGAAAGATTCGCAGATACTGAAGGCCTCACCCTCCTTTCCATGTTCGCTCGCTAGATCTTCGAGAACGCCGCGGGCAATTTCTACCCAGGCTGGGCTGGCAAACGGTACTTTGTCGTCATCTGTCATCTGTCATCTGTTATCTGTCGGTACAGTCCCAAGATATATGGCTCTACGCGGCCGGGTTGAGAGATGCATCGTCGTCTCTGGCGGCGCGCCGACTACTCAGTTCGGTCATGATTTCCTTGTGGCGTTTCTCAGTGAGCTGGTACATGCCCATGAACAACATGCCAACGGCAACAATCATCCAGTACAAAGGGCCGCTCATGAACAGAAGACCGTTGATGGTTTCCGGTGTCAGGGTTGCGGCCGTTGCATTGTCCGGGAAATTTATGTATTCGAGGCCAAAAGCTCCAACCAGCCCGCCAAAACCTGCTGTGGCCTTCAGGGCAAACGTGCGAATGGAGAAGATCACACCTTCAGACCTTCGCCCGGTACGGTACTCGTGGTCGTCGGCAATATCGGCCAGTTGAGAATCGATGACAATGGGAATCACCGGCAGCGCCAGAAAACCAAGGAACAGGCTTCCGAACAACATCCACAACATCCACTGCGAATCGTTGTCCGGGAACCAACCGATCATCCGAAGTGAGTAAGGTAACGCCACCAGGGTGGCGCACACGATGCAGGTGTATATGACCGTTAATTTCTTATCCAGCTTGCGCGTCAACCAGGCGGCTAATGGAAGAGCAATGAAAATGCCCGGCAACAAAACGAATCGCTGTATTGCGAGCTTTTCTGTGGAGAGTTCGAAACAATAGATGAAGGTATAAGTACTCACTACTGCGAGTATGCCTCCTGAGACCAACATGACTAACCAGGCCGTGCACAGAGACAGGTATGAGGGGTTCCTGATCAACGCCCATAGTTCCTGGAGGTATTCTCTCGCTTCAACTTTCTTATGATCGACTGGATGTAAATGTGGGATCTGGTCTCTGGTTCCCAAAACACAGATGAGGAGAGTCAGGCAGATCCATACCGCGCCCACGGATGCCAGCAGGGGATAACGCTCTGGGTTTAAAAGACCATTTTCGTACTCACCGGTTGTCGGAAAGATGACAATCAGGACCGCTGCACCCAGCAGTGCGCCGGCTAACATACCTGCCACCGCATTGAAGCCGAAAATGGTTGTGCGTTCGTGGTAGTCGTCGGTGAGTTCGGCGCCCAATGCGTCGTGCGGAATGCCATAAAAGGTTTTGCCGATGCGCAACAAAATCATGGTCCCCATAAACCACCAGAAATACTGAATTTCCGTCAGGTCGCTGGGGGGTGCGTACATCAAATAGAAACCCACCGTCAGGGGGATTACCGAAAACAACATGAAGGGATGGCGACGCCCCCATTTAGATTTGAAATGATCAGACCACCAGCCAACCAGCGGGTCGGTAATCGCGTCGAAGATGCTGGCGGTCAGAAACACATAACCACACAGGAGTGGACTCACCCCCAATACCTGGTTGTAAAACAACATAGTGGCAATAGTGGCGGCGGCGATCATGGCCTCTTCCAGTGCGCCGGTAGAAAAGGCTAACTTGGTTTTAAGTGAGACCTTACCCCGAGTTGCAGACTCTCTCATGAATCAGGCGTAGACGTTGTCGCCTACTCCGATCATATGTCGGGTACCGTCCTGATCTTGGGGCACTTCCGGGCCATCTCTGTCCGTCGGATAGGGGTGCCATAACCCCAGTACCGTTTTAAGCTCCGGGTATTTCTCAACCCAGCGGGCGTTATCGTTTTCTTCCAGGGCTTCGGTCCAGGAGTGGATGGGTTGCATATAACTGCGGCCGTAAATGTACGGTAAGGTAATCCGCATCCCCTCTGCGGTACGGGGCCGGGAACCATGCCAGAGGCTGCCGTGCCAGACAGCCAGCGAGCCTGCTTTGCCGGTGAGTGGAATGGGTTCGACCGGCGCGCCTTCAACCCACCAATCTCCTTCGTTTCCCCGAGGCATTCGACCAAACCGCTGGCTGCCAGGGACCAGGACCGTGGGTCCGTCTTCCGGGCCGTTGTAGTCAGTGAGTAACCAGGAAACGTTTACCAGTTGGGCCCATTCCGGGAGTGGTGATGGCACACCGTGGGTGTCGGTATGCAACCGCATGTAGCCTTCTTCGTTCGTGCGCGAAGCCGTGCCTTGAGTTTTGATGATTGCCGGCGTGCCTTGCAACACGGCGCTGCGACCACACATGAACCGCGCGATACACAACGCAACGGGATGAAGGGCCGCTTCGATCAGTGCCTCATCCTCAAATAGCCAGCACCAGATTTTGGGACCACCCCAGGGTGTCGAGTGGGTTCGCCAATCATCCGGTACCTCGATATCGTGACGATCGGCCAACACCCGGAGGATGCCGTCGCGCATTCGTTCGATGAGATCCGGGCTACCGACCGTTTCAGGCGGGACAACCGTCACCCCGTAGGTGTGCAGTTCGAGCAGATGTTTTTCCAGACCGAGACGCTTAGCTTCGAGACGGATGGCATCGGCGTCGGGTACGTTGTTCAGTGCGGGTATATCCATGAGCTGACTCCTATGCGTACTGGTCGCGTCCGGCCTGGATGGTCGGTTCGATCCGTTCCGGGTTGGCGATCTCGTTTTGATACGGATAGATCCGTTCGTAACCCAACAGCCGCGGCAGGTCGGGCCAACGTTCAAGCTGCTCAGGGGAAATTTCTTTCACGCGCTCAATGGGGCGCATGTATACCCGCTGCCAGACGTTGACCAGGGTGATCCGAACGCCGGGTACCGTGCGTCTCACAGACCCGTGCCACATCGCCCCATTCCAGACGGCAAGAGATCCCGCGGGACCGTTCAAGTGGATGGGTTTGATGTAATCGTGCTCTTCGACGTGGGCCCGCGACTCGCTGCCCCGCGGCATTCGGCCGCGCTGGCTGCCTGGCACGAGCACCGTGGGGCCGTCCTCCTCGGTGAGATAATCCGTCAACAGCCACGACAGGTTGGCGTACGTGGCGAAACTTGGCCATGGGGGCGGAACACCGTGACTGTCGCTATGCAGGGGTAGATCGAATTCCTGATGTTGGCTTTTCAGGATGACGGCGGCCCCGGCCAGAAATCCGCTTTTTCCGGTCAGAAACTGGCCGATCGTCTGATAAACGGGATTGTGGATGGCCTCCAGGAAGACATCGTCTTCCAGCAACCAACCCCAACTCTGGAATTTCTCAAGTTTGCCGTCGTAGGTTTCCCAATCAGCGATCTTATGCCCGGAGCGTCGTTCGTAAACGCCGAGAATGGCTTTGCGTAAGCGCGGGGTCAGGTCCTTGGTGCCCATTCTCTCCGGCGAGACGACGGTAAAGCCATACATGGCGAGATCGAGCAGGTTCTCCTCGATATCGAACTTGCGAGCGCTCTGCATGATGTCGTCCAGTTCTGGATTGGTGCCCAACGCAGGTAAGTCCATTTTCATCCCCCGGGAAATGACGATAGCTCACTATAATAAGGCGTTTGCAGAGGAACAAGAGAATAGCTTATGGGGTTGGAGGTCAGGCGAGAAGGTTACGGATGCAGGTACTCACGCCCGCTCACCAGCGTCTGTACTCCGGATCGGGTTTTAAACTTGACGTTGAACGTTTCATAAAGGTTGTCACCGCCCAGCGTGGAAACGCTGAAATGTAAATGCGAACCGCTGCTGTATCCGGTGTTGCCCGCTACCCCGATGAATTGCCCGGCTTCGACGGATTGGCCTTCTACGACAAATACCCCCTCATGATCGAGATGCAGATACTTGCCGATGGTGCCGTCACTGTGACGGATCCAGATGTGGTTTGCGGTGGCCTCACCGGTTGGACTGTTTTTCGCTGACAAGTGATAGGTACTCACGACGAGGCCGTCCCTCGCCGCGTGTACGGCATCACCGACAGGCATGTTCCAGTCGATCGCGTAGCGGTTGCCGCGGTGGTGCGTCGAGAGGTTGTCGTGGCTCTGAGTTATCGGGTAGGTGGAACCCGATGCAAATGGCAGCGAGTACAGGTAGTCGTCATCGTGTTCATGGCGTTCATGCCCGTAATGAATGCGGTACTCGAAACCCCAGGGAGTCGCCGGTATCGGGAATAATGCCAGGACGGTCGTCGATGGTTCGCTGAGGTATATCGTTTCCGGGTTGAGCTCTTCAAGATAGTCTGGCTGTAAAAACAGCGCGAAGCTCAGAGGCTTGTTGGTTTTGTTCTCGAGAACGAGCTTTACTTCGCGCTCCTTGAATACGGTAACGCACAGCAGATCAGCGTTGCAGTTGATGTTTACAGGTTCGGCTGATGCAGCGCCAGATGGAAAAGATAAAACCAGCAGCCCAGCCAACAGAACAAGTCGGAAATTGATCTCGAAGCAGGCAGCCATTACCGCCAGAACCAGGTTGTTACGCGGTAGTTAACACGATATCAAACTGAAACAAAACTAACCCGGATGCATCGGGTGTGGCATCCGCAATCAACACCTCGCGACGCGCCTCGGGGAGCCTCAGGAGTTCCTCTTCCTGGGCAAGCAGCGGATCGCCGCGGAAGTACATCTGGGTGATGAGTGAATCAAACCCTGGCTGCGAGACCTTGAAGTGAATGTGCCTGGGGCGCCAGCCGGATTCGCTGACGGCGGATAAAGGATAGGGGGCGGGCTTAATGGTTTTGATGTTGTACCAACCGTTCTCGTCCGTTCTGATAACGCCCCAACCCTGGAAATGTGGATCAAGAGGTGCGGGATTCTTATCATCAGGGTGAGCGTAGCGCCCGTGATGGTTTGCCTGCCACACATCGACCAGCGCATTTTTCAGCGGTCGCGCTCGGGTATCGAACACTTGCCCGCGTACGAGAATTACTTCGCCCGTTGCGGTCTCGGAATGCCCTTCGATGAGGGTCAGATCGAGATCTTTATCCGCTTGCTCGACGACCGGGTAAAAAGGGCCTTCTACCTGAGCCGGCGTCGGTTTTATCACCTTCGCGATGGCGAGGGCTGGACTCAAGGTTGCGACTCCGGCGGCGATGCTGAGTTGTCGGGTCAGGTCGCGTCGGGTAAGACCGCGTCGAATATTCATGATGCACTGCCTTTACCAGCTATTACGCATTGATTATTACCCTCGCTCGAGATCGCCGGTCTCGAAGCGCCAGCCGGCGTCGCTACGCGCCGGAAAAAACCACATCGCTGAACAGCAGCGACGGGGTAATCGTTCTAGCATAGGGATAGGGGTCGTTGCCAACAAGGGCCAGTTGGTTGAACAGATCCTTGAGATTGCCGGTCACATTCATCTCGCTCACAGGTGCACCGATCTTGCCGCCTTCTATCAGATGACCCTGCAGGCCGAACGAGAAGTCGCCCGTTGTCGTGTCCGCGTTACCGCCAAGCCACCCCGTCACGTAGATGCCGGTTCCGGCATCGCTCACGAGATCCTGCAACGATTTCGACCCGAGCTTGACCGTGACATTCGATGAGGACCCTGTGGTCGGGGCCATTTTGGTTTTCCTGCCATAGTAGGTGTCGACATAGATGTTGCGGACCACACCTTCCTCGATGATCGGTAACACCTTCGATGAAATGCCTTCGTTGTCATAGTGGCGTGAAGCGAGTCCACGCGGGATGAGTGGGTTGTCTACGATCGTCAGCACCGGGCTGAAAGCCGGTTTGCCAAGGAGGTCACTCCAGAACGATCTGCCTTGCTGGATCTGACTTGCGCGAGCTGCCGCGAGAAGACGCCGGCCAACCAACTGGCCGGCGACGCGTGCATCGACAACCATCGTTGTCGTGGTGGTGGGGCCTTTGTCAGAACCAAGCCGGGCATGGGCGAAATCGAGTGCCATTTGCGCAATCTCGTCTGTCGGGGGTAGGGTGGCAAGGTGCTGACCACCCGCACCGAAGCCGCCGGATACGCGTTTGTCGCCGCGATCCCGCAAGGTAAGACTTGCGGACAGCCAGATGGACGTTGTCTCTCGCGTATGTTCAAAACCATTGCTGCTGGCCCATGCCGACCAGGATGTACCGTCGCTCACCCTCGACGTCGCGGATATCATCTGCTTGTGATTGCGCACGGCTGCGTCCAGAGACCCGCACCAGGACAGTCGCCGTTCACGAGTTAATTCACCCACGGCCGGGTCGACGAG
>JACZXA010000132.1 GCA_022571865.1 Pseudomonadota bacterium
ACCTACGTTGATCGGATCGTGGTGAGCGAAGACTATCGCGGCCGTGGTGTGGGCCGGAAACTCTACTCGGCCTTGTTCGAGAAAGTTCGCAACAACACGCGGTTGGTTACCTGTGAGGTTAATCTCATCCCACCGAATCCCCGCTCTCTGCGATTTCACGAAAATCTCGGATTCCAGGAAGTAGGCCAACAGGAAACCGACAACGGCCGTAAACGGGTTGCATTGCTGACTCGTTTACTTCCGTCGGCTTGAAATGGCGCCTGCGGTCAGAAAGCTCGATTCAGCAATGAAACTGTGGGTGGACGCCGATGCCTGCCCCAGGGCAATCAAAGAAGTCATTTACCGAGCAGCTGAGCGGATGAAGATTCAAACCACGCTGGTGGCCAACCAGTTTCTGACGGTACCAAAATCGCCATACATCAGAGCAATTCAGGTACCGGGCGGATTCGACGTTGCCGATGCACACATCGTCGCGGAAATTGGCACAGGTGACCTGGTGGTCACGGCAGACATACCCTTGGCTGCCGAGGTTGTCAGCCTCGGCGCGGTTGCCCTCAATCCAAGGGGAACGCTGTACACCGAGGAGAATATCCAATCACACCTTGCGCGGCGCAACTTCATGGAAGAGTTACGCGCTACCGGTACCATCACTGGCGGTCCACTGATCCTGGCAAGGACCGACATACAATCATTCGCCAACCAACTCGATCGCTACCTCACAAAACAAACCGGAAAGTGATCTTCCACGACTGCGCTTGCAAAGCTGTTTGGCGACTCGGAGTCATGGCTACCGCTTGCTTCCTTGCGTGCAGCGGTGAAATGAAAACAGGAGCTAGCGCCTGCGCCGTTCGTTGGCTTCGTTGATTCGCAACTGACGGCCTTCGATATCCTTGCCATTCAATTCCGCTATAGCCTTGTCGCCCGCTTCGTCATCCATTTCCACAAAACCAAACCCGCGAGAACGCCCTGTGTCGCGATCGGTAATGACTTTTGCCGAATGTACCGTTCCAAGAGGCGCAAACAATTCTTCCAGTTCCACATCCCCCACTGACCAAGGAAGATTCCCAACGTAGATTTTTTTCATTTCAAAGTTCTCAAATAGTCCTTAACGCGATCCCGCTAGCCCAAACCACGTTGCATAAACGACTCTTTCACAAAAGTCTGCATATCAGAATTGAGACCGACTCAACAGAGAAAGAACTCAGCAGGTAATCGGAGCGGATTCTAATAATCGCGCAGTATAGGTAGGGATATCGACTCTTACAATCGCTCGAAGTCGCGCTCCGGACACCTGATTTCCAGACAAAACCGGTAACCAGTGTCTGCCTGACACCCAAACCAGAACAAATCCAAATTCGCGAAACATAACCTCATCCGCCCCTTTCAGCGCTGCGCATAGACGCGTGTACATGCCCTGTCACTACTTATTCGAACAGACGATTCTGCTAGATCTAGTTGACAAGGCGGGCTACGATTTCTCTTTCACACCGAGGTGTCTCATGTTGAAAATTGGTGATACGGCCCCAGAATTTGAACTGGAAGATCAGCAAGGCTCGCTTCGAACTCTTTCGAACCTGCTCGCTGCCGGTGATGTCGTATTGTATTTCTACCCGGCCGATTTCACTCCGGTGTGTACGAAAGAAGCTTGTGCGTTTCGCGATGCGTATCAAGATCTGGCGAACGTGTCGGTCCAGGTCGTCGGCATCAGCCCACAGAGCGCGGAAAGTCACCAACGATTCGTTGCCCGTTACGAGTTACCTTTTCCGTTGTTGTGCGATTCCAGAAAAACCGCCATCCGGGCTTACGGTGTTGACGGCCTATTGGGCTTCGGCGTTCGCCGCGTCACCTACCTTGTCGATCAGTCCCGGCAAATCACCAACCGCGTGGTTGCAGACTTGTTCGTTGGCAGTCATATGGAACTGGTCAGGAAAGTTCTCAAGGATAAGGAGCCTGCTTGATGCGCAAGCCATTCGCTCCGGTGGTCAAAGCTCGTCCAAGCGAATGGCGATAGAATCTTCACGACCGAACAGCAAACCGATATAACTATCCGCCCACCCGTACTTTTCGTTCATCAGGTCGTTCACGGTAGTTTGCATCTCCAGTACAGGCGTCGCCCGGAGATAATATCGCGTAGTCCCGCGAAGTAACTCGAACTCAGGGTTGGCCAACAGTTGCTGATACCAGCCGGAAGCGGCTCCACCACTAGAGCGCAACCAGCGGCTGCCTTGGTGCTCAACGATCCACAGACGCCTCTCGGAGGCGACACCGGCTTTGTCCTGGATGGTGACCACAACCACCTCGCCGGTTTCAGACGCGACCATCTGCAGGCCTAAGACCCCGACCACGAGAACAATCAGCAAACCTAGAGCGCGCAGTACGATCTTCTTCATATCTCTCCGTTCGCGTACGTGGCAATGAAGCCGCGAGGATAATGAAATGAACCTCCACACACCACAACGAGTTCGCTTCGAATCCTTACATGGCCATGCCTCGTGAGGCTTGCTACGCTCGCTTATCAATCATCGAGACAGGAAGGCACACATGACGCATCTTTATCGCGTAATCGTTCCCGTCAGCGATATCGAAGCGGCAGCCGTTTTCTATGGGGCAATCCTCAATCAGTCGGGAACGAGAATTTCTCCCGGAAGGCACTACTTCGAATGCGGCGGGACGATATTGGCCTGCTTTGTTTCCAAGGCGGACGGCGAGCAGGCGACGTCTACACCCAACCCGCAACACATTTACCTGAGCGAAAACGATCTGGAAGCAGTCTATGAGCGATGCCAGGCAGTAAGAGCGGATTTCGATGATAAAAAGCTTCAGGAAGGGGGACCGAGCCTGGGAGAGATCGCCACACGGCCCTGGGGAGAACGTTCGTTCTACTTGCATGATCCTTTCGGCAACCCGGTGTGCTTCGTCGACGACAAGACCGTGTTCACTGGATGAACGTGTTTATTCAGTCGCCTATTGGACTCGGTCGGTAAAGCGCTGTGCCGTCGGTCATGAAGTCACCTATTGGAAGAGCATCTTGCGAGTTGTTACCGTTTATAAGGATATTCCCAGGTGAGCCAACCCATTGAGCATTTCATCCGCGAACTCAACAACACTTGGCAACAAGGTAAACTCGACGAGCTCACCCGTTTCTACCACGTGGATGTCGTATTGCTTCCCCCCGACTCGGGCGAACCCATACTTGGGCGAGCTGCAGTCATCGGTTCCTACGACGATTTCGCATCCGCGGCCACGCTCCACGAGTTTGTCATCGGCTCAATCGAGGTTTTCGAATTCGCAACCACCGCCGTCGTACATATGCGTTTTGTCGTGGAGTTCAGTCTTCAGGAACAACGACTCAGGGAAGGGGGGCTGGAAATTTACGTGCTGAACATTGTCGATGGAGAACCATCAATCGTCTGGCGCAGCCAGCACATCCTGGAAAGTCGAGAAATCACCTAGAATTTTGCTACAGGGCACTAGCTCGAAGGCAGCCAACGAACGACGGTGTCTGCCAGCCAATTCACCAGAGCTTCGATCTGGCCGCCAACGAGTCTGAATGCAACAACGCCAATCCCAATGCCGACCAGGTCGACCAGAATGTCCTTCCATTCCGCTGATCGTTCGGGTTCAAAGCTCTGAACGAGTTCGATCGCGACCCCATAGGCAATCATCCAGGCCACTGCCATTACCCAGCGTTTTGCATGATGCGCGAGCCCCAAAGCAAAGGTGAGGTAACTGAAAGCGAACCCATGCAACAACACATCACTGACCCTGAACACAGCGTCCGGTGGACTGGGCGCAAACGCGAGATAAGTGCAAACCACCCACGGTACCCAGAAGGCAGAAAGCATCAGTATGCGTGCCGCTCTGGATTCCTGCCTGGGATCCTGTCCGGGAGCCAAAAGGGTATCAACCACGATTCGAGTGCTGATGGACGTGATCCACCAAACGCTGCACATTCGCAACCGGTGTCTCCGGGATGATTCCATGACCCAGATTGAATATGTGTCCAGGTCTTCCCGCGACTTCATCAAGCAATCGCTGCGCGTGGTTGCACACCGTTTCCGGATCGGCACACAGCACGATCGGATCGAGATTTCCCTGCACCACATCGATGCCCAGCCGATCCCACGTTTCGACCAGCGGTGTGCGCCAATCCAACGCGAGTACATCGACCAACGGCGCTATATCGGACAACAAGTGAGCGTTGCCGGTGCCGAAGTAAATCAGCGGAACTCGACCTTCGAGGTTTCGAATCAGCCTGGCCGTGTAGGGGAGTACGTACTGGCGAAAATCCGCCACAGACAAGCAGCCAACCCAGGTATCGAATATCTGCACCGCATCCACGCCGCTGGCAATCTGGAGTTCCAGATAGCTCGTCACCTGACTTACCAGTTTGTCCATCAACAGATCCCACACCTCCGGCGCCTGGTACATCAGTTTCTTGACATGCACATAGTTCCGCGAACCGCGACCTTCTACCGCATAAGAAGCCAGGGTAAACGGGGCACCAGCAAATCCAATCAACGCTATGTTCCGAGGTAGATCGCTCAGAATGTTGCGGATCGTCTCTGCGATGTAGGGGGTCGCTTCTACTGCCGGTTGGGTAATGAGCCTATGGACGTCCTTGATGTTACGTACGGGGTTGGCAAACACCGGACCCACACCTTCCAGGTAGTCGAGTTCGAGACCCATGGGTTCCATGATCGGCAGGAGATCGGCGAAGAGAATGGCCGCATCTACCCCGAGAATACGTTGCGCATCGAGGGTCGCTTTAGCCGCTTTCTCCGGGTTCTTGAAGAACGCGAGGCTCGGCATATCGTCTTTCAATTCAAGGTATTCCGGCATGTACCGCCCAGCCTGACGGTTCAGCCAGATAGGAGTGTAGTCGGTCGGTTCTCCGCGACAGGCTTTTAGAAATATTTTTTCTTCTTTTTCCACGTGGTCCACGTACCGTGCCCTTCTTAATTGACGAAAAACCGACATCCCTATCCATTTCTCTGACAGGTGTTGCTTCGACAGTCATTGCCGCAGTGGCTGGTACTCTAACAGAGGGATGGCGCGAAGCAGACGCTTGTTAGCAAGCAGCCGATTATCGCGGATCGACCAGACGAAAAGTCTGTACTTGGCCAATACCTTTGAGCTTATTCAGCAACGGTCCCTCGAGCTTCACCGATGCTGGCAAACCCGGTCTAAGGATGGCCGCTGTGGCGGAACAAACTAAAATACCACCGCTCGTGGCCCTGGCCTGCAAACGGCTCGCCAGGTTTACCGGGGAACCGATCACCGTATAGTCCAGTCGACCCTCGCCACCCCAGTCACCCAGTGTACAAAAACCGCTCGCGATCCCGGTTCGGGTCGCCAGGCTTACCAGATAACCTTGGGTGGTCCAGCGCTGAGCGAGGAGACACAGACCCTTTTGTACGGCTAAACACAGCGCAATACTCGCTTGAGCGACAACGCCCTTTTCTTCAGCAGTATCGGCCCGGAAAAATACCAATACCCCATCTCCCAACAGCTTGCCCAGGGTACCGTCGTGGGCTTCCACGAGTGTTCCCAACATGGCGAGGTAGTCGTTGAGCACTGTATTCAACGCCTCGGTGGCGAGATGTTCGGTGAGTTCGGTAAAACCCACTACGTCGATGAACACCACCGTAAGCCAGCAGCGTTCGAGCGCACAGCGTTCGTCCGGCTGTTTTTCCAGACGCCGGTGCAGCTCTGCCGGAACGTAACGCGCCAGGCGCGCGCTCACCTGAGCGGCATGAACAGAGCGATTCCGGTGACGAGATTTCGACTCGTACAGCCGCATGGCCTGACGAAAGCCGAGCTCACTGAGCAGCACGGTGTAAATCAGAATCATCAACACACTGAACACGTCCGCCATCGGAGTCGACTGGGAGAAAAAGGCACTCATCAGTGTGTGGCCCGTCAACCAGAAGCCCGCACCAACACCAATGATCAGCACCGGAACGCTCGGCCAGAGATAACGCCTGCCTCCCTGTGCGGTAGTTCCGGCCAGAAGCGCTACCCCAAGGGCTGCAAGCGGGAGCAGGGGCAGATTCACAATACCGGCAACCAGGCCGGCAACCCCACACTCCACGATGTTGATAGAACGGTTGGCTCTCTGTGCCGACCGCTCCAGCCAATGGGCCACCAATGGCCACACAACGCAGCAACCTACTCCCAATAGAAGCTGCCAGTACGATCTGGCGGTCGGGAGCAGACACCCGACGATGACCGCCAGGGTGAAATAACCAACGTAACGAAACGAGTAGGCTTTTGGCTGCTGGCGGCGAGCGGTCACCCAACCAACTATGCCGCCTTGTGGAGTCGATCAGATAGGGTCAAACGCAGGGGCGGGCGTGGGTCCAGGCTTACTTTTGCACCGATTTCGAGCTGTTCAAACGTCCCTTCCCAGAGTGGGGTCGAGGTCCTCTTCGTAGTCCACGCTTGCGAACCCGAATCCAAAAATCTTGAGAAAATCTCTACGAAAGCCTTCCAGGTCCGCTAGTTCCTCGAGATTATCCGTGTCGACCAACGGCCAACGCCTGCGCACCTCACCCTGAATCTCGTCGGTGAGCTCGATGTCGTCCATGCGGATTCGGCCCTGATCGTCCAGCCGCTGGGTTACCCCGCTTGCGAGTTGAGTCGCAAACAGTCGCTGAATGTGCTGGACGACCTCCTCATGCAGGCCTTTGTCTTTCATGACCCGAAACAACAACGAAGCATAAAGCGGCACCACGGGAATCGCCGAGCTCGCCTGGGTAACAACCGCTTTGAGTACCGCAACCCGAGCCTCGCCGTTGAGATCCTCGAGGAACGCGCTGATTACCCCGGCCGCACGATCCAAATCTTCCTTGGCTTTTCCAAGTGTGGCATGCCAGTAAATGGGCCAGGTGAGGTCGCTGCCGATATAGGTAAAAGCCAGCGTACGAAAGCCATCGGCCAAAACATCGGCATCTTTCAGTGCCTCGATCCAGAACTCCCAATCCTCGCCACCCATCACCGCGACGGTATTCGCCGTCTCCTCCTCATCTGCCGGTTCGAGATCCACCTGGTGCACCTCGCCTCTTTCAACGTGTAAGGATTTCATCTGCACCGCTTCGCCCAACGGTTTGATGGCCGAACGGTGAAGCTTCCCGGTCTTCGGGTGTTGACGCACAGGCGAGGCCAGACTGTAGATCACCAGATCGATCTTCCCCATGCCGGCGCGAGTGGTTTCGACCACACGGTCTTTCATCTCATCGGAAAATGCATCGCCATCGAGCGTCACGGCATACAAACCTGCGCCCTGTGCTGCTTGTTCGTAGGCGATGTTGTTATACCAACCGGCCGTTCCGGTCTTGTTCTCCCGCGGCACCTTCTCGAAAGAGACTCCGAGGGTCGCAGCACCACAACCGAATCCGGCGACGATGCGCGATGAGAGCCCATAACCGCCGGATGAACCGATCACCAATACCTTCTTGATGTCGCTCGCTATGGGTCCTTTAGATTGAACGTAGGCGATCTGTTCGTTCACATGCGCCGCACAGCCCACGGGATGCGCTGTGGTACAGATGAAACCCCGTATTCTGGGCTTGATGATCATGCCGATGACTGCCCGTTTATCGCGTAGGGGGACTCGCAATCATACCTTGGGCCACTATCCAGCGCATGGCCTGGTTGATGTCGATCACCCAGGGGCCATCTCGGCGGATACGCACTATCAGCGTCTCGTTGCGCCCAAGGTTGTGATCACGATCCCCATCCAGTGCCAAAACACCTGGACCGCAAAATTCCACGGGATCATCGAAGGGAATTTCCGTGGTCCTTTTCACCGCAACCCGCTGGAACAATCCCGGTGAAATGGGCACAAGAAACTTGTGATCGCCCCCGAGTTCGACCAACAGCCCCACATCGGCGTTCTCGTCAACTACCTTGACAAGCCCTCCGATGGGCGACATACCGATGGCGCCCGGTTCAGCCCGGGTAAGCAACAGTCGATCAATTCGATCAGCATCAAAAGGCAACAGGTTGCCAACGTGATCGCGACGCAACAACACGGCATCGATCAGACCGATATCGTCGACGGGCCGAGATCCCGCACCACCGGTGACATGAAGCACCTTTACCCGCTGTTTCACCGCCGCATCCGTCAATCGACGGCTTGCCTGATAACCCGCCACCATCCCGACGATTGTCGGCTCGGCAAGTCGCGAAAACACATTGTTGGTCCCGGTCGACAAGGGAAGCAGGTGCGTTTCCTTATCCCCCGCCTGGAGCAGCGCGCGCACCAGAGCGCGATGAGTACCATCACCGCCCAGCGATACGATGGTCTCGCAGCCGCAGGCGAGGAATGCAAGTACGGCGGCTTCGGTATCCCGTGCGTCATTGTGTATGGGGTGCTCGAGCACATGCACGCGAGCGTTCATCTCCATGTGCTCGAGTGCCATGGATGCGATGCGAAAGGGCTCTCGAGTGACAAATATGTCCGTTGCTCCTGCCGCATCGGCACCGGCGGCAACGCGCGTTACCATGTCGCGCTTTGCTTCATGGGTCATGTTGCTTGCATGCGCTGCCAGACGTCGCACATCACGGCCGGACATCGGGTTTACACAGATCGCAACGGCGCCCTTCACCAGCAAAGGCCCACCCACGACGAACTCAACCAACTGAGCCTGAATTGTTCATGAATAGTCCTTACCTAGAAGTCTGCGCGGTAGAAAAGATTCCTAGCTCACTTCAGTAGATACCGATTCAGGAACATCACGGTGGCGGCCGCGTTGTAATCGGCGTTCACCTTCTTGCTGAACCCATGTCCCTCATCCATGGCAAGCACATACCAGACCGGTACGTTGGCCTCCTGAAGCGCCTCCAGGATCTGGACGCTCTCACTCGCAGGCACCCGGGGATCATTGAAACCCTGGGAGATCATCAGCGGCTTGGTAATCCGGTCCACGTGGTTTAGCGGTGAGATATTCTCCAGATGAGCCTTCATCTGCGGAATGCGCTCGTCACCATATTCGGCCCGCCGCAAATCGCGACGGTATTGTTGAGTGTTCTTGAGAAAAGTCACAAAGTTGCTGATGCCCACCCGCTCGATCCCGGCAGCAAGCCGGTCCGAATAATGCGTCATCGACGCCAACACCATATAGCCGCCATACGATCCACCCATCACCGCCACGCGATCGGCATCGAGAGTGGAATCCGTGGCAATCCAATCGAGCAGGCTGCCAATGTCCTTTACCGAATCTTCTCTCAGGTAACCGTTGTCGAGTTGTAGATACGACTTGCCGTAACCGTTGGATCCACGGACGTTTGGCGCGATGACGGCAATCCCGAGTTCGTTGACAAAATACTGCACGGAGGCTGAGAAGTAAGGCCTGCTTTGTCCCTCCGGCCCACCATGAATATTTATCAGAACCGGGTGCGGACCATCCCCTTGCGGACGATATATGAATGCCGGAATTTCCCTCGGCCGACCATCGACGGTATCGAACGTCGGATAGCTCACCAACTCAGGTTCGGTGAGCCCTTGCGGGTCGAGTCCGCCTACTTCACTTCTCGTCCACCGGGTGGTGGTCCGTTCGACAATATCGAGACTGTATATGTCCGCAGGCGCTGTGGATCGGTTGATGCCAAGGCCAAGGTGCCGGCCATCTGGCGAAAACTGCAGACCGAATATCGCTCCTCTCGGAAGTTCCGACAAGGCTAAAGGCGTGTGATCCGGCAGGTGCCAGACATGCAGTCGCGAGTATCCACCCTCGTTGATGGTGAACGCCAGATGCTCACCATCACCCGACAGGGTTATCCCCTCGACATTCCAGGGTATTTCAGCGGTGAGCACCTCGATCCTACGGGTGTCCAGATCCAGGTAATGCAGTCGCATGAACTCAGCGCCAAGATCCGACGTGAAGTAGACGCCGCTGCCGTCAACGTTGTAGCGCGCCGGGCCAATCGAGGCTTTGATCGACTCATCCAGCAGGGGTGTCAACGTTGCGGTTGTGAGGTCCAACTCATAGAGATAGGACTCGTTGATCGACAGGTATCTGTCTACCAGCAGCCGGTCGTCCCCAGGCGCCCAATCGATCGCCCCCCACGCTCCGGAGTCGGTCTCGAGCGCGATGCTCAAATTGCCTTCGAGATCCTGGATGTGAATATCCCAATGCCGGCCATCTCGCTCCGTGGTCGTATAAGCAAAACGGTCGGCCCCGTTCGCCCAGACCACTCCCGTGTAACGGGATTTGCCGTCGGTCAGCAAACGCGATTGTCCCGTTTGCCAGTCGAACCAGAACAATTGATAAAACTCCGAGCCACCGATGTCCCGGGCGTACACGAAACCGTTCACGTCTGCCGATGGCGGCACATAGGCTCTTGTCACCGGCTCATCAAAGAAGGTTACCTGCTCGCGTGCTCCCAACGGGCTGCGTACTCGATGCAGTTGCCCGGTCTGGGCAAAACGGGTACTGATGAGCAGCCCTTCCGGCAGCCAGCCGAGCAGTCGAGCCGAGCGGGTATTGCGGTACTGCTGCATGCGCTCAACAAGCGCGTCAGGAATCTCCGGCACCCCCTGAACGATCAGGTTGCCGATCGTGGTTGGATCTGGCAGAACGGGTTTCAGCGTCGTGCAAGCCCCAATCCCCAGCGTCAACACCCAGACTAACCCGTAGCTCACGGGTTTGACCTTGTTCTGTTCGTTCGTTCCTGCACGCCGCCTTTTCGCAAACATGTAACCAACCTGAGCTAGTATTCCAAACTCATTATTGACAGGTTCAGTGGCGCTTGTGAACACGGACCTCTGCCAACACGTAAAAGTCGGGGCCTATCCGTTTCGGCTCCAACTGTGCCTGGATGAACACCTGGGGTTGACCGATGGGTTAGTAACCTGCCGCGACTGCAATAAGGCCTATCTTCTCGAAATGCTCGACTGGCGAGGTGACGAGCGGCTGTTTCGGGTATCGCTGCCGGATGCAGAAGAGGCAACCCAACTGGTGCGGGATCTGACTCGAGGAAGCTGTGACATCTCACGCGCTTGCGCCGAAATACACCACATGCAGACCAGCATCCCCGCTTCGAGGTATTTGATCATCATCGATCAGAATTTCTCCCTGTCGGGACCCACCATCGTCGGCATCGCACCAAAACCCGCTGACCGACCCCTGCCCACCGCAAGTTGGCGTGAACTCGACTGCAACGGCCAGTGGCTCGACTACGCCCGCTCGTATGTGGCGATGCTGAACGGGTAGTCGTGCGTTTCGTCTGCCGGGAAATCTTGGCGCCTCAGCTCCTGCCAAGCCGTCCAATCCAGCTCCGGAAAAACGGTATCACCCTCGACATCCGCCTCGATGCGGGTGACATACAAGCGCGTGGCGAGATCAACGCCGCTTCTGTATACCTCAACGCCCCCCGCGACCAATGTTTCATCGCAGCCATCGATCAGACATTGATTTTCTGCAAGTCCAACGGCTTCGATGAAATCGTGCGCGATGAGTATCCCTTTTCTGGAGTAGTCAACGTTGCGAGTGATCACGATGTTGGTTCGTCCCGAAAGAGGCGCTTTCATCGATTCGAAGGTCTTGCGCCCCATGATCACCGGTTTGCCCATCGTCGTCGCCACAAAAAACTCCATGTCTTTCGGCAGCCGCCAGGGCAGGCGATTCCCTCGGCCAATGACACCGTTTCGCGCCATTGCCCAGATGAGTGAGATCTCCATCAGACCGCGATAGGTGCTTTTATCGTCTTATGGCAGCGATAGTCGGACAGGGTAAAGTCTTCGATGCGGAAACCAAAAATGTCTTTGATCTCAGGGTTCAGATTCATGGTAGGCAGCGGTAGTGGCACCCGACTGAGTTGGGTGTCTGTCTGCTCCAGGTGGTTCGAATACAGATGAGCATCACCGAACGTGTGCACAAAATCACCGGGCTCGAGATCACAGACCTGGGCGATCATGAGCGTGAGCAACGCATACGACGCAATGTTGAAAGGCACGCCGAGAAAGATATCGGCACTGCGCTGATAGAGCTGGCAGGATAACCGACCTTCTGCTACGTAAAACTGAAACATCATGTGACACGGCGGCAGTGCCATGCTGTCGACCTCGGCAACGTTCCATGCGCTGACGATCAAGCGCCGGGAATCGGGATCGTTGCGGATGCTTGAAACTACCCGACTGATCTGATCGATAGGAGTGCCATCCCGGCCAGGCCAGGAGCGCCACTGGGAACCGTACACCGGTCCGAGCTCGCCGCGTTCATCAGCCCACTCATCCCATATGTGCACGTTGTGATCCTGCAGGTACTTGATGTTCGTACTCCCTTGCAGAAACCAGAGAAGCTCGTGGATGATGAGGTTGAGGGAAACTTTCTTCGTCGTGACGAGCGGAAATCCAGCAGCGAGGTCAAAACGCATCTGCTGACCAAAGAGGCTGTACGTGCCCGTGCCCGTACGGTCGTTTTTATACACACCATCTTTGCGCACGAGACGCATGAGATCCAGGTACTGTTTCATCCGAGTTTGTTACCGATATTCGAAGTTGGTCAGTGTGCAGCCCGGTGTTCGAAATCCGTTTAAGGTTTTGTTATCCCGTCCGCTGGAACAACTTCAAGCCGCTGCCTGCGTATTGTCACCACAACGATGAGAATACCAACGATCACCATAGGCAGCGAGAGTAATTGCCCCATGGTGAGCCAATCGAAGGCAATAAACCCGAGATGGCTGTCCGGCTCCCGGAAATATTCGGTGCAAAAACGCAAACTTCCATA
>JACZXA010000133.1:0-1801 GCA_022571865.1 Pseudomonadota bacterium
ATAAGACACACGAACCCGGGGAGGTTCCGGTTTTCGCTGCCCAGGCCGTAGGTCACCCAGGAGCCGAGAGTCGGGCGGCCGAAGCGGCCGTACCCGGTCTGGAAAAAGAGCTGGGCCGGCGCGTGGTTGAAATGCTCCGTGTGCAGCGACTTGATGAGACAGATTTCGTCGGCCACGGTGCCGAAGTGAGGCAGCAGTTCCGACAGCTCGAGTCCGCTGTTTCCGTATTTTTTGAACTGTCGAAACAGATCTTTTTCGGGATAATTGGTTGAATCCTCGAACCTACGGAATTCGTCTTTGAGTTTCGTAGCAGAGCGCAACAGCATTTTTAGTGCGGACCCAACTAGAATATCGCGTGGCTTATCGCAGAAGGAACACCCTTCTTCCATCTCGAGACACCTGCCCTCAAGCAAAGTTTGGAGATATTCAGCCCAGGGTTCTTTAAGCGAACTGTAGAGGTTGTAGATGGAAGTATGCTCCAATGCCC
This sequence comes from Pseudomonadota bacterium, assembly GCA_022571865.1. Taxonomy (GTDB): domain Bacteria; phylum Pseudomonadota; class Gammaproteobacteria; order Pseudomonadales; family Azotimanducaceae; genus SMWK01. Next base: position 488 of record JACZXA010000133.1, read on the forward strand.
TTTTAACTATTAGCCTTTCGTCCTGCTCTAGTAGTTGCGGCATTCGTTCTCTTCCTCATCTCGTTTCGATAATAATATCGATATGCTGACTGGATTGTAACATGGCAACGAAAATCGATTCTCACTTGAAGAAGCTGACAACGTTTTCAATAGCAAGCGTTTTTACTCTTTGGTTTGCTTGGGGTCTCCTTTCCAACAAGGTTCTACTTGAGACCACGTACCGCGATGTACAAAAGTATTTTTTTGCTGTTGCTCTTCTTGAAGCTAATACTTCTGAAAACTCAGATATTCTCGATCGAGCACCTGATAGCAAGCCTTCCAAAGGCTTAGTCGTTCCAACGATAGCGTCGTGGGGTACTCCAGATAAAGAGGTTACTGGGGAAATCACGCTAATGAACGGTTGGGTCCTTCGATTCAAACGTAAAGGTGATATTCGTAATGATGATAAAGTACAGGTGTATCAGATTGGTCTAATCGATGCGGAACATTCAGTTGACATTCAACTGGTTGTGGGTCGCGCCCAGAGCTCGGATGAGAACTGGGGTCTGCAGAACGAGAACCCTGCCGATCTACTTAACGTGCGCCAGCTAGAAGCTGAAGTCATCGGCCTAGGCAACCCTTGGGTGAGTGCGGCAGGGAGCGCGGAACCAACTTTTTTTGCGCTCAGAGAACGGCTACGCGAAACTGTTACGCTGCCTTTTGTTGACGTGCTGGTCCATGTTGAGAACGCCTCATGGTCACTTGCAGTATTTTCTTTCGTCCTTTCGGTGCTGCTAATTCATACTGCTATCGGACTACACAGCATCGGTACTGATCGAATCGTTGAAGATCCATGGTTGATCGTAGCACCGTCAAAATTTGACAGTACCTGGTTGAACATACTCTCAAGGGCAATCTGGATTCTGGCGTTGTTGACATACATCGTTATGATTGTTACATCAATTGGAGTGGCGATAGTTGCTATCTGTTTAGTGCCCAACGGAAGCAGCATATGGCTGCAATACTCTGCTCTAGTACTGGTTGTAGGTTTGGTTACAACGACAATTTACCTTATTCTGAGATTTACAATGACCGAAACTAATTCGACCAGCGCCCATTCAACAGACACGCACATCCTTCGTCATAACAAGAGACTGTGAGGGTTTTATGAACAGATGGTTAATTGTCGTTTTCGTGTACCTTTCCGGTTCTGTGCATGCTTGGGCCGACGCTGACCAGATCATTATCGCGTCTCTAAGGTCGCAGATTCAAGCGCTTACCGCTCTAGTTGAGCGACTGGGAGGGCGTGAACAGCTCTCAGAGCTATCGCTCTCC
>JACZXA010000133.1:1811-12709 GCA_022571865.1 Pseudomonadota bacterium
AGTCATATCCCCGACGGCTCGTATGGCCGATCGTGAAAGCTACGACTCGTGGATTCGTAATCGACAGCGGGCAGCCAGGATACTACTTGAAGCGACAGGATCGGAAGTTCCGGATTATCTTAATCAAGAGGTTGAGAGAGAGGCAATGGCGCGTTTGCTGGAAAATTTTATTCGAGTAGAGAAGCCGCGTGGAAAACTCACCAGTAATCTTCCCAATGTTTTTAGTGCTGCCATGCCACAAAAAGGCGAAAATCTAGACGATGACGTTCACGCAGAGTTCAATCTATCGATAAAGTATCCTCTAGTGGACCGAAGTTTTCGCAATTTCAGAAGAGCAGCCGCCGGCGACAACATCTTAAATACTGTCAGGCCCTTTATCCCAAGTAAACTCTACTTCATATATAACGGCCGATATGACTTCTATCTCTTTCCAACGGAGCGCTACCGATCAGCCCCTGTGATATCTCGTTTGCAAAATCCAGGGTTGGCGTTTGAATGGAATATACGTGGAGATCATGAGCGAATTCGATTCGGATGGTTCCACGAATCAAATGGGCAATCGATCGACAACATTTTTGATTATGAAGCACAAAGAGACGAATTAGGCAGCGACCGGGAACCTAAAGGGGACGAATTCGCTCTGGCTCAGGTGAGCCGTGGGTGGGACTATGCACAACTCCGTTACGAATTATCCAAGCCCGATATGATCCTCAACAGCAAGAGTTGGTGGCGTTATAACGTGGAACTACGCCTTTTTTGTGACTGTCAGGCTCTGTGGAGTAGCCGTCGTGAAGATGATATTTTCTGGAAACCGGTAGCTGAACAACCCAAAATCCGTGATTACGATGGCCTTCGTGTCATGATGGAATATGGACTCACCGATAACCTGTTGTTTAGAGGAGAATTCAAAACGGGAATTAGTGACCTGGATTCTCTTGCCCACTTCGGGGGAAGAATCTCCCTTGGCTACTTGGCCAAACGCACACGTTTTTCACTCTTCTATTTCAATGGCTATGGAAAAGAGCCTTCTACCTATCACCTGAGAACACGTTACGCAGGGATTGGGCTTGAACTGCGTTAGATCGACTAGTGAGTGAGTGCGCTATGAGTCGGGAAGATCTGCGCGGTGTTTTCGCCCCAGGTAGTCTGGATTGATCAACCGCTTGGGATGCCTGCCATCGACGAATCCCATGAAACCGGGATCGATGATGCTGTAGCCGAGTAACTCCTGGACCCGCTCGCTGTATTGCGCCGCGATCTGAGGCGGCACGGCTAGAGACATGTTCTCGAGTTGCCGCAGCCAGGGCATACAGTATTGAGGGGTAATACCAAGCCGGCTGGTTTGGGAAGTGTTTGCGCCACCACGGTGGTACAGCGTACCCGCAAAAACCACCACGGAACCCGCGGGCATTACGACTCGTATCGCCTCCTCCTCGCTGGGTTCGCGCAACTCGCTCCAGAGATGACTACCGGGGATTACCTCGGTGGCGCCGTTGTTTTCGGTAAAGTCATCGAATGCCCAGATTGTGCTTACCCCCAGCATCGCACGTGGGCGGGCCAGGAGCGGGCTTGCGGCCATGTCATCGGTGTGAAAACGCTGCGGTGTCTCACCGGGATGTACATTGATAGCCAGGGCGGCTGAAAGCAGGTAGTTGGGTGTTAGAAACTCATCAACCAGTGCCAGGATACTGGGATGCTCGATGATCTCGGCGATCTCCGGAGCCTTGGCGAGCAGCGCGTACACCCGCTCGCTCTGGAAGCCTTCGAAGTCGTTGCGCCCCATCTTTTCCCGCTTCAGGTAGGGGCTGAGCGCCTGTTTGATTCGCGCGACGGACGCTTCGGGCAATAAGCGCTCGAAAATGGTGTAACCATCGACACGAACGTCATTGAGGTGTCTTTCGAGATCCATTGGCACGTTCTCCCAGAGTTTCGCTGAGTCGACAGTTTATCTATAAAAGCGAAGTATCCATAATGATCGGGCGCTCCATCAATGACACGTTGCTGGAGCACCAGTACAAAAGGGGAAGATATGCGGGATCTAACAGACAAAGTGGCCTGGATTACCGGTGCCGGAACGGGTATCGGAGAGGGCTCGGCGGTTGCACTGGCCGCGCTGGGTATGCACGTGGTGCTCTCCGGCCGGCGCGAGGAGAAGCTCAATGAGGTGGCCGAACGCGTGCCTGGTCGTGGGGTTGTCGAGCCCCTGGATGTGGCGGACCGCGATGCGGTCGAGAAGGTTGCGCAGCGCATTGTGGAACGGTTCGGGCGCGTGGACGTGCTTGTGAATAGTGCCGGAATCAACATCAAGAAGCGCAACTGGCACAACGTGTCGTTGGACGATTGGGACCGCGTGATACGCATCGACCTCGATGGCTCTTTTTACTGTGCCAAAGCCGTGTTGCCTTTGATGATCAGCCAGGGAGACGGTCTCATCGTCAACATCTCCTCATGGGCCGGGAAACACGTGAGTATGGTCACAGGTCCTGCCTACACCGCGGCAAAACACGCCATGAACGCGATGAACGAAAGCATCAACATGGAGGCTGGTCTTCACGGGGTGCGCGCATGCGCGATTTGTCCTGGCGAGGTGGCAACGCCCATTCTGGACAATCGCCCGATACCGGTCACCGAAGACGATCGTGCCAGGATGGTTCAGGCGGAAGATTGTGGAGACATTGTCGCGTTCCTCGCTCAGTTACCCGCTCACGTGTGCATCAACGAACTCACCGTAAGCCCCACCTGGAATCGGGGTTATGTCAACCAGGCCAGAGCCTTGCTTGGGAGCTAGTCGCTCTGCGCGCCGAGTGCGAACGAAACATCTCAGCGGGCCCAACCCGTTTCGTAGTTTGCGCTCATACTCGGGCCTCGAATGCGGAGATGTTTGATCTTCCACTGACCGTCTACCTTTGCATAGTCTTCAACGTAGCGGGCAGCCTGCCATTTGGCCTGGTTGTTTTCCCGGAAAGTGAAGGGTCCGAAGAAGTACCAGGTTCCGTCAGCCGTATCGCCGTGTACTTCGATGCGCGGGTTCATGGTCATGTGTTGGGAAAAACTCATCATGGTCTGAAACTTCTGGAACAGCGCACGAATTTCCGCATGACCCGTTGCCCTACCAATGCCTTTGCCTTCCCATATTCCGTCTTCGGTGAAGATAGTGACGATTCGGTCGGGATTGTGGTCGTCATCGCAGATCTCACAGTACAGCGCCTTTAACTGTTTGATGGCTTCGGTGTCTTCCAGGCGCATGATTCGCGCCTCCAGTTCGGACACATCCATAACGTTCCCCCTCTTGTTCGACGTGATAGTAGTAGACTTGTCAGTCGTATCGATGTTCACATTATATCGATCTATAGAAGAATCCGACTGGAGAGAATTTTGTACCTGCACTACCTGTTAGCCGTGCTGGTTGTGTTGATCAGCGTGCCGGGCGCTGCAACAGGCGCCGGAGTCGAAGACGGTCAAGCGCTGTTCGAACAACACTGTGCGTCATGTCACGGGGCTCCCACCGATGTCAGAACGCCCAGCCGATTCCAGTTATCCCGGATGAATCCGCTCGCGATGCTGACGACCCTTACCGGCGGAAAAATGATGGCGCAAGCGGCTTCTTTGTCCACGGAGCAGAAGCGCGCGCTCGTAGAGGCGATTACCCGTCGAGAATTGGCCGAATTGACGATTCTGGAATCGGCGTTCTGCAAAACACGAACGGCGCCGGTTACGGCTGCCAGCCCGGTTTTTTGGTCGGGTTGGGGCGGCGGCAAGGCCGCAATGGGATATGCAGGTCCGGACGCCGCAAAACTCACCCCCGCCGACCTCAAAAACCTCGAACTGAAGTGGGCCATGGCATTCCCGGGTGCAAGCCAGGCACGGTCGCAGCCAGCCATCATCGGAAACACCGTGTTCGTCGGCAGTGCAGAGGGTGCAGTTTATGCGTTGGATGCCATCAGTGGCTGCATCTACTGGCGGATCAACACCCCGGGACCTGTGCGGGGTGCCATTGAGGTTGGGGCTCCCATCGATGACGCTCCGACACTTCATTTCGCGTCGTATACGACCGACGTCTACGCCGTAAATGCGCGTTCCGGGCAGGTCCTCTGGCAACGACACGTGGCATATGAATCGCTCAACGGTGTCACCGGATCGCCCGTTTATCACGATGATCGATTGTATATCCCGCTCACTTCCGGCGAGGTGGGTGCCGCGCGCAATCCGGATCATGAATGCTGCACCTCTTCGGGCGGGGTGGTGGCACTGGATGCGCGCGATGGTTCTGAGATCTGGTACTTTCGAACCACCGGGGCGCAAGCCCGTGAAGTTGGCAGAACCAAAGCGGGTAAACGTCTGCTTGCTCCTTCCGGTGCACCCGTGTGGGCAAGTCCGACTCTCGATGTCCAGCGCAGCCTGCTCTACATCGGCACCGGTGAGAACTACTCCCGACCGACCACGAAAACGAGCGATGCGATCATCGCACTCGAGCTTGCAACGGGTGAGATCGCCTGGTCTTACCAGGGGACAGCGGATGATGCCTGGCACGGTGGCTGTCGCAGCATGCCTGACGTTCCCCCTTGTGACGATGTTGGCCCCGATCTCGACTTTGGTATGTCGCCGATTATCGCAACGCTCGAAGGAGGTAAACGGGTGCTTCTCGCAGGCCAGAAGTCTGCAATGGTATATGGCTTCGATCCTGACGACGCCGGCAAATTGTTATGGAAAACCCGCGTCGGAAAGGGCTCGGCACTTGGGGGTATTCACTGGGGTATGGCGACGGACAACGAGTACGTCTACGTCACAAATTCGGACAGACCGTTCATAATACGCGATGTCAATCCCGGCACCGAACTCGCTCCCGGCATGTATGCGTTGGATGTGCGTACCGGCGAAATACGCTGGAAACAGCCGACACCTGGCAAGCGTTGTACGATCGACTCGACCCGGAATCAACCTCGCGGAAGCAATCGCTGCCTGTCTGCCAATTCCGCGGCTCCAGCTACGATTGACGGGCTGGTGTTTGCTGGTGATCTCAACGGAGTTCTTCGTGCCTACGCAGCGGGTAGTGGTGAGATTCTCTGGAGCTACGACACCAATCGGGCGTTTACCGCCGTGAATGGTATTCCAGCAAAAGGTGGCTCTATCGACGGGCCCGCTCCCGTGATCGCCAATGGGATGGTGTACGTGAACTCCGGATATGGATCTTTCGGACAGTTGCCTGGCAACGTGCTGCTCGCTTTTGGAGTGAAACACTAGCCCGGATATTGCAGGGATATTGCGAGAGCACGCAGAATTTTGGGTGAGAGATCGTGGTCGTCATGCCGGCTCGTGACCGAAAGCGTAGCCGTAGCGACGGAAGCGAGGCTTCGCATAGCGAACGCGCTGAACATCTGGCGGCTTGGCGGCCGCGAGATCCAGCCAAAATTGCGCAGGCGCATCAACGACACTTCGAACCTATTCGAAATAGTGAAAATTTCTAATAATTCGAAAATGTTAACCATCATATGCGCCGTACTCGTGCAACATCCGGGCTAGGACTGCATTGGGCTTGAAACTCGGCTATCGTTAATAGACACGTCTGCAAGTCGCGTCAGTAATGTCGATTTCATCAATCCTTTTTTAAGCTCTATTTCCAACGTGCTGGTCACGATGGCCATGATTGAGCCGAAAAGCGGCAAACCCATCATTCAGTGTGACCATCTGCCGCCAGCTGAGATTACCGGCATCATCAAAATGAACTCTCCGCAAACCTGTGGGGTATTGGCTATTTCATTTACCGAACCTTTGATCCATGAAGTCACAAAACGGATGCTCGGTGATGATGCGGATACCGTTGATGAAACGCATCAAGGACCTGGTGGGAGAAATTACCAATATGGTCTGTGGCAACGCCAAGGGTATTCTCGATCAGAAAGGTTATGATTTTGACATGGCAATCCCCAGCGTCGTAATAGGTCGCGATAGGGCCACTACCTTCCCTCAGGGTTGCACGGTGATTGTCGTACCGTTCACGACGGAATTTGGTGAGTTTTTTGTCGAAATCGGTTTTGAAAAAATACCAAAAACGCCGACACACTGACGTTCGGTAGTTAGCCGTTTAACGCTCGAACCTCGGGAAGGACCTCTTCGATCAACCGCTCAGTCTGGGCCAGCATGTCTGTAGTACCGGAAGCGATGGGTCTCAGGATGAACTTATGTACTCCCGCTTTGCGGAAGTCCGACACGAGCGCCATGATCTCGTCCGTACCACCAATTGCCGTAAATCCCTGGGGGTCGCGCCCCAGTCGTTTCGTCAACAGCTCATTGTATCGCTGGATGATCGGCTCATCCGGGCTGCCGAAACGAAAGCCGAATCCAGCTCCGTAGTGATCTTCGTCTATGTGCCGTCCGAGTTCTACGGTGCGTGCCTTGATGCTTTCGATAATAGGACCTACCTGGTCCGCGGAATCGATTCCCGCCTGCCATCCTGTGCCCCATCGCGCCGTGCGCTCGATAGCTTGTTTGGCCGAACCGCCAACCCACAATGGCATTGGTTGTTGGATGGGTCTTGGTGAAATGCTCGCTTCATTCAGTTGGTAGTAGGTGCCTTCCATGGTCACCGTTTCCTCAGACCACAAGCGTGACAAAATCTCCAAACCTTCCGCCGTACGTTTTCCGCGCCCTTTGGTCGGCGTTCCGGTAGCGACGTAGTCGCGGGAGATCGCGCTGCCAACACCAAACGCGGGCAACAGGCGGCCATTGCTCAATACATCGATCGTGGCACAGGCTTTGGCGGTGATTACCGGGTCGCGCAGGCCGAGGCTTGCCACATTCATGCCGAACTTGATGTTTTTCGTGGCGCCGGCGAGCGCGGCCATCACGCTCATGCATTCGAGGTTTTCGTCTTTGCCGATGATGCGATCGCTCTGCCATATCGAATCGACCCCACCGTTGTCGCAGAGATCGACCCATTCCCAGAATCCAGCAGCGTCATCGAAGGAGAAGTTCGCGATGCCGAGACCTGCACTTATCGTCATGTTCTTACGTCCTCATATGGGTCCGTGTGCTAGAAGTGCGAGTATAACCGGCACCGGTAGCGTCCAGTTGATCGCGAAGGCGGTCGCCCAGCATGTTCGTGCACCAGATCGTCATTGCGAGCAGAGTACCGGGGAAGATGAGTGTCCAGGGACTGGATTCCATGGTTTGCGTTCCATCGGCGATGAGTACACCCCAACTGGTGTTCGGCTCCTGGATCCCGAGCCCTAAGAAGCTGATGAAACTCTCAGCCAGAATGACGCCTGGAATCGTCAACGTTGCGTAGACGAGAGCGGGTCCTAAGACGTTCGGTACGACATGGCGCCATATGATCGCCGGCGTTGCAACGCCGAGTATGCGAGCGGCGCCGATGAACGGTTGCTCCCGCAGGCGTAAGGTCTGACCGCGCACAATACGGGCGATATCCAGCCAGAAAATAGCCCCCAGCGCCATGAACAGCAGATACGGATTTCTGCCGAAAATCACCACGAGGAGGATGACGATCAATATGAACGGCAATGCGTACAACACATCCACAATGCGCATCATCAGTTGATCGGTTCGTCCCCCCAGATACCCGGCAACCGCTCCCCATGGGATACCGACGAGTACACTGACCAGGGTCGCGATGAGCGCTATGCCTAACGATACGCGGGCGCCCAGCATCGACCGGACGAAAAGGTCCCGACCGATGAAATCCGTGCCGAACCAGTGTTGCAGGCTTGGCGGTGATTCCAGAGCATCCCAGTCGATCTGATCGTACTCCCAACTGGAGAACACCGGCCCCAGCCACGCAAGTAACACGATCGTGATGAGAATGAGGCTGCATGCTCGTGCGAGGCGTGTGTCGAACAGAACCCTCGTGAGCCTGGAGCGAATCATGTTTGCAGCCGAATACGTGGATCCATCCGTACATAGGCAAGATCCACGAGCAGGTTGAACAGAAGGATCAATGCCGCATAAACCACCACGACGCCCATCACCAACGTGTAGTCGCGGTTCAGTGCACCCTGTACCAGATAGCGTCCGATACCGGGCAGTTCGAACACCTGTTCGATGACCACAGAACCGGTCAACAGTGCGGCGGCCGCGGGACCCAGGTAGGAAACCACGGGCAACAGCGCGATGGGAAGAATATGACGGCGAATGATGAGGCTTTCCGGCAGGCCTTTGGCTCTGGCTGTCTGCAGATGCCCTTCAGAGAGAGTTTCCACCACGCTTCCACGAGTCAGGCGCGCGATCGCGGCAGTGAAAGGCATCGCCAGTGCAATGGGGGGCAGAATGTAGTGATTGAAGCTGCCAAGCCCGCCGGTGGGTAACCAACCAAGAGCGACACCGAATATCAACACGAGAAGCGGGGCGACGATGATGGTCGGCAGCGCGATACCGATGTTGGTCAACCCCATGAGCCAGGTATCGGTTCGCGTGTTGGGAGCAAGACCCGCCTTGAGTCCGACGGCAATACCGACGGTAGTTGCGATCAGGAGCGCGAGACCACCGATCGTAAGGCTGACGGGTAAACCCGTAGCGACCAGTTCGTTTACGGAAAAATCCTTCTGTCTGAACGACGGGCCGAGATCGCCACGACCGAGCATGGCGAGGTAATCGATGTATTGCCGGGGCAGTGACTGGTCGAGGTTGTAGGCCGCACGGAGGTTGGTCTCCACTTCGGGTGGTAAGCGGCGTTCGCCGTCGAAAGGTCCTCCCGGGGCGAGACGCATGAGAAAAAACACGACCGTCACGATGAGCCAGAACGTGAGCAGGGTTAATCCCAGCCGTATCAGCAGGTAACGAGCCATAGATTTACCCCACTATCGCCAGCCGAGAAATCTCACCGGGTGTACGTCTCTCGAGTTTTCGTACCAGCCCGTGATAGCGGGGTCGACGAGTCGCCGGATCGTGACGGAGTACAGTGGCACCACCGGGTACTCGGCGATTCCGAGAGCTTCTGCTTTGCGCAGCAATTTGTTGCGCGAGTTCACGTCTGCTTGCTGTCTCGCTGCAGACATCAGCGCATCGTAAGCCGGGTTGGCGTAACGCCCGTAGTTGATGTTGCCGGTGTCCGAAACCAGTAATCCCAGGTAGTGCTCGGCGTTGTTCTCGCCGAACCATCCGGCCTGGGCGACCTGAAAATCACCCTGGCGCAGGTCGGCAAAATGGACCTTGAGCTCTGTATGGTGCAGCTGGGTTTCCACACCGATGTTCTTCCAGAAGCTGGCGATGGCGAGCTGGGTCTTCTTAGCCTCCGTACCGCTCACGTAACGCATTGTCACCCGTAGCGGATTGTCCGTTCCGTAGCCGGCTTCCCGTAGCAGTGTGATTGCTTTTTCGTGGCGGGCATTCTCATCCAGGTGCAGGTGCGGCATGACGGCCGGATCGTAATCGACGACGTTTGCCGGTACAAAGCTTCCGTTTGCGACGTTGCCCGATCGCTGCACTTTCTCAGTCAGGATCTCCGGTTCGATGACCAGCGCGAGCGCTTCACGTACGCGTACATCGTCGAACGGCGGCGCGGTCGTGTTGAATACCAGGTAGACGATCGACAACAGCGGCGAGAGGCGGAGATGGCCCGTAAGATTTTCGCGGATTCGATCGAGCTCGCCGGAGGGAAAGTTGCTGATGGCGTGAACCTCTTTAGCTCGATAACGGTTGTAGCTGGATTGCTCGTTAGCCAACGGGTGATAGATGACGCGTTCGATGGTTGCCGGGTCAAAGAAGTGTTTGTTGCGGACAAGCGTTACGTGGGATTGCGGTTGCCAGTCTTCCAGGCGATAAGCTCCGTTCGAAACCCAGTTTTGCGGTTTAACCCAGGCGTCACCCACCTCCTTGATCACATGTGCAGGAACCGGATAGCCAGTTGGGTACAGCAGCCGTTCAGCCAGGTGGGGATAAGGAGCCTCCAGAGCGATGACGAGAGTGTGTTCATCCACTGCTCGAACACCCAGTTCTTCAGCTGGCAGCTCGCCGGAATTGACGGCTTCTGCGTTCCTTAAGGGATACATGAAGTACGCAAGACTCGCCGCAGTTTCAGGCGCCAGCAATCTCCGAAACGCGTAGACGAAATCCGCAGCCGTCAACGGCTTGCCATCAGACCATTTGAGTCCGCGACGCAAATTGAACGTCCAGATGAGCCCATTATCGCTTGTTGTCCACGCAGCCGCTGCACCCGGCACAATTTGTCCGTGAGCATCGAAGGTCGTCAACCCGAGGAAAAGATCCGTCAAAATAGTCTCCTCAAGACGCAGGTTGTAGCGATGGGGATCCAGTGTTTCAGGTTCACCGGGATTGCCGAGACGTAGTGGTTCGGCGCTGTTGGCGGCGTTATTGAGCAGCCAACAACCGACCAGAATCAGAACCGCGCGTGACAGGATGTACAGGAGATTCATTGACCTTGGTGCTTAAGTTGAATTCGATACCCAGGTTTGACAATACTCAAAGCCGTTCGAGTTTTCAAAGGCGGAAGCTGCGAAAATGTCTGTTATGGGGACACCGGTTTTCCTTCTCGCTGATATTGGAGCCACAAACGCCAGGTTTGCGTTGGGATCAGGGGGCGAGCTCGTCACCACGGTCAGCATACCGACCGCGAATGTGCGCGACGTCGGTGAGCTCATTCAATCGGCCCGAGCAGCACTCGGGTATACGATCCTCTCAGGGGCCTGCATTGCTGTGGCGGGCCCGGTGCGCAACGGTCGGGGCGCGATCACCAACGGGACGCTCGAATTTGAGGCTGTGATGCTCCGCACTCTGTTGAAGTGTCCGGTATCGGTCGTAAACGACTTTCACGCGCTTGCTCGTTCACTACCGGTACTTGAACATCTCAGACAGATTGGTGGACGAAAAGAGGCTGGATTGAAGGCGGTAATCGGACCAGGCAGCGGGTTGGGGATGGCCACGCTCAT